>JARLFY010000033.1 GCA_031296325.1 Acidobacteriaceae bacterium | reverse complement strand
TCTGGGCTGGTATGGGACGGGCCGTTGGCCCTTGCCAGACAAAGACAACCGCAGATCCTTCGACTCTGCAGGTGCAGAGTGCTGCACCTGCTTCGCTCAGCGGCAGTTCTTTATATTTCAAGTGTTTACAAATTGTGTATATGTCGATACGCCCTAGGCTTCGGTCAATCGTCTCCTATCCGACAGTTAATTTGAGGTAAACAGAATTGCCGCGAACGGCACCGCTCAGAATTAGCACAAAAATCTCAGAGTGAGTTTCAGTGCGTTCATGTTATTGAAGTTGGAGCGCATACGATAAGTGGGACACCCACAACGGCTACATTCCACCTGGGCCACCACCGCCGGGGCCTCCGCCACCAGGCCCACCGCCGCCCGGACCGCCACCACCGGGGCCGCCACCACCCGGAGGAGGTCCATCCGGTGGCCCGCCGTCATCGGCATCTTCCGAATCTCCCTGAGAACTCTTGGCCCACTTTGCTTCATCCCTTGCGTACAAAGTCGCCTGCGCGTCGGTCAACTGGTGTTTGATCAGCGCCACGGTCTGTAGATGCACCTTGCGCACTGCGGCGATCCACTCCGCGTTGCTCAACGATCCATCCTCACCCAGTTTGTGAATCTGCTTCTGCTGCTCCAACAGAAGAGGCTGAATCTTTGCCTGCTGATCCAGCGTCAGGCTGTAGCGCCGAGTCAGGCGAGGCAGTTCCTTCGCCGCGTCATACCGATTGTTGCCCACTGCGAGCGATGCTTTAGCCGTCGCCGCCGGACTGGTTGTCGTTGAAGAAGATGCACTCTGCGCCACGCCCAGATGGGCCAGCAGTAGGAGCGGAAGGAAGCTGAGTCGGAGAAGAAGTCGTGCCGGATGAGAGAGGCTCATGCATTGATAGACGCAGGTTCTCCGACTAAGTTACAAAGCGGCCCGACAATTCGCGCGCCCGTCGTAAAATAATTCTATGCAAGTGACCGTCTACTCCGTCGCCTGGTGTGGCGACTGCCGCGAGGCCAAGCGTTTTCTCGCCAAGCACGAGATCTCCTACACCGACATCGACATCGACAGAACCGAAGGCGCCGCCGCCGCGGTCATTGCGCACGTTGGCAAGCGCGCCGTCCCACAGTTTGTCGTCGACGGAGAATGGATACAGCCCTATCGGCGCGGTCGCGGTTTTTTATACAAAGAAATGGAAGCGCTCTTCGGAGTATAGTTTTTCAACTCAAACATCGAATCTTACACCTAGGACCTGACAAATGATCGTTCGCTATACCCGCCCCGAACTTGGCCGCATCTGGTCCGACGAGAACAAGTACCGCTGCTGGCTGACGGTTGAAACCGCCGCATCGCAGGCTCTGGCTCGCTTCGGACTGGTGCCGCAATCCGCCGCCGACGCCATCGCCGCGCGGGGAAACTTCACCGTCGAGCGCATCAACGAGATCGAGGCCGAGGTTCGCCACGACGTCATCGCCTTCACTACCACGGTCGCCGAGAACATCGCCGATCCAGAGGTCTCGCGCTGGCTGCACTATGGGCTGACTTCGACCGACGTGGTCGACACCGCGCAGTCGCTACAGCTCAAAGAGGCCTCGGCGATCATCCACGCCGGGATCGTCAAGTTTCTGGAGACGCTGAAGAAGCGCGCCATCGAGTTCAAGCACACGCCGATCATCGGTCGCACCCACGGCATCCACGCCGAGCCGACCACCTTCGGGCTGAAACTCCTGCTGTGGTACTCCGAGATGCAGCGCAACCTCACTCGCTTCGACGCTGCGGCGGAAGACCTGCGCGTGGGCAAGCTCTCCGGCGCGGTGGGAACCTTCGGCCACCTCAAGCCGGAGCATGAAGCCGCCATCTGCGCGGAGCTGGGACTGCGTCCCGTAGCAGTGGCAACGCAGGTCGTGCAGCGCGATCGCCACGCCGCGTATATCTCTTCGCTGGCGATTCTATGCAGCACGATGGACAAGATCGCCACCGAGGTTCGCCACCTACAGCGCACCGAGGTTCGCGAGGCCGAGGAGTTCTTCAGCGAGAAGCAGAAGGGTTCGAGCGCGATGCCACACAAGCGCAACCCCATCACCAGCGAGCAGATCTGCGGACTGGCGCGCGTGGTTCGCGCCAACGCGCAGGTAGCCTTCGAGGACATCGCCCTGTGGCACGAGCGCGACATCTCGCACTCCTCCGCCGAGCGCGTCATACTGCCCGACTCGACGATTATCGCCGACTACCTGCTGGCCAAGACCGAGCAGCTCATCGCACGGCTGCTCGTCTATCCGGAGCGGATGCTGCGCAATCTGGAGTCCACCGGCGGGCTGATCTTCAGCGGCCAACTGCTGCTCGATCTGGCCGAATCCGGCATGAGCCGCGAGGACGCCTACCGCCTGGTACAGGGCCACGCCATGAACTCGTGGAAGAACGAACTGGTCTTCCGCGACGAGATCGCCAAGGTTCCCGAGATCACCAACCGCCTCAGCCCGGAAAAACTGGCCCGCGCCTTCGACTACCACCGCCAGCTCGCCAACGTAGACGCCATCTTCGCCCGCGTCCTGGAAGCATAGAACGGCCCAACGCGATAGGCTTGGCGCGTGGCAAGCCTATCGCGTTGGAGCTGAGCAATCGAGCACTCGCAGATCGTTGGACGCTACCAGCGCCGGTAGCGTCCAAACCCAGCTCTGCTCGTCTCTCCAGACCCCGTCCCAGCGCGTTGCCACCAGATCGTCTACGCCCAGCCTGCTGCACTCTTCGCGGGCCTCGGTCGCAGTGAGCGCGCCTTGCGAAGTCGGCGAAGAGTCTGGCGAAAACAGCCGAGCCACGCCCTCCTCACCCCCCTTGCACGCACCGACCTCTCCGCCGAAGGCTACGCCGCAGCCGGGCTGGCCGCTTGCGACCTGCCGCCCCACCTGCATCACCTGCACCAGATTAAAATACTCTCCCGGATGCGTGGTGTTGTACTGCACCACTGCGTTCCGCCCGACGCGCGAGTCCATCGCGTCGAATCCGCGGCGCAAGGCCATTGCCCACTCCGCCAGCCCACTCTGCTCCGCTCGGCCCAGACTCTGCTCCACCGGCAGATAGACGCGCAGCGTCACGGCCTGATAGACCGTCCCAACCAGCCCAAGCCCAGCCATCGCAAGCATCGCCCAGGTGCTCCAACTCTTCTGCGCTCGCGGTTCCGCCACAACACTTCCCGTTGCGGCCTCAGTGAGTTCGAGTTTGCTGCGGTCACTTTCGTTCGTTGCACACAGACCGCCCTCCCACCAGAGCACGGCAAGCAGCAGCATGAAGAACTGCGCAATCAGGATCGAGCGCATGCCAAAGTCATTGTTCTCGACAATCGACGATCGCAGAAAAGTCGCCACAGCCAGTCCTGCGCAGGCAAGCACCACAGACGCCCTGCCCGCCTCGCCCAGTCGTCGCCGACGCATCGCCCAGAGAGCCGACACCAGCACGAATCCGTAGAATCCCAACTCCACGATATAGCCGGGAAGCAGGAGCAATAGTCCCACTCCCGCGTCCTGTAGCGCGGGATGCGTCTTCGCCAGCCGCGCAATCCAGCCAACTCCTTGCAGACTCTCTGCCGGAATCACATGGCGAACGCCGAAGCGCAGCAGATGGGAGGCGCTCTCGGCAACCGATCCGCCGGCAACCTGAGCCGACTCGCGACTCGCCCCGGCGGAGGCTCCCCGATCCACGCCCGAAGCCTCTGCGCGCAACTCCCCCAGATAGGGCAGCAAGGCCAGCGCCGCCACCGCGCCCGCCACCAGCAACACGGCCACGCGTCCCCGCGAATCCCGCTCCCAAACCAGAGCCAAGATCCCCCAGACCGCCATCACCAGTGCGAACGCAATCGCCACCCAGGTCGATAGCCCGAACGCGCTGGCAAAGGCCAGTCCGGCCAGCACTGCGCAGAGCCAGCGCCGCCAACCGCCCTGCCCCTTCGACATCCAAACCAGCAGGAATCCCACCAGACAGCAGACCAACCCAGCCACATGGTGAGGCACCCAAAGCATCGAATCGACCCACGAGGTCACCTGATCCGACGCCCACCATTCCATATCCCCGTTGGTCGGCATCCCCAACAGCGCCAAGGCAATCGTCGGCAAAATATCCAAACCGGTCACCGCGAGCAGACCCAGCGCCACCGCCAAGCGCGGCAGGCTCCCCATCCATCGCGTCTTTGCCAACCGCGATTGGCATGGTTCCGGCTGGGTCGATTGATTCGTCGCCGTTCTGATCCCCAGGAAATGTTTGCAATACAGCTCCAACGTCGCCGCCAATCCAAAACCGGCCCAGGCCACGCTGGCGATCATGGCCTGCCGCGCCGTTGCTCCAGCCAGCTTCGCCGCCGCAGCCACCAACACATACCAGAAGTAGTAGTAGCGCATTGCCGCCGGGTGTCCCGGCCAGTACAGCGGATTGGCTGGCGGAACGCCTGTCCGCAGAACCGCATCCACAAAAGCCGTACGCAGAGCGTGATCGAAGACCGTGACGCTTAGGAAAAGTCGGCTGCCCACGCCAATATCGACCAGTTCGCCGACGACAAACAGAACCCAGAGCGCAGCAATTCCCGCAAAGAGCAGACCCGACTTAGAGCTGCTCGCCTGTTGCTGTACTCCGTTGCCACTGCGAACGAAATGCGGGGATTCTTCGCTACGCTCAGAATGACAAACGAATTTGGGGTACGCCTTTGAGAAAACAGCTCTAGCGAAAGGGCCGCAGCCGCCCGGACGCCGCGCTTCCCACGCCAGAATCGCCAAAAATGCAGCGGAACAGATTCCCGCCAGCCAGCAAACCGCCGTCAGCGAGTTGTACTTTCCCAGCAGAATCGCAAGGATCGTCATTGCAGCAAACGACAGAGCCACGCCCCAGGCCAGCCGCTCACCCGCCGCGCGTTTGCGAAATCCCAACAGATTGCAGGCCCAGGCAAGGCAATATCCCGGAGCCAGCAGCACTGCTGCAAACGCCACCACGCCCCGCAGACAGCCCAGTACGTCTCCCCCCGTCAACCCGATCCCCGCCAAATCCGTCAAACCTCCGCAAACCATTATCGCCGCAGAATGCGGAACTCATTTAGAGCCTGTTTTAAAAAACCGACAGTTCTCTCCATTCCGCGATGCACTGGCGAACGAAAGCCGTGTCCCAGGGGCTAAAGCCCCTTGTTCCTGCGTCGATTCGGGTGTCAGGGCTAAAGCCCTGACCTATCTCAGAGACAAAAGCAGAAGCAGGAATTGCGCAATTCCGCAGATATTAGATAGCTTCTTAGGAATTACGCGTTGAAGATCAAGAGACGAGCCAAATCCAGATTATTGGCGCAGGGCCACACTGATCCTCTGTGCCTGCTTTGACTGACCGCAGCTTGCAGCACGACAAGGCTATACGGTCGCGTATTCGGGTTCGCTGATTTCAAAAACTTCTGCAACGTGCGCTGTACGGAATTCATGCAATAGATCCCAGCAACCGGCTACGAAGAAGATTACAAGGAAGATTCCCTCGACTTGCTTCCAATGTCCAAAATTCTGAACGGCAAAGAGATTGCCAACCGCGACGACCGAGGCAAAGATAAGGATCGCCCGCTTGGGAGAGTTGAAACGCACCAGAAGACGCCATCCGATCAGAGCCATGGGAATCGTGAGGGGTACAATATCGTACTCAATGAGGCGAGGATTGAGCAGAAAGACGCCGAGCAGAAGAACCGGAAGCCACTGCTGTAGGGAGAATCTGGAATTCAAGAACTGACGAGAGAGATAGAACAGCACTGCAAATATCGGTACCGCATAGACGACATAAATAATTGTTCCTGCAAACGAGTAAGGAACGCCGTAGTGAAGCAGAAGATTGCCAAGAAGTCCCACAGGGCTACATCCGAAGTCGTGGCCGTAGTTGAACATTAGGTTGAGGGTTTGCAGGAAGTTCCTAAACAGGGACGGCCAGAGCAACGACTGCATGGAGAACAGCGAGACTCCCGTCGCCAGCGTAACGCCGGCGGGCAACCATTGTCTGCGAGCGGAGAGCAGGGGAATCGCCGTTAGAATCAGCAGCGGAGCCTTGAAACAGGAAGCAAATAGAATTGCCAGATAGCACCAATGCCACTGACCGCGTCGCCAACCGAAGACGGCACCCAACAGGACGAGTGCGTAGAGAATCAAGGCGACATTGCCGCTCAGAATAACGTCATGTTGCAGCAAGCCGGGGAAAAAGAGAGATGCGGGGGCGAAAAGGAGGAAGGCTTTGCGCTCGTGGTCTTCCACCGCCTGCATGCCCACCCAAACAAGGGAAAGCGCGCAGACGGCATAGAGGAGCCAGTACATGGTGCCACTAAACCAGATAGGAAGCGCGCCGATCAGCCGCAGCAGAGGAAGCGTGATTGGAGAGTAGACGTAGCTAAGTGGTGTTGGTGCATTGGGATGGGAGGCCAGATCGCGATGAAAGGCCTCCTGTATGGCCATCGCATCGGCGTAGGGGTCGTGTCCGGCTTGCAGCGAGCGTATGGCACCATGAATGACGTCAAGATCCCAGCCTGGCTGATCGCAAGCAATCCAGAGAGGAATGCTCACGCATGCCAGTATCCATAAAGTCACTCTAATAATTCGGTACCGATTTGACATTATCTAAAGAATACCCACAAATACATTCATTTAATAAGGATGGAGATTAGTTAGGCCGAACGGCTGGGTCGATGGGCAGGTGAAACAGCTCATCCTGAAGGCTTTCCTTGGGCGGCGATGTGGGGAGCGGCTGGCGGCGCGACGGCGAAGTGACGACGGCCAGCAGTTGCAGATCGGTGATGGCAGCGCGCGGGACGTAGATGCGCTGCGTGTTGGAGCGGGTGTCGGGCGGGATCAGGAAGAGGCCATCGTCATCGGCCAGCGCGTCGAGCAGGGTGAGATCGGTGGGGGCAAGCCCTTCCAGCAACTCTCCCGAACGAAAGGTCAGACGCACCCAGAGTCCCTCGGAGCGAGGTCGGGCGAGGAAGGTGCGGCGAGTGAGCCGTTCAGGGTTCACCGGGTCGGAGAGATTGAAATCCCGAACGTAACTTACCATCTTTATATCGTTGATCGACAAGGAGATAAGTCGCCCGGACAGATCCAGCAGATCGATCGCTCCATGACGCACAAAAGCGGACTGCGATAGGTATCCGGGGAGCGTGTCTCCGGAGAAGCGCCGAACGAGAACCTTCTTGGGCGAGTTGGACATGGGTCTTGCCAGTCTGGTCTGACAGAAGCGATTGTCGCACGACGAGGGCGGAATCGTCACTGGCCGGAGTGGTATGCCACTAAAAAAGGTGCAAATATTCTGTTCAGTCGCACGATCTCGTGCTAGAATGTGTGCTTGTGCCGTGCTTTTCAGGCTCATGCAAGCGACTGATTCGCAGCAGCTTAGGTCGGAGACAGTTCAGACTATCGGGCCCAGGCGACTTGCGTTTTGATTGGTTGAAGAAACCCCGGCGGCGACCGGATGGAGAAACGCAACCCGTATGGCTGATTATATCTATCTGCTTGAGAACCGCCTATCCGAGGACCAGAAAAAGGCAATTTCAACCGTGCGCGAGATCGCCCGCGCCAAGAGCCTGACCGTCTTTCTGGTGGGGGGAGCCGTGCGCGACCTGACCACCGGATCCTCCGTGCGGGATCTGGATGTAGCGGTTCAAGGAAACGCCCTCAAACTGAAGAAAGATATACAGAAATCCGGAGCCGTAATCGACGGAGAGCTGGAGTCATGGCAGACGCTCTATGTGACCTTTCCGGGCGGCGTCCGCATGGAGGTGGGCAGCACTCTGTCCGTGCATTATCCCAAGCCGGGCAAGCCGGTCATCAAGACGGCGACGATCCTGGACGACCTGCGGCGGCGTGACTTTACCGCAAACGCAATGGCCATCTCGTTGAACGAGGGATCTTACGGACTATTGATGGACCCGCTGAACGGCGTGGCGGATATTGAGAACCGCGAACTGCGGCTGGCCAGCAACTACGGATTCATCGAGGAGCCGGTGCGAATGATCCGCGCGGCCCGGTTTGTAGCGCGGATGGGCTGGCAACTCGAAGAAAAGACACAGGCTCGCTACGAGACGGGCAAGGCCGAGGGAACCATCTCGGCGATGCAGGATCATTATCGCGGATACGAAGCCGAAGAGATTGTGCATGAGGAAGATCCGCTGCAAGTGGTTCGCAAGCTGGAGCAGGAGGGCTGGCTAAAATATTTGGCTCCTGCCTGGAGCGCGGCCAAGGTGAACGAGGCGGAACTCGAAAAACTGCACGAGACACAGGCTCAGTTGCAGATGCAGGGAATTCTGGCCGATCCGTCGGCGGCGCACTTTCTGTTGCTGACGGCGAAGATGGCTCCCAAAGACGTGGCGGAGTTGAAGAAGAGCTTTCCGCGGCAGGGCTTCGTGACCGAGATCGAGGCTCTGGAGGGCGAGGCAAAGCACTTTGCGGCGGAGCTGGGATCGAAGCAGGCAGCGGCTCCATCGGCAGCCTGGAAGCTGCTGAAGACGGCGCGGCCAGAGGTCGTGTTGTGGGTTGCGTACTCCACCAAGAGCGCGACGCTTCAGGCAAAGTTCCAGAACTTTTACACGGAGTGGCCACAGGCGCGGCAGAGGATTCCATATCCCCTGATGCAGGAGATGCGCATCGTTTCTGGGTTGGAAGGCTTCGACCAGTTAGTGGAAAAACTCTACTATGAATTGATGGACGGAAAACTGGGAACGGTCGAGGAGATGAAGACGTTTCTGGAGCCTTACTCGCCCCCTGCGCCTCCGCCGCCTGTGCACCTACGGCGCGCGCGAACGACAAAGAAGGACGCAAAGGCAGCGAAGGCGCTCAAGATTGCGGAGACCGACGAGAACCTTTCTGAGGAAGTTGCCAAATCGAGCGAAGATGCCTCAGAGGCTACCCCTGTAGCAATCGAGACGATCTCTGAGATTAAGCACGAGCCTGCGGTAGTCAAGGTTGCAGCGAAGAAGGCAGTCGAGAAGGTCGCGACGAAGACGGTCGAGAAAAAGGCTGCAAAGCCAGCAAAGAAGGCTGCTCCGGTAAAGGCCGCACCGCCAACGAAGGCCGCGCTGCCAGTTAAGGTTGTCGTCAAGGCGGTCGCAGCAAAGGCCTCCACGAAGAAGCCAATGGCGAGCAAGCCGATCGCAGCTAAGGCGGAGAGCAAGAAGGTCTCTCCGGCAAAGCCGACGACGAAGAAGGCCACTCCCGTGAAGCAGGTGGCGAAGGCAGCGGCAAAGAAGATTCCGGCAAAACAGGCTCCCGCAAAGGCTGCGAAGAAAGCGGTTGCAAAGCCAGTTGTTCAGGCGGCGAGGTCTCGAACTGCTTCCAAATCGCATGTTGCCGCAAAGCCTGTTGCGAAGACCAGCGCGAAGACCAGCGCGAAGGCTGTCGTAAAGCCCACCCCTAAGCATGAGGTAAAACCTGCCGCAAAATCTTCCGGCAAGAAACCTGCGGCTTCGGGCAAGCAGTCAGCCAAGAGCGCTCCCAAAAAGAAGCGATAGATCGTTCGGCGTAGAGCGTTTTTGTAACGGAGTAGAGCATCGTAGAGTGAGCAAAAGCAGATTCCTTCGCTTCGCTACGGAATGACAACCAAAATGCGGGGATTCTTCGCTACGCTCAGAATGACAATGCCCAAAGGAGCTACGCTCTGAATGACAATGCCAGTCTGCATTACGGTAACGCTGAAAACGCTCTAAGCGCGGCGACGATAGCGGATGGCGAACTCGTATGCGGGATTCGGCGGAAAGAGTTGCGCCACCAGGCGCAGCCGCGCCGCCAACGCCTGCGGGGCCAGCAGTGGGTACTCCCGCTCGCGCAGTTCGGAGTAGTCGAAGTCCACCGAGAGCGAGAGCAGGTAGATGGCGATCGCGTCCGAGAAGGCGGCTTCAAGGAAGTCCATCTTGGCCTTCTCGTCGATTCTCGGCTTGCCATCGCGCGGCGACGCCTTCTGCCCTGTGCCAACGGCCTGTGCGCGACTCTCCCACGCATCCTGACTGGTCTCTCCGCGCACGTCGGCGACCGCCTGACTCCACGCCAGATCACTGAAGCTCTGCGGCACTCCTGCGACATCTACAAACGCGTGGCCGACGTTGATGAAGAGTTCAAAGGCCAGCGAGAATCGGTCGTTCAGCAGCCGCGTGGAGATGAAGACTCCCTCGCGCGCCTCTTCGCCCGTCTGAACGCCTGTGCTAATCCCCACGCCCGCCTCCAGAGCCACGTTGCGGTGGCAGATCGCCAGATCGGCCAACTCTGCGGTGTAGACCGGCGAGATCATCGTCTCCTCGTTGCCACTGCGATGTCCGACGGGTTCCGCGCCACGACTCTCGGCCATCGCCAGCGGAACAAAAAAGTAGGTTTTGCGCGCCAGAGCTGCGGCCACCGTTGACGGAATCGCCTGCACGATGCGAACCAGATCCGCATCGTCGAGGCTCGTCTCGCCAAACGCGGCGAAATAGACGCTGTTGGCTGACTGGCGTACGACCGCCTCTCGCGCCACCTGTGTTGCCTGTACCAATCCGTCTTGAATGCTCTCTGCCATCGTCTTCACAACTTCTTCCATAAGCCGTTATTCTACCTGCATGCAGCAATCTTTCCCTATCCATGCGCACACGACTCTGCGGAGAAGCTGCTGAATGGACGCACACGAGCAATCCAGCCCCTCGCGCAGCGCCCTGCACGTCGCTCTGCGGCGAGCCGCGCATCAGCTCTACGACGCTCCTCCTCTAGTGCTGGACGATCCCATCGCCGTAGCGATTCTAGGCCCCCATGCCGCAAATCTGGAGCGAACTCCGGGGCGCAATCCCGCGCACAAGCCGCGCCCGCACTCCACGGGCCTGCGAGCCTTTCTGGTCGCCCGCAGCCGCTACGCCGAAGACCAGCTCGCGCAGGCGGTCGAGCGCGGCGTTACCCAGTACGTCCTGCTGGGAGCGGGCCTGGACACCTTCGCCCATCGCAATCCCTACCCGAATTTGCGCGTCTTCGAGGTCGATCATCCGGCTACGCAGCAGTGGAAGCGTGATCTACTGCAAGACAGCGGGCTTCCCTCCCCTGCGCGCCTCGTCTACGCACCCGTAGATTTTGAGCGTCATTCGCTGGCCGACCAACTCGCCATCGCAGGCTTCGATTCCAGCGTTCCCAGCCTCTTCGCGTGGCTCGGCGTGGTTCCCTACCTTACACGAGAGGCCTTCCGCCGAACGCTCGCCTTCCTCTCCGCCCAGCCACGCGAGAGCGGCGTGGTCTTCGACTACAGCCAACCTCGCGCTGCACTTTCGCCGCAAGAGCAGCAGGCCCGCGACTCGCTCTCCTCCCGCGTACAACAAGCTGGCGAGCCATTTCATCTTTTCTTCACCCCCGACGAGGCAGCAGAGGAACTTACAACTTTCCACAACATAGAAGACCTTGGCGCAGCGGAGATCAACGCGCGTTACTTTGCCTCGCGCAGCGACGGACTCAAACTCCACGGGCACACGGGACGACTGCTCAGTGCATGGCTCTAAGAATTTGATCAGAAAATCGACGGGCCTCTCGATTCCGCGATGCCATGCCAATCGAGATCGTATCCTAGGGGCTAAAGCCCCTTGTTTCTGCGCCGATTCTGGCGTTCGGGCTAAAGCCAGAACCTATCTCAGAGACAAAAACAACAATTCGAACTACTGAGTCCAGTAGACAGTATGGCTTTTTCTGTAATGGTTATAGCGTGGCGCAGCGAGAAAAAGCAGATTCCTCCGCTTCGCTGCGGAATGACAACCATTGATCCTGTATAGCAACAGGGGAAATATTTTAAACAGATTCTGAATTTTTCGAGCATGAAAAAAGCTTAATTCGATTACCTGCCCATTCAATTATTTCTCAACCTTTTTACTGTCTCGCCACAATTTAGTGGAGTGCAGTGCAGATACAACGTACAATCAAGATGCTGGCGTAACATCGCGCGGGCAGGAGAGACTCAAATGGCATCAGGCACAGTGAAATGGTTTAACGACGCAAAGGGTTTTGGCTTCATCACACCGGACGACGGCAGCGAAGACCTCTTCGCCCACTACTCCGCAATCGCTTCAAGCGGCTTCAAGTCACTCCAGGAAGGTCAGAAAGTGACCTTTGAAGTGACCAAGGGACCCAAGGGCAAGCAGGCTTCGAACATTCAGGCTGCGTAAGTCTTTCACAAAATCATGGCTGCAACGCTTGTGACAAACAAGCGTTGCAGCCATTTTTTATGCTCTGTGCGAACTGGCAGTTAGAGAATTTCTGTCTAAGGGGTCGAGTATCGCACTACGAGAAAAATGCGGGGATTCTTCACTGCGCTCAGAATGACAATCCTTATTGATCTACAGCAAGAGTGAACTTGCTCTCGCTACAACGTCCTTTTGAAGAGCGGTGTTGCGACGAGCAGCGTGCCAAGGCCAAAGAGAAAGAGGAAGAGTAGATCGTATTGAATGGCTACAAATCCTCCGTCCTTCAGCAGAATCGACTTGAAGCCGTGAATCGCGTAGGTAAACGGATCAATGACAGCGAGCGCGCGCAGCCAGGATGGGAACGCCGCAGTGGGATACATCGCGCCGGATGGATAGAGCAAAAGAATATTCAGAATGCCGAACATCGCGCGCGGAACCAGAGGATCGTCGACGCGCACCATCATCAGAAACATCATTCCATTGAAGGCGATCGACGTCACCAGAATCATGCTGAGTAGTTCGAGATCCGCCATGGGATGAAAGATCACTCCGAGGCCGGACATCAGCGAGCCGATGATGGTAAGCGAAATACCGCTGAGGACGGCCTTGATCGAGCCAGCGATGTTGAGGCCAAAGACCAGCTCGATCCTGGTGATGGGCGTGACAAGATAACCCTCGTGAACGCCGCGCGCCTTGTCGTCGATGTACAGCATTCCTCCGCCGATCATCACCGAAATGTACATGGCAAGAGCGACGCAGCACGGCAGAAGAAACTTCATGTAGTCGATATAAGGATAGAGTTCGACAATCTCCAACGCGATGGTGTTGGCCAGACGAGGCTGAATTGCAGGGGCGTTCAGCGCGTTGGCGACCAGTTGCATCTCCGACTCCAGACTGCCCGAGGTGAACTGATCGGAGTTGTCGACGACGAAGCCGAGTCGTGGCGCGTCCTGTGCGTAAACGCGGCGCGAGTACTGCGCGGGGATGACGACGGCCGCGTCGATCTTGCCCGTGCGCACGTCCTCGCGAGCCTGATTCTCGTCCTTGTACTCGACGGTGGTAAAGGTCTTGAGATTGACTGCAATGGCGTCGAAGGTCTCGCGCAATCGCACGGCCTGCGGGCCGTGATCGTAATCGACCACCGCAACATGGGTGCCAACGATCTTGCCGCCAAAGGCGTGGCCCATGATGATGAGTTGAAGAATCGGCACCATCATGGACATGATCATCAGAACCGGTGAGCGGAAGAACTTGCGCATCTCGCGCTCGACGATGGCGAACATTCGGTTCATGGCCGACCTCCTGGGCGAGGCGGCATGCTGAAGACGGGCTTGACCGCCTCGTCGCGCAGTTGGCGGCCCGTGTAGTGGACGAAGACGTCGTCGAGCGAGGTGTTCTGTACGCTGAGCGAGGTCATCGTCTCGCCCAACGCCACCGTCATCTCGACCAACTGCGTCGTGGTGGT
The DNA here is from genome assembly GCA_031296325.1 of Acidobacteriaceae bacterium. GTDB lineage: Bacteria > Acidobacteriota > Terriglobia > Terriglobales > Acidobacteriaceae > Edaphobacter. The sequence goes on along the minus strand of JARLFY010000033.1, from coordinate 8,859 downwards.
CGAGCCGTTCGAGGTAAGTACGCGATAGACTCCAGCCGACTGCGACTGCACGTCGGTGACGCCGCTGAGACGCGCCAGTCGCTCCGGCCAATCCGTGCGCTCGACGGCGAACTGCACTTCGACGACGTTCGATCCGGGGACGCTCTGCTTCAACTCGACCGGAGTCCCCAGAGCGACCAGAGTCCCGTGATCCACAATGGCGATGCGGTCGCAAAGCCGATCCGCCTCTTCCATGTAATGCGTGGTCAGCAGCATGGTGAGGTTGCGCGTCTTCTTCAGGTTGTTCAGCATCTCCCAGACCGCAATGCGCGAGACTGGATCGAGACCCGTCGTTGGCTCGTCGAGAAAGAAGATCTGCGGATTGTGAACCAGACCGCGCGCAATCTCCAGCCTGCGACGCATTCCGCCGGAGAGCGTCTTGGTCTGCGCGTCGCGCCACTTGGTCAGGTCAACGGCCTCCAGAACCTCGTCAATGTTCTTCTTTCGCTCGGCTCTGGGAACGCTGTAGAGCTTGGCGTAGATGCTCAGGTTCTCTTCCAGAGTAAGGTCGGGATCGCTGGTGAGTGCCTGTGGAATCACGCCAATCATGCGGCGCACCGCGTCGGAGTCATGCGCCACGTTGTGCCCGCCGACCATGGCCGTGCCGCTGGTGACAGGGATCAGCGTCGTCATCATGCGGATCAGCGTGCTCTTGCCCGCGCCGTTGGGGCCAAGCAACCCGAAGATTTCGCCCTGCTCCACGGAGAAGCTGATTCCCTTCACCGCCTCGAAGTCGCCATAGCGCTTGAAGATGTTGTCGACGACAATCGCCTTGCCGTTGTAGCTCTCCGCCACGTTTGCGAAGTGCGTCGTCATTGCTTCACCAGCTTGTCTTTGGGAATGTAGACCTCGGCGGTCATGCCGGGAACAAAGCGCTCGCCGGGATTGTCGATAAGCAGTTTGATCTGCATCGTCTTGACGTCGCGCTTCATGCTGTTGACGTCGCGTTGCGTGGCGAAGTCCGCCTCGGCTGCCTTGGCGATAACCTTTCCCTGCACGCTGGCTCCGCTGGGCAGTTCGACGCGCAGGATGTCGCCGAGTTGCACCGCGTCGGCCTGCGTCTCCGGCAACGGCGCGTAGACCCAGGTCTCGGTCAGATCCATGATCGTGACGATGGTTCCTCCGGCGGCGACCACCTCGCCCTGACGCGCCACGCGAACGTTGACCTTTCCGCTGACCGGAGCAAAGATCTGCGTGTAGCCCAACTGCGCCTTGGTCTGGTCGGCGAGAGCGAGAGCGTTTTCAACCTCGCCGCGAGTCTGCTCGACCGTGCGGGCTGCGACTCCAGCCAACAGCTCATGAGCGCGCGCCTGTCGCAGTGTGGCCTCCGCCGCAGCAACATTCTCGCGAGCCGCAGCAACGGCAGCATGAGCGGCTTGCAGGCTGGAGATCGCCTCCTCTTTGGCCTGAGAACTCATGATCTGCTGCTGCGCCAGCGCGATGGTGCGAGTGCTATCGGCCTGTTGATGCTCCAACTGAGCCTGCGCCTGCGCCAACGTTGCCTGCGCGGCCTTCACCTGAGCCTCCGCGTTGACAGTGGCGCTACCGACCTCGCCTCGCGTCTGGCGCTCGGTCTCGACCGTCTCTCCCAGCTTGGACTTCTGACTGTCGGCCGTAGCCACGGCAGCCTTGTGAGCAGCCGTCAGGTCGTCGCTCTCGATGATGGCGATGAGTTGGCCTGCCTTTACGTCCTGCCCCTCATCCACGGTCAACGTCTGAATGCGGCCCTGAATCTTGCTGCTCACCAGAACTTCGTTGGCGTCCACCGTGCCAATCAGTTGCAGGTCGCCCGGCTGACGAACCGTGAGCAGATACCAGATCAACGAGCCGACCATCAACAGGCCCAGAATCAGAAAAACTCGATTGCGTGCGTTCACTTGCGCCTCACTTTTTGCTTCTTCTTGGAACGAGATTGCGGAGTCATTCGCGGCAGAATCCCGCCACTTTCAGGCATCGGGGTGGCGTCGAGTACGCGCCTGGCCACCTTCGCGCCCTGTTTGCGATTGGTGAAAAGAGCCAGTCCCAGATAGTGAATCGCCGAAGTGCGGCGAAGCTCCAATGCGCGACGCTCCAACGGGTCGCTGCCCTGAATCAGGTGCATCAAAGGCGCAGAGAGAAAGTACAGGACATTGGCTCCCAACGCCGCATAGCGAATCTGCGAGGGATCGGCAGCAATCAACTCGCCAGTGGCAATGCCTTCTTCCAGAACTTTCTGCATCCGCTCAACCAAAGGCCGGAAGACCGTCTTCACCAGCGGCGAGAGAGCGCCCGCCTCGCCCCGATGCAGACGAATCATCTCCTGCTGCATCAGGCATTGAAATCCGCGATTGGTGTGAATCCGATCGAAGTGGTTCAGCGTGGACAGCAGAAACCGTTCGCCCGCCGTGGCCTTGCCCTCCAACACCGCCATGCTGGAGGATCGCACGCCCTCGGCAACCGACTCCAGCGCCGCCTCGTATAAATCATCCTTGCTGCGAAAGTAGTAGTAGAGCAGCGCCTTATTGACTCCAGCGGCTTCGGCAATCTGCTCCATACGCGCCCCCACCAGCCCATTTTCGCTGAACTGACTCACGGCAGCAGCGAGGATGTTGGCGCGGGTTTGGTCGGCACGTTCGGCCTGAGTACGAGTTGCGTGGGCAGCTTTCATTTTATTGACTAACCAGTTAGTAAGTTATCGCAGCGAGGGCTTGAGCGCAAGACCATATAGGAACGCCCCATGAAACTTCGAGAGGGATTCACAAAGATTCCGAGACGGATGGACAGAATTTCATAGCGTATCTCCTGCTGTAGTAGAGCATTTTGACGATGGGGCAGCCCCTCGTAGAGCAAGCAAAATGCGGGGATTCTTCGCTTCGCACGGGGGAAAGGAACGAAGTTTGACCTACCCTGCCATCGGCGGTATACTTTGAATGCGGGGTGGAGCAGCCCGGTAGCTCGTTGGGCTCATAACCCAAAGGTCGCTGGTTCAAATCCAGCCCCCGCAACCAATCAAATCAGTGGTTTAGAGAGAATTCAAAAATCGGATTCACTCCCACTGACTCCCATTAAGGAAAATCTGCACTTCAGGCGCTCGCTTTCATCGGTTTGAGCACCATTGTGACGACTTTCCCGTTCGCTTCCCGCTTCGACTCCGGCATCGCCTGTCCATACACGTTCATGGTTGTCTGAATCGATGCGTGCCGCATGAGTTCCTGCTGCACCTTCATCGGCGCGCCGGTCTCGTCCAGCCACGAACGGTACGTGTGGCGGAACGTATGCCAACCGAGCGGCCCCAATCCGAGTTTGATCCCGATAGGCTTCAGATGCCGCCTCTGGATCTCGGTTGAGTAATAAGGTCTGTTCGTCAGAGGGCTGGGGAACATCCATCCGCCCTTGGTCGGCGGACAATCCTTGGCCCAGGCAAGCAGAACCTCCAGTAGTGCTCCATGAATAGGTACATGGTCGCGGGAGTACTCGGTCTTCACATCGTCCACCCTTCCGTTCACAACGCTTCGTTGAACGAGGAGTTGACGCTCATCAACTTCGAGATCGTCCCATTTCAATGCCGTAATCTCGCTAACGCGAAGTCCCAGGCATTGCGCGACCAGCACCATCGTGCGATACGGTTCCTTGAGGCTGGCAACGACGGCGTGAAAACTTTCGATTGTCAAAATCATGGGGCGCTTCCGCCTCTTGGTGGAGTCTTTGACACGCACCATTTCGATTGGATTGCGGCGCTCGTTGATGAGTTCCCAGCGCGCGGCGCACTCGAAAAGCAGGTGCATCACGCTTCGTATATGAGCCTTCGATTTCGGGGCCATACTGAGTTCTTTCAACCAACCTTCCACCGCCATCGGTCGAATCTGTGCGAGAACATATTCACCCCACCGTGGCTTGATGTGCTGCTTGATGTTCGACAGGTACGACTTCCGCGTAGAGTAGCGTTCTGGCAACTCTTCCGCGATGTACCGATCACACAGCCCGCCAAACGTAACGGTCCCAAGATGATTCTGTGGCTTTTCAGCGTTGAGTTTCAGGAGATGAGCTTCGACGGCCCTACGGGCCTGGGACTCGGTTTTGTACTGGTCTGTCGTTCCGATAAAGCAAGCCTTGCGTACTCTTGCTCCTTCAGCGGCATCTTCGTAGTACCGAAACTCCCAAACATCTGCGCTCTTCGCCCGCTTCTTGAGCGATAGACTTCCAAACTGATAACGTGCGCGTGGCATCAAGATTCCTCCTTGAATCACGGCACGAATGGCTACCTTTAGGGTAGCCGAGTGCGCGCCGAATGACCACTGAAAACTTGTAATACGCGGGCAGTGAGTGGGTCTAGCTCGCCATCTCGCGCTCTATCCACTGGGCAATTGCGGAAGGCTTGAATCGCCATAGTTTGCCTACATGCACACCGGCAATCTCGCCACGGTGCACCATGCGCTGAAGAGTGCGGGGATGGACTCCAAGCAGCGCGGCTGCCTTGTGACTGTCAAGAAGCGGTTCGATGCCCGGTCGGCCAAGAATTGGCAAAGAATAATCGGAAGTGGGCGGTATTTTCTCACCGAACATATCAAACCTCCGTTACGTGCTATCAAGTTGAAGCATCGCGACCAAAGAAGTCCAATGAGTTTCAGCAAGCGGATTATGACTGCCACGCATAAGCACAGTTTCAGTCCCTCCAGATGCGCTTGGGTTGCGCTCGCATGGCGGACTAAAAAATGAGCGCGGGTAAATCTGAATTGACATTGAGGAAAAAGCTGTGGATAATTTGTGAACTGGCCGATTTGAACGCCTGCAAATTTCCGCTTTGGCGCATCTCTCAAAAATGAATACATCTGAATGGGAGGCCGACCATGCAGAGCACAATCGAAATTCGTTACCTGACCGCCGTTGTAACCTTGGCGGAGGAATTGAACTACACGCGGGCTGCGAGGCGACTCCGCATGAGCCAGTCTGGATTGAGCCGGTGCATACAGGATATTGAACTCAAGCTGGATATCAGGCTCTTCCACAGAGACCGAGGTTCCGTGGAATTAACGGACGCTGGACGGGCTTTCGTCGAAGAGGCCCGGCTCGCAATTCTGCACGATGAGCGGGCAGTTCAATTTGCAAGAGCCGTGAATGAAGGAGCCGAGAGCATCCTGGAGATCGGAAGATCCCCAGACATTGACCCCGCTCTCGTAGAGATGTTGTTTTCCCTTCATCTACCGCTCTACCCCAATCTGAAGATTCATCTGCACAGCGAGTTTTCCGCTGACTTGACCCACAGGCTTTTGAATGCTCATTTGGATGTGGCGCTTATTACTCAACCCGCAGTAGACCCCAGACTGACGACGGTCAAACTGGCGGAAGCCCCCCTCTATGCGGTCGTTTCAGAAGACCATCTCGTTGCGCAAAAGGAATCGCTGAAGCTCAAGGATTTGAGCGCGAGTCAGTGGGTTGTCTTGGATAGAAGAATCCATCCAACGCTCTACGAGCAGATGATGAGGACAGCCAGCGAAGCGGGATTCCAGCCCAAGGAAATCCATTACATCATGAATGCGGACGAGGCTTTTCATCTGTTGTCGGCGAACGGAGGAGTTGCATTTCTGAGCAAGGCAAGTGCATTACGGATTGCTACACATGGTTGGGTTGCAAGACCGCTCGACGAAAAAACTCTTTCACTGGATGAGCATCTGGCTGCCCGCGCGGACAATCCGTCGAAGCTCGTCAGTGAGTTCGTGCGAACTTTCGTCAAGCGAATGAAGTCTGTACTCCAGCCTCTTCAACTGAGCCTGCCGATTCGGTCTGATGTTCTGGGGCCGCCGAAGCAGATTCCTCAAAGCAGTTGAAAGGCTACAATCGGCGTCAATTCTGGGGGGGATTGCCGTGGCATTATCTGTCGGGAGCGAAAAAATTGACTGGCTTCCCATACAACTTGGAGAGAGCCCAAAGTTCCGCAACGTCGATGGCGCGTTCACCGGACTCGCACTTGTTCATGAACGAATGCGCCATTCCCAGGTGAAGCGAAACCTCACGCTGCGTCAAACCGTACTCGGCGCGCGCGGCAATCAGCCGAGACAACACGCCTTCATAGTAGGTTCGCATTTCAGGGCTGCGTCCCTTGCGGGAGCGCCGCGCCTCCGATTTTGGTCTTGCTGCCACACTTTGAAGTGTGGATAATGGAGATCGAATCCCCTAATAAGGGACACGACGATAGAGGTTTATTACTTGACTCTGAGGAGACCGGCACCGATGGAGAAGCCCAAACTTGAGTTTCCAGAAGCGGCCGGCAAAACGATTGCGGAGCTTGCTGTTTATGATGACGCGCTGCACGGGCGGGAGGTACTGGTGCGGTTCACTGACGGCACGCAGATTTCAGTTTGCGTAGGCGTTGAGCAGATTGTCGAAGCTCGATGTTGCAATGAAGAAACGCCCGACACACCGATCTGGACTCGCCGGGATTAAGCTAGAACTGGCTTCATGCGAACGGATGAACCGATTACGTGAGAGTTGCAGAGAGCCAACGAAAACGACGGATTCCCTCCCCGTCATCGCTAAAAATTTAAGACATAATCTGAATTAACACAGCCTCGCAACTTCCATCGGGCGTCGCCAGAATAAAGTTGAATCACCTCTTGGGTGAGGGACTAATCAAAGGGAAACTGACGAGTAGGTGACCAACCCGGCGCGGCCCTCATCCAGAACCCTGCGGCGTTTATGGTTACCGAACGAGCGTCTCTTCGGAATTCCGAATGGTGACGATGAATGGTTCCTTAACGCTTTGACATGACCGAGTGTCGCCACATTTGCTTTGCCCAGTGGCTTACCTGCTCATTCTCGGCAAAGCCTAGGGGCCACCGTCGGCCTACAGAGGTGGCAATGCCGCCGGGCGCTATGCGTGAGGTTGTGGCGACGAGCCCCCGATGGGCCCCTTCATAGTGAACATCAGTCCAAAATGCCTTCACGCTTTCTATTTCCACTTCGTTCGTCGTTTTATAGCGCTTGCACTGAATCAGCAATAAAGGCGGCCCAGTGATTTTTGTGCCTTTGTTCCAAACCCGCACGTCGACACCGCCGTCATCTCGACCGGGACCAAGTTCCACTTCAAATCCTTTCCGATTGAAGAACTCTGCTGTAAGGCGCTCGAAGTTCCGCCAATAGATGCGGTGCAAGTCTACTGAGTTCTGAGCCAAGTAGTCAAGGTATCTCTGGTCAAGATACGTCTCGGGGTCCGCGGGGATGTTTTCTGCTTGAAAAAGATGATCGAGCGGAATCGCCCAAGCTGTATCGATCTCGGTGATCTGAAACCACTGGACGGATCGGTCCAATGTTTGGGCGATCACGCTAGCGAAGCGGTCTATAAACCCACGATCAATAGTGCAAAGCGCCGCAATGTCGTCCGCGAGCTCGCTTGCGGTGAAATGCACCTTGCCAATGCCTGCTATTTTCTTATCTGCTCCCGTAATTTTATTGAGCGACTCTAGCAGAGGCGCTGGATCTACCCCGTCCTTTTCCATAGCGTTCCACAGCTCAACACGAGCAGCAATTGGATGGCGAGGATCAGGCAAATCTCCGATGAAATATCGCAAATGCCGAATTAGTTCTTCAACATCTTCAGGCCTGACTCGCATCCCATCTTCTCCCGCCCCTTCGAAGATCGGTAGATCGGGATAGCTGTGCCGCCGAAGGATTGTGGCGCTTTCACCAACCGTCAAAAGGAGCCCACTCCTCAGCGCGATTTGTTCTGAAATAGTATCCCGTAGAAAGTTTTTCGAGCTGTTTATGTTTCCCATTCGATAATCCCCCTGGAGCGGCGGACGACAGCCACCCCTTACGTGCAGATATGGTGCCCGGCCGATTCGAACGCGTCTGAGTAATGGTAAGTCGCCATTTCGACTGCTTTCCAGAAGCTCCGGACTCCGGGTGGTTGACCGGCAAGCCGTCAGTTACCAGTTGATAAATACTAGCGCAAAGTGTTCATTGGAGAAACGCGCATGATTCATCCGGGATCACGGCCAATTCGGATCTAGCTGAATTCTTGATCGAGTGCAAGCGGTTCATGCACGTCGGGAGGGCCAAACCAAGTCTGGCGCGCAGCGGCAGGACATCAAAAGGGCGGGAAGACGGGCAAAAGTCGGCATCGGGCTTGTTCTGAATGCTGATGGTCCAAGTATTGACTGCCCCAGCTATTCCTTCGTCTTGAGTTTGGTGTCGTTCTCGCGGATGAATGTCTCGATCTCAGTGGCGCTGGCAAGAATACGAAGCCACTGTTCCTTGTATAGCGTGACGGGAAAACGTCCCATTCCGTACAGGGACAAGGCACCCTTCTCGCTGACCTTGAGGCTCAGTCCGCCAGTATTCTTGTTCTTGAGTTGAGCGTTCTCTGCCCGCAGACGCTCCAACTCGGCTTTCATTTCCAATTCGTTCATCGTGTCTCTCCCAATCCGTCTGTCGTTTCTACTGCTTCGTTTCACACTGGCCGGAAAGCTTGGCCAAGAGCGCCTCGATCCGCTCAGCTTCAAGCCGCCGAAGTTTGGCCGTACTGGTCCACTGCTCCATCCGCTCACTATCAGAGGAGAACTCAGGGGACATTCCAACCCACCTGTTCTCGTTCTCGCGAGCAGCAAGAAGTGCGGACTGAAGTGCTTCGGCGCTCTGTTCTCTTGGCGTATCCATCAAAGATGAGTTTACAACCCCGCAGGCGTTCCTCATCTGTACGATGCGTTCAAGCCCGTCGGGTGGGCAAATCATGGCGCTCCGATCTTGAGGAGCGACCTTCAGGGCGGGAAGACGGGCGCGCGCAAAAATGGAGGTCTGCCGTAGCAGACCCCCGAATTGACTCCTGCCTTCAAGCCGCTTTTCTGG
>JARLFY010000032.1 GCA_031296325.1 Acidobacteriaceae bacterium | reverse complement strand
TATCGTGCAACGGGAGTAGTCTTTATCGTCAGGGGTTTGCGTCTAAGGAGAACGATGAGGACGAGGTCGAATCTCTGGGGGTGCGTGGTGGTTGCGTTGCTCTGCGCTTCGGCGCGGGCGCAGACGCTGGAGGCGAAGGCGATTGTGCAGCAGGCGGTGACGACGGAGCTGGCGGCCAATCACGACGACCAGTCGCACTGGCGCTATCGGCAGAACGAGGCGGGGGGCGACTCCTCCATCGTCGTCGAAACGGAGAGTGGGGCGATCACGCGTCATGTCACCGAGAGCGGCCAGCCCGCTTCGGATGCGACGCTGGCGGCGGACAACGCGCGCATTCAGAAGTTCATCCACGATCCGGGGATGCAGCAAAAGCAGCGAGCAAATGGCGCGCACGACGACAAGAGCGCGACCGAGTTGTTGAATCTTATGACTCAGGCGTTTTTCTGGACGGTCGAGAGCGAAACTCCGGAGACGACGACGCTCGCCTTCCAGCCCGATCCCAGCTTTCATCCGCCAAATATGGAGGCGCGGGTGATGGGAGCGATGACCGGAACGCTGGTCGTCGACCGGGCGCAGCATCGCATCTGCACGATGAGGGGGACGATGGCGCATGATGTGACCATGGGCTTCGGGATTCTGGCGCGCATCAAGCAAGGCAGCGACTTCGATGTGGAACGCAGACAGGTGGCTCCGGGCTATTGGCAGATCACCGAGACGCACGTCCACATCCGCGGCCACGCGCTCTTCTTTAAGACCATTGGGCAGCAGGAGGACGAGGTGAAGACCAACTTCACACTGGTTCCTACAGGGACTTCGCTGGAGCAGGCCGTGGAGTTGCTGAACGAGGCCGCAAAGTAGCGGTTCGCAGTCTGCGAACGTATCCTGTAAGCTCATTCAATGCAATTTCATGCGCGAATCTGGCGGTTCTTTACGGTCGTCCTCGGCGCGTTGATGATGTTGTGGCCAGCTCTCTGCAATGGCTACCCACTGTTCTACCCGGATTCGATGACCTATCTGAACGATGGGCGTCCGCTGGCAAAGATTCTCTTTCTGCATGCTCCGCGCGGCTTTACCGGAATGCGCTCGGAATTCTACTCGCTGGGAATATTTTTCTTTCACTGGAACTTCAGCGCGTGGCCGATCATTGCGATGCAGGCGCTCGTGACCTCGTACATCATCTGGCTGGTGGTACGGTCGCTTGCTGCACGGCTTGTTAAGCTACAGTTCCTCGCTCTGGTCGCGGTGGTCAGCCTGACGACCAGCCTCGGCTGGTACGTCTCCTTCGTCATGCCGGACATCCTCGGCGCAGTGCTGTATCTGGCGATCTATCTGCTCGTCTTTGCGCGGGAGACGCTCTCTACGCGGGAGATCGGTGCGGTTGCGGCGATCTCCTGCTGGGCGATGGCCTCGCACACCACGCACTGGATGCTTGCGGCCATCCTCTGCGCTCTGCTTGGGCTGCTTCTTCTGCTGCGCTGGCCCCCGATGCGGGAGTGTAAGCGGGGTCTGGCTTGGCTTGCGGCGATGGTTCTGCTGGTGGCGGGATCACAGATGGCGCTGCACAAATATCTCTACGGCGCGGCGACGCTGAACGGCAATCGCATGCCATACCTGACGGCGCGCATCATTGCGGACGGGCCTGGACGCTGGTACCTGCAACAACACTGCGGCGAGTTGCATTGGGCCATCTGCGCGCGCGTCAACACGCTGCCCGATACCGACGACGCGTTTCTGTGGGACGACGACGGCATCTGGCAGACCTCCTCGGGCGATGCGCAGGCGCGGATGCTGCGCGAGGAGATGCCGCTGGTTGTGTCCACGCTACGCGCCTATCCAAGGGAGCAGAGCGAGCGTTCGCTGGCCAACTTTCGCGAGGAGATCGACAACTTCGCTCTGCGCGACTTCTGCCCCAACACGTGGATGGAGGGCGAGATCGACCGCTTGCTGCCGGGCGTACATGCCAAGTACCTGCGCACACGACAGGCGCATCTGGCCCTGCCCAACGACTTTTTCACTCGAATACAGCGCTGGGTGGTGAGCGCGTCGGCGTTGGGGATTCTCTGCGCCGTGCCGGTGCTATGGTGGCGTCGGCGCTGGAGGATTCTGGGGCTGGCTGCGATTATCGTGCCGGTGGTACTTGCGAATGCGTTTATTACGGCTGTACTCTCGGAGGTCGATTCGCGCTACCAGAGCCGCGTCATCTGGCTCATCCCGCTGCTCGCCGGAATGATTGCACTGGATCGGTTCAATTGCCGGAACCTGCCGGAGGCAGGGGGGGTCCTATCCAGATTCAGGGGAAATCGTTCTGCGTCAGCCCTATCTGGATTTTAAAAATCTATGTCCAGATTCCCGCTACTGGGTTGGAGCCGTCTCCACAGCCTCGTTACTCCACACTGACTCGTCTCCTGCGGCATTGATCGCCGTCACGCGATAGGCGTATCTCTGTCCCGCCACAACGCTCTGGTCGCGATAGGCGGGCGTCCCCAGATCCGAACTGATCCGCTGCCACGCGGCCTCGCCCGTCAGCCCACGCCGATAGACGCGGTATCCAGCGATTCCCGCCTCCAGATCCGGCTCCCACGAAAGATCGATGGTCGGCCTCTGCGCGGTCGCTGCTGCTCCTTCAATCGCTGCACCCTCACCGCTCGGCACTGTCGCCTCAACAAATCCCGGAACGGCAATCAGCCCCTTCGGCGCGTTGGGCGGGAACTCCTTCGGCATGGCGACCGTGATTTCCGCTGAGGGAAGACTGCGCATCTCCAGCGTCTCCTTGCCCAAGGCCACTTGCCCCAAAGCCACGCTGCGCACCCGCTCGGCCGCGTAGCGATACGTCGTCCCAACCTGTGCCGTGCGATCAATCGTTCCGCCAGTGCTGCCAGCCGTTCCGCTGACCTCCCCGTGCTCTGTACCCCGCAGGCGCACCAGCGGCTTGTTCGCACCGGGATTTTCGCTCTTGTGTCCCGCGCTCACTCGCGCTCCCACTGCGTCGTTCGTGATTAGAACCTTCGCAGAGTCGAGCGCAGAGTTCGCCTTTGCCACAGGCTGTAGAACCGTGCGATCCAGCTCGACCGAAGTCGCGTCAAACGTCGGCTCGCCACTGGTCTTCGGTATAGCATGGAGAGCCTTCCACTCCAGCACAACTCCTGCCTTGGTCGCTTTGCTCCGCAGTTCCTCGACCGGCGGCGGCGCAGCTCCGGCGGCGGCGAAGACCGGCTGCGAAGCTCCCGCCGTGCGCCCAGCCGCATTCAACAGTTGCACCCGATAGGCGAGCCGCCGCGCAGGATCTGTGGTCAGCTCTGCGGGAAGTTTGTCCACCGCCTGCGATTCTCCGGGCTTCACCGAAAGCCGCAGCAAGACCGGCGCACAGGGAGTCGAGGTCGTTCCTGTTTTGGAAGCAGCAATTGGCTTAGCCTTTACCGCTGCGCCCAGCGTCTCGCGACAGATCTCCGCCACAATCGGTCCAGAGATCAGCAGCTTGTCGGTGGTTCGCGGCAAAGTCGTCCAGTGCAGCCTCACTTCGTCTCCCACGCGGCTGGCCGTCACCTCGCTGGGAATCTGGGGCAGTTTCAGCGATGGAGCCTGCGGTGGCCCCGGGCTGGCGCAGCCTGCCAGCAGACCCAGCGCCAGCGCGGCGACGGCCCCAACCACAACGCCTCGCCCACCATTCTCCCATTGCTTGTCGATAATATTCATCCATCCCGAGGCTATCGCATTTTGCAGCTTCGTGGAGAGTTTTGCATTCCGATCCGCATTCTGAGTGAGACAAGAACCGACCACGATCAACGCGGATGAAAACATTTTCGGAATGGCTATCGACCAATTTGTTTGTCCTTCTGCTTGTTTGTCATTCTGTAGCGAAGCGAAGGAATCTGCTTTGCTCGCTCCGCAACGGCCTGCCCCATTATCGAAAACAAATTCGAGAGACAATACGTTCTTGTTCTATCCGTGTTCCTCCGCTTTTATCCGTGGTTGCTTCTGTTTTTTGCATTGCTTCGCCGCAGCCAAGCCTCCTCTTCATCCTCAGCTCTGTGCATTCATCGTCCGCTCGCGGTATGGTGGATGCAACAAATTTTTACGCTGGCGAATCGACGCAAAGCAACGCGTCCCCCCGCAAGCGGAGATGAGGGCAACAATGAAGGCGGCAATGAAGACAGTAAGGAAGTTCTCCTCTGTAGGTCTAGTACTGCTTGTGGCACTGGCCGCCAGTCCGGCGCAGGCACAGACTGCGACCAAGCCAGTCGTCGCCGCCACGCCGCCGATGGGCTGGAATAGCTGGGACTCCTACGGACTCACCATCACCGAGCAACAGTTCCGCGCCAACGTCAAGGTGGAGGCCGACTCGCTCAAGCCCTTTGGCTGGAACTACGCCGTCATCGACGAGGGCTGGTTCTTCCGCAACCCGCAGGATCGTCCCCACGCCGAGCTTCTTCAGTACCAGCTTGATGCCAATGGCCGCTACATTCCGGTACCCGTGCGCTTTCCCTCCGCAGGCACGGACTCTGCGACCGCCGCATCTCTGGCGGGCGCAGCCGCTGCCACAGGCGGATACAAACAGCTTGCAACCATCGGCGACAGCAGCTTCAAGCCGCTCGGCGACTGGGTCCACTCGCAGGGACTCAGGTTCGGCATCCACATCGTTCGCGGCATTCCCCGCGCCTCGGTGGAGCGCAATCTGCCCATCGCAGGCAGCAGCTTCCACACACAGGATGCCGCCGATACCACCGACGCCTGTTCGTGGGATCCCACCAACTGGGGCGTCAAGGACAACGCCGCTGGACAGGCCTGGTACGACTCGCTGCTGGCGCAGTACGCCGGCTGGGGAGTCGATCTGCTCAAAGTGGACTGCATCGCCTCCAACCCCTACAAGATCGACGAGATTCGCATGATCCGCAAGGCCATCGACAAGACGGGCCGTCCCATCGTCCTCAGCCTCTCGCCCGGCCCCACCGATCTGGACAACGCCGCCGAGGTCTCCGGTCTGGCCCAGATGTGGCGCATCTCCAACGACATATGGGATCTTTGGGATAACGCCAAGCCCTTCCCCAAGAGTCTCTCCAGCCAGTTCGCCACCACCGCCGCCTGGGCGCAGTACGCCAAGCCCGGCAACTGGCCCGACGCCGACATGCTGCCCATCGGCCAACTCAGCCCGGTTCCCGGCGAAGGCAAGGCCCGCGCCTCGCGCCTCACTCCAGACGAGCAACAGACCATGCTCTCTCTCTGGGCGATGGCCCGTTCGCCGCTGATCCTCGGCGCAAACCTCACTCAACTTGACGAACCGACCCGCAAGCTGATCACCAACGAGGACTTCATCCGCATCGACCAGACCTCGACCCGCAGCGGTCAGGTCATGCACAACGGAGGCATGATCGCCTGGACCTCCGATCTGGCAAACGGAGAGACGGCGTTGGCTCTGTTCAACGTCGGAGAGTCGCAGCTCGTTATCGACAGCAGCTTCGAGGTCTTCGGCCTCGACGACGCCGTCTACCACGTCAAGGATGTGTGGACCGGCAAAACCATCCCCAAAGCCAAGGCTGTTCAGGGACTAACGCTCGAGCCCCACTCCTGCATCCTCTGGCTGCTTAAGAAGTAACCTGCACCTCACAGAGCCGCAGCAAACGACAGGAGCGACACCAAACGGTGCCGCTCCTGTCGTTTGCGGATTAGAGCGTTTCCCGTACTTCTAATGACTATTGATGCAGTGCCTGAATCATGCCTCTGCATCCTCGTCCTGTTTGTTCCTGTTGGTAGCTAGCGTTGTTCGCCTTGGGAATGGTTAGGGACGTTATGCTGGCGGGGGCGAACTGGATCTTCCCGGATCCTACCGCAGAGTCCTTCAACTCCGACGATGAGTCGCCGTCACCTAATTTCAGGTCATTCCCACTCAACTCAACCTGCCGGTCCGTTAGTTTCCGAAAGGGCAGGATGTCCCGCTCTGAAGCGGTCGACACAGTGAGCGACTGTGCCTTCGGCTCAGGCAGGACTCTCCATTCCAATTATTTACTTCTTTGTGCGCAAAAGAATGCACGTTCGATAAAAGGTGCGCCACGATCTCGTTGCAAATACATAGACTCAACTACGGCCATTTACATGCTTATAGCAACCGTGCCTGACCGAGTTACGGCTTTGGATCTGGCTACAGTTGAACCACCAAGGAGCATGGCATGAATATACAAAAAATTGCAGCAACCCTTGCGCTTGGAGTTCTCATGCCAATCGCAGCACATGCAACAGCCATTTGTCCCACCACAGCCAGCACAAACACTGATTGCGGTTACATCATAACGATCGGCGCTGGTGGAGTCGTTACCGGTGCAGCAGTAGCAGGCGCTCAACCGTACGACGCGACCTACGCTCAAGGCGGCGATGATGTCCTTGTCGGCGTGATTAACAACTCTGGATCAACATATACCGGATCGATTGAGCTGATCGGTGCGGGCGATGGCGGAGGCATCTTTGCCTTCGATGGTGATGGCATTTGCGACGTCACTCGCACAGGAGGCGCTAGCACTTCGTATTGCGCGACTGGTCACAGCACCGACCCAACGGAAAATGAAGGCCCGCTCAACACGTTTAGCGGTATTACGACAACCTCCGTTTTAGACGACACCGGCTTCGTGAATATCACTGGACTGGCGGCTGGTACGACGACCTTCTTTTCTCTCGAATCCTCTCCTGAGACCCTCGTCGTCACTAAAGTGACTACCACTCCCGAACCCAACAGTCTGTTGCTTCTTGGCACCGGAGTTCTTGGCCTAGCAGCCACGCTTCGACGCCGCATCTTCAGCGCAGTTCGGTAAAACACCACGTTAGACAGCCCACGACAAAGAGATACGGGAATGACGCTTATTCTCCGTATCTCTTTTTGCGTCTTCCACGGCATTCAAATCGTTATTTCTCTGTAGATAAAATTATCCTTCTGCCCCTCGAACGAAGTGAAGGAGAAAAATCTTTGTAGTTTGTTCGCGGCGCGATTCATTACATAATTACTGAAAATGCTCTGCAACGACTCAAATCTATGCTGCGATGGGACGAAACTGCTCTAACATCGAGGGGTGAGTTCTTCGATACCAAGTGGCGACGGAATAGGAATAGCAATTGGAGCAGGCGCAGGGCTGGACGATGCCGCCGCGGCGATTCTGCGGGTTGATAATCTATCGGTTGCCTTCGACGGGCGCGAGGTGGTGCATAAGATCTCGTTCCAGATTGCAGCGGGCCAGACGCTGGGGCTGGTGGGCGAGTCGGGATCGGGCAAGTCTGCAACCTCGCTGGCCGTGATGCGGCTGCTCTCTGCCGGAGCCTGCGCTTCGGGCAGAATTCTGTTTTCGTCCGGGGCAGGCTCCGCTTCGCAACTCGATGGTCGGCAAGATCAGGCCACGGGATCGACAAGCGCTGCGACGGTGGATCTACTGACACTCTCAGAGTCTGAGATGCGCCGACGGCGAGGCAGCGACATCGCCATGATCTTTCAGGAGCCGATGACGGCTCTGAATCCGGTGATGCGGGTCGGCACGCAGATCGCCGAGGCGGTGCGAGCGCATCAGCCTGAACTGTCTTCGCGAGAGGTTGACGCGCTGGTTCTCAACGCGATGCATGAGGTCGCGCTGCCCCAGCCGGAGCGACGTGTGCGCGACTATCCGCACCAGTTCTCCGGCGGGCAGAGGCAGCGGATTCTGATTGCGATGGCGCTGATCAATCGTCCGCGGCTGTTGATCGCCGATGAGCCGACGACGGCTCTCGACGTCACGGTGCAGGCGCAGATTCTGCTGTTGCTGCGCGAGTTGCGCCATAAACACGGGCTTTCGATGCTCTTCATCTCGCACGACCTTGCGGTAGTCTCCGAGGCCTGCGACCAGCCGGGAGACCGCGTAGCCGTGATGCAACATGGCGAGATCGTCGAGCAAGCCAGTACGCACCAGCTTTTTTCCCATCCACAGCACCCCTACACTCGGCGGCTTCTGGCCTCTGCGCCGACGATGGCCACCGATCGCACCCGACCGCTGGCTTGGCTGGCCGAGCAGTAAGCCGCGCTTCGCTGCTGGAGAATCGCTGCATAAGATAGAATTTAAGACTCTTGCACTATTGCGTGAAGCAAACTTCCCTATGCGTGCTCTTGTTCTCTCTGACATTCACGGAAATCTGGAGGCCCTGGCTGCGGTTCTTGACGCGGCGGGGACGTGGGATGCGTTGTGGAATCTGGGCGACATGGTGGGCTATGGAGCGAGTCCCAATGAGGTTCTTGCGCTGATTCGGGCGCAGGCCACCTGGACGGTGCGGGGCAATCACGACCGCGTCTGTTGCGGCCTTGGCTCGTCGCGACACTTCAATCCGACGGCTCGATCGGCAGCCAAGTGGACTGCGGAGACGCTGACCGAGGAGAATCTGGAGTGGCTGCGCGCTCTGCCGCAGGGGCCGCTCGATGCCGAGCTGAAGACGCCGATTCCTGTGCATGTAACTCTGGCGCACGGTTCGCCGCTCAACGAGGATCAGTACATCCACAACATGCGCGATGCCTGGGCTCCGCTACAGCAGACGCCGACGGCGATCACCTTCTTCGGACACACCCACATCCAGGGCGGATTCGCTCAGCGCGATCACGACTGGCAGGAACTGCATCCTCTGTATCACAGCCGCAAGGGAAGCGATATGTGGACGCTGCCGATTGAGCCGGGAATGCGCTACCTGATCAATCCGGGATCGGTCGGGCAGCCGCGCGACTTCGACTGGCGAGCCGCCTTTGCGATCTACGACAGCGAGACCAGCGAGATCATCTACCACCGCGTTCCATACGATCTGGAGTCGACCCAGAAGCGAATGCTGGAGGCTGGCCTGCCCAGGCGGTTGTCCGCGCGCCTGAAGGAAGGCCGCTAAGGCCGCTCGACCCGAAGCGCCTTCGGAATGGCTATAGCCTTTTCACGCTACAAGTGAACGCGCTTTTATGGCACCATGATTTGCGACTCTTGCCATAGCAATCGTAGATCCCTCCTCCCCCGACATATCGATATTGGGAATACAGCACTTATAGAGAAGCAGGCGACCGAGCGAGGACTTGAACGACTATGTCAAGTATTTTGGGGGGTATGTAGTTGATGTTAAGTTAGTTATAGACACGTTGGTCTTGACATGTTTTTTGCGGGCGGATTTATAGAAGAGTTATTCGTGCGATCCGTATCTTGATGGGAAGGCGTGTTGAGGTTTGAGCGAAGGCTGTAGGGCGGGCCTTCAGCCCTCTGGGTTTGGCGAAATTAGTTCCCGGACATTCGGCCTGGGTACAGTTTTGGGTATCGCGGAACCGAGTTGAGTCTGAAGCTGAAGCCGGTACTGATTCCGTAGGGATGCAATGAGCCGTAGGGAAAGTCTGGCCAGATCTGATACTCGAAGTCGATGGCGCGAAGGGTGATGCGATCTGTCAGTTGGTAATCCACGCCGCAACCAGGAGCAAAGGCAAGAAAGCTTCCCTGAGCATAGTGGTATGGGAGAACAATCTTTCCAGCGCCAACTAGAAACTTGGCGTAGGGACGCAGATGACTGCCCGGTCGAAAGGAGACTCGTGGGCCGATGAGATAGTTGGCTTCGGTGACGTCTTCGGATGTGTGGTAGTGCAGAAAACGCGCCTCCGCCTCGATGCCATAACGCAGGGTAGGATGCACGTCTGCGTAGGCGACGAACCCGACGAGATCGCGCTGACCGTAGTCGGCCTGAAAGATGGAGTCTCCCCCTCCGACTGCGATGTACTCTCCGGGTGCCGTGGCGGTCGGCATCGCCTGCGCCGACAGAGAGTGTGGCAGCGAGCTGACCAGTAGAAAAGAGAACATCACTCGGCAAAGCTGGCCGAAGTGTTTCATCGGCGACCTCACTGGGTGATGGTCATGGTCATGACCTGAGTCTCAGTAATTCCGGTCTGCTGGCCGGATGCCGAGATTTTGAAGGAGTAGGTTCCAGGCGGTGTTCCGCTCGTCTGCAATCCAGAGCAGCCTGTAGCACCAAGCGTTGCCGTGACCGCGCAGAGAAGCAGAAGAAGGCCAAGCAGTGGGCGGCGGCGTCTGCGCAGGAAGAGGAGTCCCGCAAGAAATGCTCCGGGCAAAAAACATAACGCGACAGGAGAGTTCCGAAGATTGCGGAAGCTGGCTTGCGCTCCTGAGCCAAGAGGATCGCCCGTGTCGATGGTGAGTTGCACGCTAGCGGTTCCGTTGGCGGCGAGCGTGACCTGTGAAGTACTAAAGGTGCAGGTCGCGGCATAGGGAAGCCCGATGCAGCCGAACTGCAATGTATCCGCAAAGCTCTGCACCGAAGCGATGGCGAGGTTTACGACGGTATTCTGTTTGCTCTGCATGCTGATGCTGGTGGGATCGATCGAGATCGTAAACTGCTCGCCAGCACTGGCCGTTACGGCGGTCGCTTGCGATGTGGAGGATGAGTAGGACGAGTCGCCGCTATAGCTTGCGGTAATGCTCTCAGGACTACTTTGCAGAACGATGGATAGAGTTGCTACGCCGGTCGAATCGGCTGTACTGCTGCCGAGGGGAGTGCTTCCAGAGGAAAAGAGGACGGTGCCAGTGGGAGGTGCGCTGCCAGTCCAATGGACTACGGAGATCAGTGTCGCTTGACGGGGATTGAGTGGGTCGATTGACGAGGCGGTCAGTGTCGTAGTCGTAGGACGAAGTTGCACGCTCTCGGTCACAACGGAGGAGACGCTGGAAAAGTTGTTGTTGTCTCCGGCATAGCTGGCCTGAATGGAGTGATTGCCCGTTGCCAGAGAAGCCACGGTGAGCGAGGCCTTCTCGGTTGCATCCAGCGTTGCCGTGCCAAGAAGGGTTGAGCCGTCCGTGAATGTGAGTGTGCCGGTGGCTGTTCCGACGCCGCTATTGCTGACCGACGCAGTGAGTACGATGGGGGTAAGCGCCAACGTTGGATTGGCGCTGGTGGTCAGCGTGACCGAGCTAATCTGTTTGACGACGAGCGTATACGGAACCGAAACTGACGCGCTCGCCTTCCCGTCGCCTGCATAGCTGGCAACGATGGAGTGCGTTCCGGGCGCGAGCGTTGAGAGGGGGAGCGTGGCAACCCCGTTTGCGTTGAGCGCTGCGCTGCCAAGGGAAATGCCGCCATCGATGAAGTTTACTGAGCCGGTTGCCGTTCCGCTGTTGCTACTGACGGTTGCAATAAGAGAGAGTGCGATGCCATAGGTCGCAGGGTTAGCGCTGGATGTCAGGGCGATCTGCGTGTCGGCGTTGAGTACGGTCTGGGTCAACGATCCCGAGGCGGCGCTGTAGTTCTTGTCGCCAGCGTAACGAATGGAGATCGGATGCGAGCCGACGGCAAGCGACGCCGTCGGGAAGGTCGCGACGCCAGAAGCATTGAGTGCGACCGTGCCAAGAATCGTCGCGCCATCCTCGAAGATTACGTTGCCCGTGGGGACGAGTGCGCTAACTCCGGTAAAGGTTGCCGTGAAGGTAACGCCAACTCCTACGATGGAGGGGTTCAAGCTGGAGGAAAGAGCGACTGTTGGAGCTTGAACGATCTGTTCTGCGATCGTGGCTGAGCTGGACGTAGCGTGATTGGTGTCGCCGGAATAGATTGCCGTCAGATTATGTGTGCCGAAGACAAGACTGCTTGCCGTGATGGACGCCGAGCCTCCGAGCAGAGGCACAGAGCCAAGCGTTGTCGTTCCGTCCATGAAGTTGATGGAGCCGCCAATATTTGGGCTGTCGCTGGCGACCGAAGCGGAGAGTGTGATGCTCTGTCCAACGATGGATGGGTTTGCTGTAGAGGCGAGCGCGGTGGTCGTCGGAGCCTGCTGAATGATAACCGAAATAGCAGGAGAAACTGCCGGGGCATTGTCGCTGTCCCCGGCGTATGCCGTTGTGAGAGTATGCGCGCCGATGGAAAGACTTGATGTACTGAAGAGAAACGATCCTGTCGCAGAGACGGATTGCGTCGCAATCACTGAGTTGCCATCGCGCAACGTGAGCGAGCCGGTGGGGGCAACCCCGTTGCTGGAAAGCGTAGTCGAGACGGAGAGAACAGTGCCCGCGTCGATGGCCGTTGTGGGGCCGGCAAGCGTCAACGCAGTGGTGGCAAGGCTAACGACCTGTTGCAAGGATGTCGAAGTGCTGGTCACATAGTTTGTGTCGCCGCTATAAGTCGCGCTCAGCGAGAGTGTGCCGAGTGAGAGCGTGGAGGTGGTAAATGTTGCGGTTCCCTGTGCGTTCAGCGTGGCCTGACCAAGAGTGGCGCTTCCATTGCTAATTGTGACGGTTCCTGTTGGAGTGCCGGTCGAACTTGTAACGGCGACGGTAAAGGTGACCGGCTTTCCTGCCAGACTGGAGGATGCCGATGTTGCGAGAGTTGTGGAGGTCGAGGTGGTCAGAATCTGCTGCGAGAGCGCGGACGCGGTGCTGGCTGCGTAGTTGGTATTGCCCGTGAAATTTGCGGAGAGAAGATGCGTTCCGGCGGAGAGTGAATTCACGGCAAGCGTCGCCTGACCGGACGCGTTGACTGCGACGGTGCCCAGTGTGGTTGCCCCATCGGAGAAGGTGACCAAACCTGTAATCGCGCCGTCAGCGGTTGATCCACTCTTCATCGCCACATTCGCGGTGAGATTAATCGTGGCACCAGCATTGGCCGGATTGGTATTGCTGAGAACGGTGATGGTGGTGGGAATCTGTGCAATGGTCTCGACCAGACTGGCGGAGGCGCTGGTGGCATTGTCGATGTCTCCGCTATAGGTGGCGACAATCGGATGCGTTCCCGGAGTCAGCGTGGAGAGCGTGAGAGCGGCGGTGCCTGTGCCGTCCAGAGTTGCAGAACCGAGGCTGGTTGCGCCGTCGAAAAACTGAACCGTTCCGGCGGGAAGCGGGCCGTTGGCGCTGACGACGATCGCAGTGAACGTGATGGACGACCCGACATTTACGGATGCGCCGCTGGAACTGATCGTAGTGTTCGTCGTCGCAAGGTTCACCAATTCATTGACGACGTTGGACTGCGCTGTTCCGTTGGTTCCGTCGCCCGCATAATTTGCCGAAAGGCCGTGTGTTGCCGCAGTGAGCGACTTCGTCGTAAAGGTCGCTACACCGCTGGCGTTTAAATTGACGCTGCCAATTGCGGTTGCTCCATCGTAGAAGGTGACGGCCCCGGTGGGCGTACCGGTCGCCGCCGTGGCAGTCGCCGTGAGCGTCACTGAATTTGTGACAACTACGGAACTTGGGGCTACGTTAAGAACCAGAGCCGCAGCCTGTTTGACCACCTGAGTCAGTACAGGAGAGACGCTCGCGGCATCCTGAGGATCGCCGGAATAATTGGCCGTAATAGGGTGTTGCCCAAGCGAGAGCGTAGAGACTGTGCAAGCAGCGAAGCCATTCGCGGCAAGGCTGACGCTACAGAGTTGAGTCGTCCCATCGAGGAAGATGATGGTTCCAGTGAGCGTAGACGACGCGCTTGAAACCGCAGCGGTAAAGGTAACGGACGCGCCGATCAGGCTGGGATTCGCGTTGGAAATCAACGACACGGAGGTCGGCTCTACACTGAGAACCTCTCCCGAAAGGCTAATCAGCGCAGGACGATTGCCTGCATCGGAGTTGACTGTAACCGAGCCGTATGCAGGATCTCCGACCACCGTTGGAGCAAACTCCACGCCCAGATTGCAGGAGAGGCCGCTGGCGACAACTGTACCGATGTTGCAGGTCGTGGTCAATGAATCGAGCGCAGCATCGACCAAGGTGGGCGCGCTTATTGTCAATCCTGCATTGCCGTCGTTCTCCAACCCTTCGGGCTGAGGCGAGGAGACTTTGCCAACGCGCATGACGGGGTACTCAATCGAGATTGCTCCGGCGCTGATACGTCGAATCCGGTTGTGAAACATGTCGGCGACGAAGAGGTTTCCAGACTGATCCATGTACAGCGCGTATGGGCCATAGAAGCTGGCGAGAGTTGCCGGCCCCGTGTCGCCAGCAAATTGATCGCTGCTGGTTCCCGAGATGGTCTGAATAATTTGCGTGGAGAAGTAGACCTTACGAACGCGATTGTTCCCGGAGTCTGCGATGTACATGTTTCCAGCGGGATCAAAGACAATGCTGGCCGGAGCATTCAACTGAGCCGAGGTGGCAACACCCCCATCGCCGGAGTAGCCGAGCGTTGCATTGCCCGCAACCGTCGCGATCTTTCCATCCGTGCCAACCTTGCGAACCACGTTGTTGGTCAGGTCTGCGATATAGAACGATCCGTCTGCGCCGAAAGTCAGGCTCCACGGAGTGTTGAGTTGAGCGGAGATCGCTGCGCCTCCGTCGCCAGAGAAGCCTGCAATGCCTGTGCCCACGACGGTGCTAATCAATCCTGTCGCCGCGCTGACCCTGCGAATCACGTTATTGCCCGTGTCGGCGATGTAGAGGTTCTGTGCAGAATCGAAGGCGAGTCCCTCCGGCAAAGACAGCTTCGCGCTGGCTGCAGCAGATCCATCTCCTGAATACCCCTTTGCTCCCAGCGTGCCTGCGATGGTGCTAATCATCCCGCTGGCTGCATCAATTCGTCGGATTGCATGATTGCCCATGTCGGCGATGTAAAGGTTGCCGGCTCCATCCATCACGATTCCCGCAGGGTTGCTAATCATGGCTTGCGTCGCCAGACCGCCATCTCCTGAATAGCCAGAGGGGCCAATTCCTGCAATCGTGGAGATCATTCCTGTCGTTGCATCTACCCGACGAATACGGTTGTTACTTGAATCGGAGAGAAAGAGATTGCCCGCCGTATCGACAACTATCCCCTTGGGTAGAAAGATCGGAGCCAGCGTCGCAGAAACGCCATCCTGACTGTAGATCCAGGCGCCGTCCCCAGCCACCGTGTCGATGCGACCGGAGACGAGTATGCCAAGCGATCCGGTTGCCATACCCGATAGAAGGGTGTACCCCAGGACCGTTCCGCTGGAGTTCGTCAGTACAACCGCACCAGATCGAAGACCTGGATAGAGGGGAGCAAAGATAACATCAACCGTGCATTGCTGCCCGGTTGAGTAGTTTGTTCCTGATGTACAACTTCCGCTGCCCGCTGGCTTGAAGTCAAGATTGGCGTTGCCTTGTGTAACGACAATCGGAACCGTCGCAGTATCGCCGTGGGCGATTGTTACCGTAACCGTGAGCGGCGTCGTCTGTTGACCCACAACAGTGCTGCCTGGAAACGACGCCACAGCAAGAGGCCCCCCTTGCGCCTGCGCTGCACTCTCCATCCAGAGGGTGAAAATCAGTAAGAGCCAGACGGGAAAGAGATATTTTGTTGTAGCGCTCAGGAAACTCTTGTAGCGGAATTGCTCGCGAATCCGAGAAGAAGACACTTCATTTTCACCAAATAATTCTGACGGAATAAATGATTCTGACAAGATAGTAGTTGGTCGCTGAACTAAGCAAAATAACTCGTTCGCATGATTAACAGAGCGTTAAGTCGTAGGCCACTAGTCCGTTGGTTGTAGGCTCAGCAAGTCGGCGTTAGATCCAGAGCACTTAGTTCGGTTCAATGACCTTGCCTGCGCGTAACGCAGCCCATCGCTGATGGCTCGGCAGCGGAGATAAAGTTGGCGAGAACCCCGCGAAAGTAGTACATGCTGGGACCCAAGCAAGCGGAGGCCTCGTGCCAACGCCCCCTTCTCTTTTGAGCAGCAACGAGCATCTTGCTTCTCTGCTCAAACCGCCGCACAGTTGGCACGTTTTGGAACGGGATTGAGTTTTTTGGTGGGGGTAAATCTTTGAAAGGATGGTGGCCAGAGACGGGATTGAACCGCCGACGCCGGCCTTTTCAGGGCCGCGCTCTACCACTGAGCTATCTGGCCTTGGCAATGCATCACGCCTGAATCGAGACAGCCAAGTGCTCCCGGGCGATTGCTGGAACTGGATCGCTCGGAAGATCCGGCGGGCTCAAGCAGTTTTCTTAGTATAGCAACCCTTGCGAACTTCGCCAAACCGAAGTTGCATCCAACCAGAAAAAACGCAAAATGTGGGGGTTTCGCTCCGCTCAGAAGGACAATACATTCCGGATCTACAGTCATTCAATAAAAAGCTCTGGTTCTCCCGCAGCCCTTTCTCGAATTTTTCTTTATCCTTGAATGTAGATCGGTGAAGATTCCTGTATACGGGAGGTGCGGTGCTGTGACTGGAGTCACCGACCATGCGGAGGATCCGCCGATAATCTAAATTTGGGTTCCTCTGAATGAGGCGCGGGTCGGCAAATGAATCTCCCGCAGAGATCAAACAATCCACAACTTGAAAGTGAGCGATTACCATGGCGTATGTAGTTACCGATGCATGTGAAAAAGATTTCCTTTGTACAACGGAGTGCGCCACCTCGGCGATCCATCCGACCAGCGATGAGGCGGCTGCACGAACCGTCTCGCAGGTCTACATCAACCCCGACGAGTGCATCGACTGCGGAAGCTGTGTTGCCATCTGCCCGGTCAACGCCATCTTCTCCATCGACGAGCTTCCCGCGGAGAAGGCAGACGCCGCAGAGAAGAACGCAGCCTACTTCCAGTAGTTCCGGCCTATCGGGGCCTTCCGGCTTCGTACGACCTGAAAATTATCGCAACGGCCCACTGCCTTTAGTGGGCCGTTGCGATTTATCGTTGTGGGCAGAAAAAACTTCTCAGTGGCAGGATGGCTCGTCCTGAAACTGTTTGGTCGCCGCCATGGAGGTCAGGCCGCGCGCGCAGGATTGAATCTTCTGATCCAGAGGATTGCTCTCAAACGAGTTGGGGGGAATGTAGCTGGCATCTGTGTGCATCGCCAGAAATTGATCGCTCATCTGCTGCATGTTGACGAACTCATTGCGCAGCAAGCCCACGGCGCTGCGGTCTGGATCGGTGGTTGCCGCGGCAATCGCCAGATGCAGCTTGCTCTCAGCCGATCGGCGCAGTCCTCCAACCAGGTTTTCGGTAACGGGCGTATTACTCTGAACGGCGGTGACGATGGCGGCGCGCCACTCGTGAATCGCGGTCAGATCCTCGATCTCTGTGCGGAGATAGGCTTCGGAGAGCTGTGGTGGCTTGATCGTCTGGGTTGCCGCCTGCTCCGTCGCACCGGTTGCGCCGGGCAGAGTCAGAATGGTCTGGTTGCCCTCAAACCGGATCGATCCATGAACAATTCGCGCCAGCGATTCGATGTCCACGTAAGACTTCCCGTTGATCTGTAGCAGAGGCGCGTGGTCGGACTGGCCTGCGATAACCAGAGTTCCAGCCTGCTGCGGAGCCTGCGCCGCGACGGCAACGGGCAGAGCCAGCAGGGCAGCCAGCCTCATCAGTGAGCGTACGGATTGGTCGTGCATGGTTGCTCCTTGTGCCATCGATTGTAAGCCTTGTCGTTGGATGCCAGCGGCTTACTGCGGGGCAGCCTAATTCAATTCCTGAAGACTTCTACAAATCGGCAAGTCAGCTTGACAGGTTGAATTCAGCGGCACAGGGACAGGTCGCGCGGAGTCGTCGTTTGCGTTGCCGTGAGTCATCCGGCTCCAGATGCTAGACTCTATACCGTCTGCTTCTCCATTCAGGTAACGGTTGCCAAACTATGCTCTTCAAAGCTCGCAGCGCCGCCGTCTACGGCATCGACGCACACATTATCGACGTTGAGGTCGACTTCTCCGGCGTAGTAATGGACAAGGAGATCTTCAACACGGTCGGCCTGCCCGACGCCGCCGTGCGCGAGTCGCGCGACCGCGTTCGCTCGGCGATCAAGAACTCCGGCTTCGACATTCCGCCGACGCGCATCACCATCAACCTTGCTCCCGCCGACATCAAAAAGGAAGGCTCCGGCTTCGATCTCCCTATCGCCATCGGCATCCTCGGGGCCTATGGAGCGCTGCACAATAAGGACATCTCGAACTTTCTGCTGGTTGGCGAACTGGGACTGGACGGCACTCTGCGCGCCGTGCAGGGGATGCTTCCCATCGCCATTGCCGCTCGCGAAAAAGGCATCAAGAACCTTGTGATCCCCGCCTCGAACGCGCGCGAGGCGGCCGTGGTCGAGGGCGTTGACGTCTATCCTGTCCATAGCCTCAGTGAGGTGCGCGAACTGCTCAACTCCGCCTCGCTCGGAGCAATCACGGCGACCCCGCTGCGCGTTGAGGCCGCCAGCCTGCTCGATGAGTTGGAACACTTTCCCTACGACTTCAAGGATGTGCGCGGCCAGCAGGTCGCCAAGCGCGCGCTTGAGGTGGCCGCCGCCGGGGGACACAACATTCTGATGATCGGGCCTCCTGGTTCGGGCAAGACGATGCTGGCCAAACGTCTGCCCTCGATCCTGGCGCCGCTGCGCTTTGAAGAGGCGCTGGAGACGACTAAAATTCACTCCGTCGCCGGGGTTCTCGACTCCGACCGTGGTCTGGTCACGCACCGACCGTTTCGCTCGCCGCACCACACCATCTCGGACGCGGGGCTGATCGGTGGTGGCATGATTCCCCGCCCCGGCGAGGTCTCGCTGGCGCACAACGGGCTGCTCTTTCTGGACGAGTTGCCGGAGTTTCCGCGCAATGTTCTGGAGGTTCTGCGCCAGCCGCTCGAAGATGGCACGGTGACGATCTCCCGCGCGGCCATGTCGCTCAGCTTTCCGGCGCGCTTCATGCTGGCCGCTGCGATGAATCCCTGTCCCTGCGGCTACTTCAACGACAAATCGCGCGAGTGCATGTGTACTCCGCCGATGATTCAGCGCTACGTCAGCAAGGTCAGCGGCCCTCTGCTCGACCGCATCGACATTCACATCGAGGTTCCCGCCGTGCAGTATAAAGAGCTGCGCGGAGGATCCGCAGCCGAGGGTTCGGCGGAGATTCGCACTCGCGTTCTGGCCGCTCGCGAACGCCAGCACGCCCGCTTCGCCCTGCCGCGCCACGGAGAACCGGAGCGTACGAAAGGCTCGCCGCGCGCCGCCTCAAAGCCCATCTTCTCCAACTCGCAGATGAATACCCAGCAGATTCGCACGCACTGCGAGTTGAACTCCGACGCAGAACGGCTGCTGGAGCGCGCCATGCAGCAGCAGGGCCTCAGCGCACGAGCCCACGACCGGATTTTGAAGGTCGCCCGCACCATCGCCGACCTCGGGGGCGAGCAGGATATTGCCGTCAAGCACATCGCCGAGGCGATCCAGTACCGCACCCTCGATCGCAGCTACTGGGCCTGAAAACGGTGGGTGGATACAACCGCCGGACTGCTTTGATGGCAGCAGGTTGACGGTCGAGGAATTGCTGCGCATCCAAGGGCTGTAGATGAGAAGATGGATTGGGCGGACTGATGCGCAATCGAGTAGAGAGACTGAGGGTGTGGCTGATAGGGAGCGCAGGCTTCCTACTGCTGGTGATCGCTGCATTCATCGGCACGGCGCACTATCTGCGGCATCACCGATTGACTCTTCCAAAGCGGCTTGGCGCGAACATCGTGCGCGAGGCGAACGGATATACCTACTCGCAGTCGGTGCAGGGCAGGACGGTGTTTACCTTGCATGCAGCCAAGGCGATCGAGCATTCCGACGGTAAGGTCGCGCTGCACGATGTGTCGATTACCCTGTATGGCGCGAATCGGGAGCGCAACGACCGCATCTACGGCGATGAGTTCGAGTACGACCAGAAGGCCGGAGTGGTGCGCGCGACTGGGCTGGTCCACATCGACCTACAGACATCCGATGTGAAGGGTGGGCAGCAGGTTGTGAACGGGCTGGCGGACGGCAAGGCTGCGGGAGTCAAGGCTGTGGACAGCGCTCTGACTGCGGGAGGCGCTGCTGGCGCGAAGAATTCCTCTACCGATGCCAACAAAGTCCTGCATGTAACCACCAGCGGGCTGGTGTACCTGAAGGATCTGGGCGTGGCGGCGACCAGCGAGCCGCTGGAGTTCCAGATGGGCGCGATGACCGGCCATGCGACGGGAGCTGACTACAGCCGCGATACGGGCGTGTTGATGCTGCACTCGGCGGTGAGCATGAGCGGGCTTGAGGGCGGGCAACCTATGGAGGTAACGGCCTCGACCGCGACGCTCGACAATCGCAACCAGCAGGCGTTTTTGACTCATGCGCGGTACGTCTCAAAAGGGCGGAACGGTTCCAAAGATCAGACGGTGGAAGCTCAGCAGGCGACCCTGCATACCCGGCGCAACGGAGGCGTGGAGCGGGTGGAGGCGCAGGGCAATGTGACGATGGTGGCCAATGGCGCGACGGTGGTCTCGCAGCGCGCCGACATTGCGCTGAACGCGAAGAGCCAGCCGCAGCGCGCCGTGCTGACCGGAGGCGTTCTCTACACATCCGACCAGCCGCTACGCCAGATGAGAGGGCAGGCCAATGCGGCTACGATCCTCTTCGACGCGCAGGGACAGGCGACGCACACGGAGTTCCTGAGCGCGGTTCATGTGACGGAGCGGACGCGGGCTACGGTTGCGGAGCGCGAGCCATGGAGTACGCGCGATCTTACGGCGGCAAAGGTAGAGTCTGCGCTGGCTCGTGTTGGCACTGGCCCGGGCAGGACGCAGTTGCGCGATGCGGAGGCGATGGGCAGTGCGCGTCTGGTGGTGGTCAACAACGGGACTCTGGCCAGCGCTCGCGGGGCCGGTTCGACGGAGATTGCAGCGGACGACCTGAAGGCGCATCTGCTCGCAGGCAACGACGCACGGCAGACGATGCGCCTGGATACGGTTGCGGGACGCGGACATACGACGCTGCACCAGAGCAGCGCGACGGGGATCGAGCAGAGCAGTTCGGGAGATTCGCTGGACGCAAAGTTTCGCGTGGGGATGAAGCCGCGCGCAGGCAAGGCTCTCGTTGCCACAGGGAGCGGGAGGCCGACAGGGATCGCGCTGGGCGCAGAAACCGATGAGCTGTGGAGCGCAGTGCAGCAGGGACATGTGTCGATGATGCGCCGCGCTCCGGCGAAGATTGGGGGCCAGTCTGGAGCTAAGATCGGTGCTGGCGCTGGCGCGCCACAGGTTGGAGTTGCCGCGAAGACGAAGGAAGAGGTCGAGCGGGCGACGGCGGATCGGGCGACGTATGACGGCGATCTGGATCGCGTGACGCTGAGCGGCGGGGTGCAGATGAGCGATGCGGGGAGCGTTCTGTGGGCCAATCAGGTGACGCTGGATCGCGCGACCGGCGACGCTCACGCGCTGGGCGCGGTCAAGGGAATCTATGCGCAGGAGTCCTCCTCGGGAAGTAGTGCGGCGCAAACTGGAGCAGCAGAGCCAACGCATGTCCTCGCCGAACGAGCCGAGATGAATCATGCGCGGGGAATTGCAACCTTCTACGGCAAGCCGGCGCGGCTGTGGCAGGGCGGCTCGCAGGTGCAGGCTCCGGTGATCGAGTTGGCGCGCGTTGAGCAGCGGTTGACGGCGCACAGCGAGAGCGCGGCGGGTGGCAGTGCACAGGTGCGTACGATTCTGGTCGGAGGTGCGAGCGATGCGTCTGGCGCAGCAAAGACTGGCGCGGAGAAGGCTGGGACTGCGAAGTCGGGGGCGGGCAAGGCTGGTGCAGAGAGGTCGGGGGCGCGGCTGCCTAGGGTGATGCGCATCGCAAGCGGCGGTCTGGTCTACTCCGGGACGCTGCGTCAGGCGGTGTTTACTGGGGGAGTGCGGACGGAGTCGGTCGACGGGACGGTTCGCGCGAACGAGGCTACGGTCTATCTGCGACAGGCGGCGACGAAGACAACTGCGAGTGGCATGGCGGCGAGAGGCAACGGTGCAGAGCCTGAAGCGGCGGCAGTTCCCTCGCTTGCGGGCGGTGTTGAGCGCATGGTGGCGACCGGGCAGATCGAGATGGAACAGCCGGGCCGCAAGGCGACGGGCGCGCAACTGGTCTATACGGCAAGCGATCAGCTCTTTGTGCTGACGGGAGATCGCAAGGCTCAGCCGCGTCTGGTCGATGCCGAGCGGGGGACGATTACCGGTGCGGTCTTGCGGTTCCACACCGGCGATGATAGCGTCGTGGTTTCCAGCGTGGAGTCCGGCGCGCCGAGTTCTGCAACGCAACGGGTTCGCACCGAGACCAGAGTGGGCAAGGATATGACGACGGAGAAGGGGAAGAATTGAGCGCGATACGAACGCTGGAGACCGAAGAGATTGGCAAGACCTACGCCGGACGGCAGGTGGTGCGCGGCGTCAGTGTGCAGATTGAGCAGGGCGAGGTGGTGGGCCTGCTGGGGCCGAATGGCGCGGGCAAGACGACCAGCTTCTACATGATCGTCGGACTGGTGCGTCCCGATACGGGACGGGTGTTGGTGGATGGCGAAGACATTACCCGGTTGCCGATGTATCTGCGCGCGCGCGAGTACGGCATCAGCTACCTGCCGCAGGAGCCTTCGATCTTTCGCCGATTGACGGTGGAGGAGAACATTTTGGCGGTGCTGGAGGCGCAGTCGCTGAGTCGAGAGAGTCGGCGAACGCGCACCGAGAGGCTGATTGAGCAGTTGAGTCTGGGCCATGTGCGCATGACGATGGGCTATGCGCTGAGCGGAGGCGAGCGGCGACGCGTGGAGATTGCGCGCTGTCTGGCCATTGAGCCGGCCTTCATCCTGCTCGACGAACCGTTTTCCGGGATTGATCCGATTGCTGTGCTGGAGTTGCAAGAGATTATCTTCGGGCTGAAGAAGAACGGGATCGGAGTTCTGATCACCGATCATAATGTGCGCGAGACGCTGTCTGTGACCGATCGCGCGTACATCATCAACGAGGGCAAGATCTTTCGCGCAGGAACTCCGGGCGAGTTGGGGCGCGATCCCGAGGTGCGGAAGGTCTATCTGGGCGATAAGTTCTCGATGGACTAAAAATTTTCGGTGATGGCGTCGCTCCATGTGGAGCCAGCAAAAGCGGATTCCTTCGCTTCGCTACGGAAAGACAAACAAATCGGTCTATAGCGCTTCAGCAAAAGCCTGAATGTTTCTCTGTAGCAGGGGGAGAGGCTTTGAAGAATTTGGCAGTGCTTACGTCCTCATACGGAGTCGTTGCATCCAATGTGGTATTGTCTGCGGGCAGTCGCTCTGCGATGGTGAGAGGATGAATTTGCTTCTTTGCTGACCGTGAGTTTTGCCTGCTGCACGATTCTCTGGCGGCGTGTAGACTGTGGCCACGCTCCTCAATTTTAAGCAGACGGAGTTGGGAGAACAGAACGGCGATTTAGACACCTTCGCGCGAGACGGCGTGAAGCACTTGAGCAGGATGAGGTAGAAGGATTGCTACAGCCGAAGCTAAATTTGAGAGTCTCGCAGCGCCAGATTCTGACCCCCGGGTTGGTGCAGATGGTCAGCGTTCTGGCGCTGAACAAACTCGAGTTGAAGGAGATGATCAACACCGAGATGGTGGAGAATCCCGTGCTCGAAGAGATTGAGGACTCCTCCGTCTCGATCGAGGAGTTGGCGGGGCGCGAGGGGGATCGCGAAAGATCTGCCGAGGAGGTTGTGAGTACCAATGAGAGGGTGGAGAAGGATGCCAAGGATCCCTTCGACGAGATCGACTTTGGCAGTTATTTTCAGGATTATTTAGATCCGGGCTTCCGCACCTCGTCCAACTTTGAGGAGTACGATCGGCCCTCGTTCGAGAACTTCCTGTCGCAGCCCAGTACGCTGACCGATCATCTGGAGTGGCAGCTTGGCTCGATGACGCTGACCCCCGAAGTGCGTCTGGCAGCCGATCTGGTGGTCGGCAATCTGAATCCCGATGGCTACCTGACGGCGACCGACGAGGAACTGGTAGAGGCGCTGCTCGGGGAAGACAGCGGTACGTTGGCGAATGAGCCTGCAAAGGCTGGGCTTGCGGTCATCGGAGAGGAATCTGCAAACGATGAGCTTGCGCAGGACTCGGAGAAGAACTCTCCGCACTACGCTGCCGCGCTGAAGACGGTGCAGCAGGCCTGCGCGATCGTCAATAATCTGGATCCTCTGGGGGTTGGCGCGCGCGATCTGCGCGAGTGTCTGATGATTCAGATTGCGGCCCAGAGGCGCGAGGCGGTGCTGGTGTTGAAGCGTGCGCAGGCGCGGGCGAGTCAGGAGCCGTCGGACGAGTCAGCCTTGGACGCAGCCAAGGAAACGGCTGCGCTCTCCCATTCACTTCCGCAGGGGCAGGAGGCGAGCCAGGGCGTTCAGAGCGCTGGCGTGGCCGACGATCTCTTTGAAGTGGCCATCCGCATCATTGCAAATCATCTGGCCCTGTTGCAGAAGAAGGATATGCGCGAGCTGACCCACAGTTGCGGATGCAGCGCGGAACAGGTACATGCGGCGGTGGAGTTGATCCGCACCCTCGATCCGCGCCCCGGACAGCGCTACA
This sequence comes from Acidobacteriaceae bacterium, assembly GCA_031296325.1. Lineage (GTDB taxonomy): Bacteria > Acidobacteriota > Terriglobia > Terriglobales > Acidobacteriaceae > Edaphobacter. Next base: position 29,338 of record JARLFY010000032.1, on the reverse strand, counting down.
ACGTGAGCGAGACGCGACTGATCGAGCCTGATGTGGCCTTCGTCAAGCGCGACGGGGAGTATGTCGTGGTGATGAACGAGGAGGACATGCCAGCGCTGCGGCTAAGTCGCGCCTATCGCAAGATGCTGCGCGAGAAGCAGACGGAGAAGGACGTGCGCGAGTACGTCAAGGAGCGATACAAGTCGGCGATCCAACTGCTGCGCAACATCGAGCAGAGGAAGAACACGATTCTGCGAACCTGCGAGGTGATTGTGCGTCGTCAGGTGGAGTTTTTGGAGAACGGCGAGCAGAGCCTGAAGCCGATGATGATCAAGGAGGTGGCCGAAGAGATTGGGGTTCATCCCTCGACGGTGAGCCGCGCCGTGGCCAACAAGTATGTCCACACAGCGCAGGGCGTCTATGAACTGCGCTACTTCTTTACCGAGGGAGTCAACGGGCCGGAGGGCGGCGATCTGCCGCTGGTGCTGCTCAAGCGTCGCGTGAAGAAGCTGATTGAGGACGAGGACCCGAGCAAGCCTATGACCGACGACCATCTCGCGGCTGAGTTGCAGAAACAAGGAATTCGCGTAACCCGCCGCACGGTGGCCAAGTATCGCGAAGATATGCAGATTCCCAGTACGCATCAGCGTCGGGTGCGTTGATAATTTACCGCATACGCTGCTACTATTCCGCATGCGTTGATGCGATGAGCGTATTGGACGCTGTTGAAGGCAACAAGGTGGAGGAAGAAGCAGAGACGCATCCCGTAGAACGATGAAGCCGGAGATCTCAATTTGGAGAGTTCAGGCTGAAGGTAGTTAACCACGTTGAAAGAACTAGATGAGGTGAGCAAATGGTCATTGAGTACACGGGAAGACAAGTAGTTGTCACACAAAAGTACAAGGATCTTGCCGAAGCAGGGCTGAAGCGGGTCAAGAAGATCGTCGGCGAAGGGGCCAGCGCAAAGGTCATTCTGACCGTCGACAAGTACCGCATGATCGCCGACGTCACGGTGAAGCAGGGAAGCCAGAGCATGGTCGCCACCTGTGAGTCCGAAGAGATGACAACGGCTCTGCATGACGCTCTGGCCAAGCTGGAGCAGCAGGCGATCCGGCAGAATCAGCGGTCGTCCACAATTACGCGCCATCCGCGGGTGGGTGAGGCAGGAGTAGAGGTTTTGGAGGCCATTGAGGAAGAAGAACCAGAACTGACGTAGAAGCATGGATTCAGGCCGGGCTGCCTCCTCTCGGGGCAGTCCGGCCTGAAATATTTTACGGAAGAATATAAATCTCCTCTGGCGTGAAATAGCATTTCCTGCAAGACAAACGCAAGATCGTTTCATTCGGTCAGGGCGTCTTAAGAGCATCTTCACTTGTAGTGTGTCGCGAAGCGAGCGAGATACGGAGATCCCTCCCCTTCCCTTTGTTCGGGACAGGATGACAAACCTTAGTTCTCTATAGCAATAGTGAAAATGCGCTTTCTTCTCTGTAGTTCCCTCTATTACAAACCTCTCTGTGGCGGCATAAGTCGCAATTCAATTGCGAAGATTATTTCGCGAGGTGCTAGGATTTCACCATGGCCCCGAAGCGCGTTGTGAAGACGGTAAAGAACCCTGACGAGCAGAGCACCCACGCAGCAACCAAGTCAGCCTCAACCAAGCCCGCCGCATCCAACCATGCCGAGGACGGCAAGTTGGTGATTCTGACTGGAATGTCGGGATCGGGCAAGGGTTCGGCGTTGAAGGCCTTCGAGGATCTTGGCTACTACTCGGTGGACAATCTTCCGCTGGAACTGGTTCCGCGCTTCGCCGATCTGGTCTGCCAGTCGACGGAGATTGAACGCGCCGCGCTGGTGGTTGACGTGCGCGAGGGAATCCGGCTGGATCGTTTTCCGGCGATTCTAAAGAAGGTCCGCAAGATTCTGCCGACGCGCGTGGTCTTTCTGGAGGCCAGTGAGGACGCGCTGGTTCGCCGCTTCTCCGAGACCAGACGACCGCATCCGATGGGCCACGGAGTCTCCGTGGTGCATGGGATTCGCGCCGAACGCAAGCGGCTGGATCCGGTTCGCAACGTCGCCGACGTTGTGCTGGATACGACGAAGTTCAACGTACATGAGCTGCGCGCGCATATCATCGCCCAGTTTGAACAGGGAGTGGGGGATCGCGAACTGACGATCTCGGCGACCAGCTTCGGCTTCAAGAACGGCGTGCCGACCGACGCCGATCTGGTCTTCGATGTGCGCTTTCTGCCCAACCCTCACTTTGTGCCGGAGTATCGCAAGCTCACCGGGAAGCATCCCAAGGTGGCCAAGTACATCCGCCAGTTTCCCCAGACGCTGGAGTTCCTCGACAAGGCGACGGACATGTTGAAGTTTCTGTTGCCGCACTACATCGAAGAGGGCAAGAGCTATCTGACGGTTGCGTTTGGATGCACCGGAGGACAACATCGCTCGGTCTTCATCGCCGAGGAGATGAAGAAACGGCTACAGGCAGAGGGCTATCGCGTAAAGTCCAGCCATCGCGATATGCCGCGCTGAACCTCTCACTGTGACAAAATGGCAGGGCTCTGTTTGCGCAACACAAAGTCGTCCACCTTGGCGGCCAGATGCTGGCGGCAGGGTGGACGACTCGGGATAAAGAGCCAGAGAAAACTTAGGAGGCGCGGGCGACTTCTTGCAGACGGGCAGCCTTGCCACGCAGTCCGCGCAGATAGAAGAGCTTGGAGCGGCGAACCTCGTAGGAGCGCAGCTTCTCGACCTTGTCGATGACCTTGGAGTTGTATGGGAAGATGCGCTCGACGCCCTGGCCGAAGCTCATCTTGCGCACAGTAAAAGTACCCTGCGGTCCCTTGCGTGATGCGATAACCATACCCTCAAAGGCTTGGAGACGCTCTTTTTCGCCTTCGCGGATCTTGACCTGAACGCGTACGGTGTCGCCGGGGGCGAAGGAGGGGTGGTCGGTCCGCTCAAATTTGGCGGCCAGCTTCTGCATAATCGGATGAATAGACATAGATGATTTCCTGTTCAAGACTCGAATTCCTAGTTTACACGAAAACGGACGAGGATGGGGCCTGCAACTCCAGAGGCGGAGCATTTGCGTGCGAGAGGCTTGCTCGCGCGGTTGGAGTGGGGTAGCTTCGTAGGTATGCAGGAGTTTTGTCATCGATGTGGGTGCGAGTTGCCGGAGGACAGCGGCGAGTCGCCGTTCTGTCCGCAGTGCGGTGCTCCGCAACTGAGTCTGGCGTTGGAGAATCAGTCGGTTGAGACCGGCGGAGATCAGCCGAGCGGCGTTATCAGCGCGTCCGGCGAGGCCAGCACGGGCGCTGTGCCGCCGCCGAATCCGCGGCGAGTGGAGTGGAAGACGGCGATTCGCTGCGCTCTTGCAGTCTCTGCGGTGGGCGCGCTGCTCGGAGTAGCGTCGATTCGGGTCGATCTGCTGTTTCTTCCCTGCCTGCTGTGGATCATGAGCGCACCGCTGATTACGCTGAGCTTCTACAAGATGCGCAAGCCTGCGGCGTGGATCGACGTGCGCGTGGGAGCGCGGCTTGGCGTAGTGGTAGGGCTGTGTACGGCGCTGGAGATGTGCGTCGCGCTGGCCGGGGCGGGGCTTGTGGCGCGATTCGCACTGCACTCGATGGTTGGCTTCGACGCGAATCTTACGACGCTCTTGCAGCAGGTCGCGCAGCGGTCGGCTTCGTCAATGTCTCCCGACAAGTTGCAGCTACTGAGTAGCCCGGAGTTTCGCGCCGGAATCGTGCTCTTCTACTTTGCCTTCGGCTCGGCGATTGTGATGCTGTTCTCCGTGCTGGGCGGAGCGTTTGCCGGACTACAGCGCAGAACGCGCTGACCGAAAAACGCCATGTGTTTTTATTGGGTAACTGGATTTTTTGTTTCTGTTGAACGACGTTTGCGCGGGCTGGGGGCTTGACACGCTGTTTTGCGGTGAGATTCGCAGAAAAAGCTTGCGGGGATCTTGTGCCTGTCGCGATCGACATGGGTGCCCCATCTTCGCGACGGTCTTACCGTCACGAAGATGGGGCACCCATGTCTGTGGAAGTTGGGGTACGCTGCTTATTGCAGCAGGGTGCCGTCTTCGGGTTGGACTTTGGCGTCCTCGGGGGGGATGACTACGGCCGCGGCTACCTTGTCGTCGGTGTCGAGGTTCAGTAGCTTTACGCCGGAGGTGCTGCGGCCTGCGGAGCGGACGGTTTTGGTGTCGATGCGGATGATCTTGCCGGACTGGCTGATCAGCATCATCTCCGTGGTGTCGTCTACCAAGTTGATGGTGTTTACCTTGCCGACCTTGGCCGACGTCTTCAGGTTGGTGACTCCGCCGCCGCCACGCGATTGCAGGCGATACTCGTCCGCGTCGGTACGCTTGCCGTAGCCGTTCTCGGTGACCGAGAGGATGAGGCAGGGGGTGAGTCCGAGGCGTTCGTCGAGGGCCTTGAGGTTGTTTTCGGCGATGTTGTGCGCCTTCTCGGCAGCCTTCTCGTCGGCCTTGACGGCCTCGTCGGGTGCTCCGGCGCTCTTGACCATGCGGCTGGTCTCGCGGGCGGCGCGCAGGACGGATTCGGCGTCGGAGAGGGCGTCGCGCAGCTTCTTCAACTCCTTGACGACTGGCTCGCCGGCAGCCTCGGCCAAGCGGTCGCGGTCGGCGTTGCGCGTGGCGTCGGAGACGGTGACCGCCGCGCCGACGACGTAATCATTCTTGCGCAGGCTGATGCCCTTGTTGCCGCTGGCTCCGCGACCCATGGGACGAAGGCCGCGCCGCTTTTCCTGCGGCAGGCTCTCGTCGTATAGCTCTTCGAAGCGGATGGCCATGCCGTCGTGCGTGGCCAGGAAGATGACCTGGTTGCCGTCGGTGAGCAGCGCGGTGATGAGTTCGTCGTCCTTGTCGATGCCGATGGCGATGATGCCGCGGCTCATGACGTTGGAGAAGTCCTTGAGCGCGGTCTTCTTCACCGTACCGTTGCGCGTGACGAAGAGGACGTACTTCGACGCTTCGGTGAGGTCCTTGACCGGCAGGATGGTGACGACCTTCTCGCCGGGTTGCAGGTCGATGAGCGAGGCCATAGCCTTGCCCTTGCCCGCGGCTCCAACGTCGGGAACCTCGTAGATCTTGAGCCAGTAGACGCGTCCGCTGTTGGTGAAGCAGAGCAGGTAGGCGTGGGTGGAATCGATGATGAGCTGCGCGACGAAGTCCTCCTCGCGCGTCTTCATGCCGAGACGGCCCGTTCCGCCGCGCCGCTGCTGGCGATAGATGGAGATGGGCGTGCGCTTGAGGTAGCCGGTGTTGGAGACGGTGACGGCGACCTGCTCGTCGGCGATGAGGTCTTCGAGGCCCAGTTCGGCGGTCTCGTCGAGAATTTGGGTGCGACGGGCGTCGCCGTACTTGTCGCGAATCTCGGTGAGTTCCTTGACGATGACGGCGCGCAGCTTGGCCTGCGAGGCAAGGATCGCCTCGTACTCGGCGATGGCCTCGCGGATGGCACGCAGTTCATTGAGCAACTCGTCAATGGAGAGCTGGGTGAGGCGATAGAGTTGCAGTTCGAGGATGGCGTCGATCTGCTTGAGCGAGAGGATGAGCGTCGCCGTAGTGGCAAAGGTCATGTCGACGTGGTAACGCGAGGGGTCGAGCGTGACTCCGGCGAGTTCCGTGCCGCGCAGGTTGATCGACTTGCCAGAGAAGTATTGGAAGAGATTCTCGCGAGCGGCAACGCGCGAGGTGCTCTGGCGAATGATCTTGATGACGTTGTCCAGATGGTCGAGCGCGATCTGGTAGCCGATCAGAATGTGTTCACGGTCGCGGGCCTTGGCGAGAAGGAATGCCGTGCGACGACGCACGACCTCCATGCGATGTTCCAGGAAGGCGCGGATGGCACCGTCGAGGGGGAGTTCCTTGGGCTGATTGTTATGCACCGCGAGAAAGATCATCGAGAAGGATTCCTGCATCTGGGTGTGCTTGTGCAGTTGGTTCAGGACGATCTGGTGCTCGGCTCCGCGCTTGAGGCCGATGACGATGCGCATGCCGTCACGGTCGGACTCGTCGCGGAACTCGTCGCGGGCGATGTCGGTGATGACTCCGTCGTTGACCAGCTCGGCGATGCGCTCGATGAGCTTGGCCTTGTTGACCTGATAGGGGATTTCGGTGACGATGATCGCCTGACGACCGCCGGAGATGTCCTCGATGGCGCACTTGGCGCGCATGATGAAGCGGCCACGTCCGGTCTTGTAGGTCTGCGGGATGTTGGTTTTGCCGAAGATGTAGCCGCCGGTGGGAAAGTCTGGCCCCTTGACGTGATCGAGACAGAGTTCGAGGTCGCTACGCTTCTCCTCTTCGGTGCGACTGATGAGCGCGATGCAGGCGTTGACGACTTCGGTAAGGTTGTGCGGCGGGATGTTGGTCGCCATGCCGACGGCGATGCCCGAACTTCCATTAATCAGCAGATTGGGGATCTTTGCAGGCAGGACGGTTGGCTCAAGACTGGACTCGTCGTAGTTTGGAGCCATGTCAACCGTGTCGTAGTCGATGTCGGCGAGCATCTCCCCGGCGATGCGGGTCAGGCGCGACTCGGTGTAACGCATGGCAGCGGCTGGGTCGCCATCGACCGAACCGAAGTTTCCCTGACCGTCGACCATGGGGTAGCGCAGGCTGAAGGGCTGAGCCAGACGAACCATGGTGTCGTAGATGGCCGAGTCGCCGTGGGGATGATAGTTACCCATGACGTGGCCGACGACCTTGGCGGACTTGGTGTACTTCTTGTTGTACTGCAGGCCCATCTCCTGCATTCCATAGAGGATGCGGCGGTGGACGGGCTTGAGTCCGTCGCGCACGTCTGGCAGAGCGCGCCCAATGATGACCGACATCGAGTAGTCAAGATAGCTGCGGCGCATCTCGTCCTCGATGTTGACGGGATAGAGAAACGCGGCTCCGCGCCCCTGCACCACGGCGGGACCGTCGGGTGGCGGCGGGGGAGTCGCGCCGGCGGCTGCGTCCTTGGGTGCGTTTGCTGGATCGTTGGGGTCGTTCGGGTCTTGGGGAAAGAGTTCGTCAGCCATAATAGATAGCTCTATTATAGGCGTTCCAGCGGCACGAAGGAGAGAGCTTCGGCGGTAGAATCTTCTGGAGTGGTTTTGTGAGGTGGGGCGGATGGGTTCCGATTGTGTTTTCTGCAAGATTGTCGATGGCCGCATTCCGGCAAAACGGATTGCCGAGGATGAGCTTTATCTGTGCTTTGCGGACCTGAACGCGCAGGCTCCGACGCATGTTCTGCTGGTTCCCAAGCAGCATATCGCCTCGCTGGCGGAGATCGCGCCGGAGCAGACGGAGCTGCTGGGATACCTGATGGCCAAGGCCGCCGAGGTGGCGCGCGAGGCGGGACTGGCGAAGGGTTATCGCGTCGTCATCAATACTGGCGTGGACGGTGGGCAGACGGTTGATCATCTGCATCTGCATCTGCTGGGCGGGCGCGCGATGCATTGGCCTCCGGGATAGGGTTTTTGCGTTCTGGATCGCCGCGCGATCCAGAACACAAAATTTTATAAGGGGCATGATTCGGCACACGTAAACGTGTGCCCTTCCGTGCGATGAATTATCGGAGCGCAGCTATTCCGAAGGTGGTCTAATGGAGTAGGGCCGTTTTTGATGGCTACTTGAAGTGGTTGCGACTGCGATGAGCTGATCCGCGGTCGGAAGAATGAGGCAGGGATGACGAAGATAATTAAGAAGAACGAGGCCGAGTTGGATTCGGCGAAGAGTGCTGATGCTGGCGTGAACGAGGCGAAGGTCGTAGCTGTGAAGGCCGTGGCGGGAGCCAAGCCGCCGGTTGAGGACGTCGAGGGTAAGGGCGAGCGGCTACAGAAGATTCTGGCTGCAGCGGGGGTTGCCAGTCGGCGCAAGGCTGAGGAGATCATTCTGGCCGGGCGTGTGCAGGTCAACGGAAAGATTGTCTCCGAGCTTGGAACTAAGCACGACCCTACGCGTGACCACATCCGCGTGGATGGGAAGCTGCTGAAGGGGCCGGAGCAGCAACGCTACTACATGCTGAACAAGCCGCGCGGGTATGTGACCACGCTGAACGATCCGGAGCGGCGGCCGACGGTTATGGACTTGATGGAGAAGCCCAAGGCTGGGCCGCATGGGGATCGTGTGCGGCTGTATCCGGTGGGGCGGCTGGACTATCTCTCCGAAGGGCTTTTGTTGATGACCAACGACGGCGAACTGGCCAATGCTCTATCGAAGGCTGCGGCGGGCGTGGAGAAGACCTATCTGGTGAAGGTGAGCGGGGTTCCTCCGGCGGCAGGGTTGGAGCAGATTCGCCGGGGAATTGTGATCGACCGCGGACGGCTGGACGAGGTGCGGGCGGGACGGCGCGATCGCATCGTTACGGCTCCGGCACGGGTCGAGCTGGTGCGCGGGGGAGACAATCCCTGGTACGAGGTGACGCTGACCGAGGGCCGGAATCGCCAGTTGCGCAAGATGTTCGAGGAGATTGGCAACCATGTGGAGAAGATTCGCCGCATCGGGTATGGCGCGCTGCGGCTGGATGTACCTCCCGGGGAGTTCCGCGAGCTGACGCCGGGTGAGGTAATGGCGTTGGGACGCGTGGCCAAGGGCAAGAAGGTTGTGCCGAAGAAGAAGACGCCGGAGTTCTCCATGTTGAAGGCTCCGGTGAAAAAGAAGCCGAGCTTTCCGCGCCGCAGTGGAGCCAAGCCGGGCGGTCGGGTGAGACGCGGCCCAGCGAAGTAGATTCGGGCAACTCCACGGGCCAAAGTTGGCTCTTATAACGAGATGATTGAGCAAAGCGCAAATAAAAGTTGCAACAGCGCAGGGCTGCGGGAGAGTTGCACCTGTTTTGCTGTTTTGCAATGTGGTGCAGCTTGTAAATCCCGTTTGACGAGAGTGGGGCAATAGGCCTAGAAGAATACTCGCAGTTTTAATATTTTGAACAAGACGAAACCGGGCTGGATGGATCTAAATAGAGGTGTGGCCAGTGCGCTGAAACAGGAGATAAAGACGAACGGAGATTCGCCGATATTAGAGCTACTCGGCAATGGTGTAGACCGTCGTGGAGCGAATGCAAGCAGATTCCTTCGCTTCGCTGCGGAATGACAAGCAAAGGCTACGGAAAGACAAACAAATTGGTCTACGCCAATTCCGAAACGCGCGTAAGCGAATGGTACAGATAGAGGTATGCTGTTGGGCCTGAGTTCGAGTCTAACCACTGAACAGTATGCAGGTGAGCTGGACGCAACTGAGCAGTATAAGGAGCGATATATCGTGGCGATTGAGCGTGCAACATTTGGAGCTGGATGCTTTTGGGGCGTTGAAGCCCGTTTCGCAGAGATTCCCGGAGTGATCGATACAGCCGCAGGGTACGAGGGCGGCAACCTGGAACACCCGACGTATAAAGAAGTCTGCACCGACAGCACGGGGCATGCAGAGGTAGTGGAAGTGACCTTCGATCCGTCGCGCGTCTCCTACGACACGCTTCTGGATGCGTTCTTCGCAATGCACGATCCGACGCAGGTGAATCGACAGGGGCCGGACTGGGGTTCGCAGTACCGCAGCGTCCTCTTCGCGCGATCGGATGAGCAGATGCAGCAGGCGAAGGAGAAGATTGCAGAACTGAACGCTACGGGGGCCTATCGCAAGCCGTTGGCAACCGCGGTGGAGGCCACAACTGGATTCTGGAAGGCGGAGGAGTATCACCAACGCTATCTGGAGAAGCGCGGCATGGTGAGCTGCCACATCTAGCTGGCGGGTTGCGGGGCGAAGGCGCGGCGACGGATCCAGAAGGCTACGTTGACCAGCGCGATGAGGGCTGGAACCTCGATCAGCGGGCCGACGACTCCGACGAAGGCTTCGCCGGAGTTGAGGCCGAAGACGGCGACCGAGACGGCGATGGCCAACTCGAAGTTGTTGCCCGCAGCGGTGAAGGAAAGCGCAGCGGATTGCGCGTAGTCTGCGCCCAGACGCTTGCCCATCCAGAAGCTGACCAGAAACATGATGAGGAAGTAGAGGACGAGCGGGATGGCGATACGCACGACGTCCAGCGGCAGACGCACGATCAGATCGCCCTTCAACGAGAACATTACAACGATAGTGAAGAGAAGCGCGATTAGGCTGAGCGGGCTGATGCGCGGGAGGAAGTGTTCGCGATACCAGACTTCTCCGCTGCGGCGGATGAGCAGGGTGCGGGTGAGGAATCCGGCGGCAAACGGGACGCCGAGGTAGAGGCCAACGCTCTTGGCAATCTGCTCGATGCCGATGGGGACGACGCTCGTTGCGAGGCCGAACCAGCGAGGCAGAATGGCGAGAAACGCCCAGGCGTAGAGGCTGTAGAACGCGACCTGAAAGAGGCTGTTGAGTGCGACCAGACCGGCGACGTAGTCGGTGTCGCCCTCGGCCAACTCGTTCCAGACCAGAACCATCGCGATGCAGCGCGCGATGCCGATGAGGATGAGGCCACGCATGTAGGCAGGCTCGCCGCGCAGGAAGACGAGCGCCAGACTAAACATCAGAATGGGGCCAATGAGCCAGTTCTGCACCAGCGAGAGAGTGAGGACGCGCCGGTTGCGGAAGACCTCGGAGAGCTTCTCATATCGGACTTTGGCCAGCGGCGGAAACATCATGACGATCAGGCCGATGGCGATGGGGATGTTCGTCGTGCCGCTCTGAAAGCGGTTGACGAAGGACGAGACGTGCGGCACAAAGTGGCCCAGACCTACGCCCAGAACCATGGCGAGAAAGATCCAGAGGGTGAGGTAGCGATCCAGAAAGGCGAGATGCTTGCGATGGAGCGGCGCGCAGATGGGCGGCATGGTTAGCGAACCTTTCGGGCTGGGGCGGCTTCGAGGGTAACGAGGCTTTCAGGTGGGCAGGCAGTCTTTGCGAGGCGGGCGCGGTCGGATTGCATGAGACGATCTTCGGCGATCCACTTGAGGGTCTTGCGCAGGAGCTTTGCGGCTCCGGGGTCTGCGGGGGGAGCGATGCGGTAGTGCATCCACTTGCCCTCGCGACGTCCTTCGACGATGCTCGCGCGGCGCAGGTAGGCAAGATGACGGCTGATCTTGGGCTGCGGCTGAGCGAGGATCTCGACCAGGGTGCAGACGCAGAGTTCCTCGTCGCCCATAAGGTTGAGCAGTCGCAGGCGGGTGAGGTCGCCGAGGGCCTGGAAGAAGAGTTCCTTGTCGAAGTGAGCTTGTTTGGCGGGCATGGTTTATATATACGCCTTGACGAATATGTTGGCAAGGGATAGATTCGTGTTAGCGAATATGTTTTGAGGAGGCAAGGCGATGGCGGAGCAGATTCTGGAGTCGGTGCGGGCGAAGTACGGGGCGGTGGCGGAGAGCGCGCTGTCGAGCAAACACGCAGGCGTGACGGCTGTGGCCGAGGCCTTCGGCTACACTGCCGAGGAGTTGCGGTCGATTCCGGCTGCGGCCAACATGGGGCTTTCGTGCGGCAATCCCACGGCGACGGCTCACCTGCGGTCGGGCGAGGTCGTCGTCGATCTCGGCTCCGGCGGCGGACTGGATGTCTTCCTTGCGGCGAAGATGGTGGGACCCGAGGGACGCGCCATCGGCATCGACATGACGCCAGCGATGATCGAGCGGGCGCGGACAAATGCTGTGGCAGGCGGCTACGCCAACGTCGATTTTTTCCTCTCGACGATTGATAGAATTCCGCTGCCGGATGCGTCGGTCGATTGCGTGATCTCAAACTGCGTGCTTAACCTTGCACCGGATAAACCAGCCGTATTTCGCGAGATCGCACGCGTGCTGAAGCCCGGTGGACGCGTTGCCATCAGTGACATTGCATTGAAGCAGGAACTGCCGAAGGAGGTGGCCGAGAGCATGGCGGCCTACGTTGGCTGCATTGCGGGGGCGCTGCGCATTGAAGAGTACCGCGATGGGCTGCTTGCGGCGGACTTCCAGCAGGTCGAGATCGTCGACAGTGGGAAGGACTTGAACGCCTACGCCAAGGTGGAGAACCAGTCCGGCTGTTGTTCCCCTGCGATGGACGAGTCCAGTGCGGAGTCGTGTTGCTGCTCGAAGGAAAAGAAGCCAGCGGACGCGCTGCACACGGATCTAAAGATGTTGCTTACACAGTACGACATCAACACAGCAGCGGCCAGCGTGAAGGTCTACGCCATCAAGGCCAAATAATTACTCCAACACCGGATTTCAAGGAGATAGCAATGAAGCACTATAACGTTTTGTTTCTTTGCACGGGAAACTCGGCGCGGTCGATTCTGGCTGAGGCAATCATGAATCACAAGGGCGGGGAGAGGTTTACCGCGTACAGCGCGGGAAGCCAGCCTGCGGGAGCGGTTCGCGCCGGGGCCTTGCGCCAGTTGGAGCAGGCCGGGGTGAGCACGGATGGGCTGCGCAGCAAGTCGTGGGATGAGTTTGCCGTGCCGGGTGCGCCGCAGATGGACTTCGTCTTTACGGTCTGCGATAACGCAGCGCGGGAGACCTGTCCGCTGTGGCCGGGGCATCCGGTGACGGCGCATTGGGGTGTGGCGGATCCGGCGGCGGTGCTGGGCTCCACCGATGTTACTGACAGAGCTTATCGGGAGGCATATGCGATGCTCGACCGGAGGATTTCACTGCTGATGGCTCTACCGCTGGAGTCGCTGAATGCGCTGGCGATCAAGCGGGAGGTGGAGAAGATTGGCGCGGTAAAGTGACGGTGTGGACTCGTGTTCTGAGTCAGTCGTTTGTTGAAGCTATATGTCGGGCCTTTAGCCCTTGCCAGACAAAGACAACGGCAACAGCAAAGGCAACGGCGCTTGGTGCGAGCTTCTTTGCATCCCACCCATCGCTGATGAGGCCGCGGTGGATGGGGCACCCGGCCGCTACAGAAGCAGATTCCTCCGCTTCGCTGCGGAATGACAAAAAGAAGCTGCGGGATGCCCCCCCAAAAAAACGGGAATGGCCAAGAGGAAGTATAGGATGACAATTCATTCTTGGTCGATAGCAATTCCGGAAAATAAGTGCGCTACAGGTTAACGACTCAGGACGCTAGTAGCGGGGGCGGAAGGCGTTGCGAACCTGATTGATGTCGTGTCGGCGCTGGGGCGGACGCGAGGTCTCTGCGGCGGAGAAGGAGATGGAAGTATCGGCACCCTCGGGGTAGAGGACGACGAAGCGGCCGGGACCCTCGCCGCTGGATGCGGTGGGGAGGCCGGATTCCTTCAGAATCAGGTGAAGCATGCGACGCTCGCGCGAGGTCATTGGGGGGAAGGCGTGGGGCTGGCCGGTGGCTTGTACGCGCTCGATGGCAGCGGCGGCGGCGGCGTGCATCTGACGGTCGCGGTTTGCCTTGAAGTGGTCGGCATCGAAGGCGATGCGGTCGTGCTCGTCGGCCTCCAGACGAAGCATCTTGGTGGCGATGTGTTCGAGGGCGTTGAGCAGTTCTCCGTTGCGAGCGGTGAGCAGAGAGGTGTCCGGACCGGTGAATTCAACGTAGAGTTGGCGCGGGGCATCCTGCGCGATCTCTGCGCCGGGCTGTTTGAGAGTGCGCGCCTTCACGGCAAAGCGTAGGCGCATGCCGCCGCCGGTGATGAAACTCTGGAGGAACTTTGCGATTGTCTGCGCGGCTTGTGTGGTCTCATTCATGGGATATTATTGTCGTCCGAATAGAACTTATATCATTATTCGTTGCGGATCGTCGCGTTGAATTCTGGAACGATCTTGCTAATTGTGTTAGAGAGTTGTGGCACGAGCAATGCGGGAATTCTTCGCGGCGCTCAGAATGACAAGCTTTATTTACTCTAAACAACAGTGAAAATACTCTAAAGGTTTGCCCATTTCAAAGTGAAAACTTGTGCAGAGCCAGCCTGAATAACTTTGCTGGCGTGGCGGAGGAGAAACCCTCGCGCCACGCCAGACACGGCCTACTTCCGGCCTTGAATGGTGGTGGCCTTGCGGCGGGCTCGTTTGGCGGCGACCTCGCGCATCTCGCGGCCCAACGAGGTGCGGTTCATCACCTGCTGCTGTAGGATGCTGATGAGGTTGCCGACCGACCAGTAGAGAGCCAGACCGGAGGCGTAGTTCCATGTCATGTAGCCGGAGAACGCCGGCATCATGAAGGCCATCATGCGCTGCTGCGAGGGATCGACTCCCGGCGACGGGGTGTAGTACTGGACCAGAAACATGGAGACGATCATCAGGATCGGCAGGATGTGGTACGGGTCCGGAGCCTGTAGATCGGGCAGCCAGAACCAGTGTGCATGGCGTAGCTCGACGACCTTGGGAAGCATGTAGAAGAAGGCGATCATCAACGGCATGGTGATAAGCGTGGGGATGCATCCGCCAAACATGTTGACGCCGTTGTCGCTTTGCAGCTTCATGATCTCGGCGTTCATCTCGTTGCGCTTGGGGTCGGTGACCTTGAGCTTCTTGTACTTCTCCTTGATGGCGTCCATCTGCGGCTGGATGCGTTGCATCTGGAGGGCGCTGTGCATGGTCTTGATGCGGAAGGGAAGCATCAGGAGATTGATGACCACGGTGAGAATGACGATCGACCAGCCCCAATTGGAGACGATGTGCGAGTGAATGAACTGGAGGGAGAGGAAGAGGAACTTGCTGATGTAGCTCCAGAAGCCGAACTCGAGGACTGGCTCAAGCGAGATGCGGGAGTCGGTGGCGTGGACGCTCTTGAGGACGCTGATGGCCTTGGGACCGACGAAGATTCGCGTCTCGGTGGGGCCGTTGACGTTGCCCAGAGCCGCTCCGACGATGGGTTCCATCAACGCCTTGGTGGCCGGTTCGTTGGAGCCGAAGCCGACCCGCTTGATGGTCTTCGAGACGTCGAGCGAGTTGTTCTGGGTGATGACGGTCGCAGTGGCTGGAGTGTCCGGCAGGAAGATGGCGGCGAAGAAGGGATCGGCTACTCCGGCGAAGTCGAAGGGGCCAGAGAGGGAGTTGCCGGAGACCTTCTTGGCGTCGATGTGGTCGAAGGCTCCGTTGCGATACTGATCAAACTGGGAGCTGGTGTAGGCGGTCTGGTTGGGAGTCTCATTCTGATCGCCAAAGCCACCGGGCCAGGAGATGAGCGCGGGAACGGGAACTCCGGCGCGGGTGACCGAGACTGAGGCGTGCAGGACGTAACTGGCGTCAAAGGTGAAGGTCTTGGTGGCTACCAGATTGCCGCTGGAGTACTGGAAGGTCAGCGTGGCCGGAGCGGAGAGCTGGCCGGTCTGCGAGGGGAGGAAGAGCGCCTGATTGAGCGTGCCGGCGACGGATCCATCCGTAGTGGTCAGCGAGAGCGGGTAGCCATACTGTGCCGCAGCCTGCTGGTGGATGATGTCCAGCGGCTTGCCGTCCAGATCCTTGAACTGCTTGAGGATCCAACTGGTAACCTCGGCTCCGCGGTTGGAAAAGGTGATGCGGTAGAGATCGTTCTCAACGACGGTGGTCTGCTCGGCTGCGGCCTGCACGGCGGGAGCGGTGGACTGAGTTGCGGCAGTCTGCGGCGCGGACGCGAGGCTGGGCGTCGGCTGGGCCGGTTGCTGCGTGGTCTGCTGCGTGGAGGAAGACGGCGGTGGGGTCGTCTTCGAGTGGTAGTAATTGACGCCGAGGAAGACGGCTAGAAGGATGATCACCAGGGTCATCATCGAGCTGCTGTCTTGACCGCCTTGCTGATTCGGGTTGCTGAACTCTGCCAAAGGGTACTTCCTATTCTTTTGATGAAAAAGTTGCGGCTGCGGAAGTGCAAGCCTGCTGCCTCTATGGTAAATGGTCTGCGTCGGTTTTGGAGGCGTGCGTTGGATTGCAGCAAGATGAATTCGCAGGATGCGCGCAAGGGGCGGCTCGTTCGGGAACGGGATCGAGGCCGCCGGTTCCCCAGGGATGGCAACGCGCCAGACGGCGCAGAGCAAGCCATGAGCCGCGAATCAGACCAAAGCGAGAGATGGCAATGTAGGCGTACTCCGAGCAGGTGGGGAGATAAAGACACTGCGAGGGGTTGATCGCGTGGAGAAGCGGCGAGAGCAGGGACTTATACAGGCGAAAAATGCGGCGTAGGGTGCGGTCGCTCATCGGATGCCTCCTCTCCCACTATGCGTCTGGATGGATTTTATCGGTATGCACTGGACTCAGGGAGCCGCGATCTTGTGGGTTATAGATTTTTGGGCTGTGCCGGGAGTTGGCGGGCAGCTAACTTCTGAATGGTGCGGAAGACGGTGGCCAGCTCGCGTTCCAGAGTCGGGAAGTCGAGGTCGATGACGCTACGGCGGGGATGCAGAATGACATCGACCGGAGCTTCGAGAAGGGGGAGCTGGTGGCGAATAGCCTCGCGCATGCGGCGTTTGATGCGGTTGCGATCGACCGCCTTGCCCATCACCTTGCCGACGGTGAGGCCGACGCGCGGGGAGTCTGGCGCGGCGTGGCGCAGCAAAGTGCCGTCCGCGCCGAGGGGCGGACGGAGAGCGAAGAAGTAGCTCATCTGCTTGCTGAACTGCTTGCGGCTGGCGTTATACACACGCTGGTAATCGGCGTGCTTGCGCAGGCGGCAGAGGATCCACTTCGGTTGGGTCGTGCCTGGATGCGCCATATCTCAGCCTGCCAAGAACGAACGCAAAGAGGCTCCATGATCCAATCGACCTGTGGAGCAATCTGGTTCAGTCTGGATGTAGAGCATTTTCGCTAACGGGGTAGAGTGTCGCGCCACGAACAAAATGCGGGGATTCTTCCCCTGAACTTTCGTTCAGGCCAGAATGGCAACCAAAGCAAAAGCAGATTCCTCCGCTTCGCTGCGGAATGACAAACAAATTGGCCTACCCCAAACAAACTGGTTACACCAATTCAGATACTGCTTTAATCCCCATGCAAGTGCGTAGATTGATGCAAACGCATGGGGATGCAGGCTTCTGCTAGTCGCGGAAGCCTGCGCTGACGGCGATCTTGTGACGGCCCTTGGCGCGTCGACGGCTGAGAACGGCGGCGCCGGCCTTGGTCTTCATGCGGGTAAGAAACCCGTGGGTCTTGGCACGGTGGCGGCGGTTCGGTTGGAAGGTACGCTTCGGCATTGATTCGGCTCCTGCTTCGATCTTGTTGAAAAGGTTCCACAGCTCGCTCTTGTCGAGAAGTGCTGGGGCAACAGTCTCTCAGTATACCTGAGCAGAGCTGGCTGCGGAGGATAAAAGTTGGCTGGGAGAGCTTTGGGTGCGATTTTTCGAGCAAAAGACGGGCCGTGGAGGGCGCACGGGAGGATTCTTCACAAGGAATGGTGCAACCAGATTTTAATCTAAAAATCGGTTGAAAACAGGCTTGAAATACGTGCTACCATCAAACCCGCTTACCAAAGTTGGTTTTTACGTTCTGTGAATCTCGCTTTGGTCGGCATGGTCGTTTTTCTTCGCGCCGAGGCTTGGATGTCAGCGCGGAGACCTCCAGCAAATTGCTCCACCTTTCCACACACCTTTATGGGCGGTGCGGGATTATTGTTCCTGTTTTTTTGTTATTTTTCTCCTTTTATTGCGCAGTCTTTCCGTTTGTTCGTGGTCGTTGTTTTCAAAGAGTTCGGGTTGCAAGGTTATCTCGGATCAAAAAAATACTTGGAAAAAATCCAAGAAGGAATTGAATCAGTATGTCATTCGTCCCCACAGCCACCGCAGTTTTGAATCAATGGGTCCGCATTCTCGCTGCGCTGGAGAAGAAGATCAATCGCCAGTCGTACGAGACCTGGCTGAAGCCCACGCGCTTCTCGCATGTGGAGGGAAAGACGCTGTATGTGCGCATTCCTTCGGCAGAGTTTCAGCACTTGGGCGAGAAGTACGCGGATCTGATTCAGGAGGCGATCGACAACCTCGCTCTGGACATCGAGACGGTGACTTTTACCACTCCCGAGAAGGATCCCAGTGCGCCGCGCGTGCGCGAGGACGGAGGGTTTGCTCCCGTCTCGACGCAGAACTCGAATGCTCCGATTGCACGGCGGACAAACGGTTCGGCTCCGGTGGGACCCTCGCCGGAACAGTCGCGCTTCGACTGGAACACGGCCTCGCAGTTGAACCCGCGCTACCAGTTTGATGCGTTTGTGATTGGCAACGGAAACCAGTTTGCCATGGCCGCCGCGCAGGCCGTCGCAGAACGCCCCAGCAAGGCCTACAATCCGCTGTTTCTGTACGGCGGGGTGGGAATGGGCAAGACGCACCTGATGCACGCCATCGGGCACGATGTGAAGCGGCGACAGCCTCACTCGTCGATCTGCTACGTGAGCGGCGAGAAGTTTACCAACGAGATGATCGATTGTGTGCGCTACCAGAAGATGACCAGCTTCCGCGACAAGTTCCGCACCGTGGACGTGTTGTTGATCGATGACATTCAGTTTCTGGCAGGCAAGGAGCGCACCCAGGAGGAGTTCTTCCACACCTTCAATGCGCTGCACGAGAGCGTCAAGCAGATTGTGATTGCCAGCGACCGGCCTCCGAAAGAGCTGGCCGACTTTGAAGATCGTCTTCGCTCGCGCTTTGAGTGGGGTCTGATCGCCGACATTCAGCCGCCGGATCTGGAGACCAAGGTCGCGATCTTGCAGAAGAAGGCGGAGAGTGAGCAGACGCAGCTTCCCACCGACGTTGCTCTGTTTATCGCCTCGAACGTGCGAACCAATGTGCGCGAGTTGGAGGGAGCGCTGGTGCGTCTGATCGCATGGTGCTCGATGCACGGCGTGGAGATTACGCTGGCCGTCACGCAGCAGTGCCTGAAGCAGTTCATCGACACGCAGGTGCGCAAGATCACGATTGACGCGATTCAGCGGGCCGTGGCGGAGCAGTTTGGGATGCGCGTGGCGGAGTTGAAGCAGAAGAGCAACTCGCGGCAGATCGTGGTGCCGCGGCAGATTGCGATGTATCTGGCCAAGCAGTTGACCGAGGCCTCGCTGCCGGAGATTGGGCGACAGTTCGGCGGAAAGCACCACACCACCGTGATGCACTCGATCGGCAAGATTGACGAACAGAGACGCGGAGACAAGGATCTGAATCGCACAGTCAACAAGCTGATGGAGACGCTAAGCTAGCGTGCTGAATCCGGGCCAGCGTAATTCTAGAAACACTTTCGTAAAGTGAACCTGCCTGATTTCAATGGTTCCGGCGCAGGAACGCGGGAATGTCCAGTTCATCGTTCTCCACCGGCTGCACCGGAGAGGCGCTCGCCCCGGCAAAGAGACGAGCCGCATGCTCGGGTTCTACGGCATATGGCGTGGCTGGCTGAGCTTCGACGCTGGGCTGGACGCTGCTGTAGCGAACGCCACGCATCTCCGGCTCACGCACCTCGGCCCTCGGTTCCTCGACCGGCTCCGGACGGTTTGAGCTGCGGAAGAACTCATCGTCAAAGACCGATGCGGGAACTGGAATCAGCTCCCGCCCACGCGACCGCTCGGTCGACTGGCGGGCGGGCGCGAACTGCGACTCCACTTCCTCGTCGCGCGTAAGCTCTTCCTCGGCAATCTCGTCGGCAGCGTAGCGGCTCACCTCGATCTCGCCCTGCGACTCCGACTCCATCTCGGGAGCCACATCGTCATCGGCCTCATAGCTCCATCCCATCGCGTTCGCGGCGTGAGCCTGCACAGCGACTGCGCTCCCCGTAGAGCCAGACGCACCCGCTTCAGGCTCAAACGGCGTTGCAGAGACCGGCCCACTGGAGATCGCCTCCGCAATAAACCCCGAGCCAGTCTCTGTGGTCGGACGCGTCTCAACCGCTCGTCTCTGCTGATCCTCGCGCACCTCGCTGGCGAATTGCGGAGCAGCCTCGTCCCGGTGCGACGCATAGCCTCGCCCACGAATTGGAACCTCGTCGTCGCAGGAGAGCAGGGTCGATTCGGCCAGCATCCGCGCACGGCGATCGGGCATCTCCTGACGGAATCCCGTGGCGATGACGGTAATCTTCACCTCGTCGCCCATGCGCTCGTCCTGCACCGCGCCAAAGATGATGTTGCAGTCCTCGTGCGCCGAGTTCTGAATGATCGTCGAAGCCTCATTGACCTCGCACAGGCGCAGGCTGCTCGACCCGGTAATGTTGATCAGAATGCCTCGCGCGCCGTCGATCGCTCCGGCCTCCAGCAGGGGCGATGCCATCGCCGCCAGAGCCGCATCCATCGCGCGATTCTCTCCCGTACCCGTCGCCGTTCCCATCACCGCATAGCCCATTCCCGCCATCGTGGTCTTCACGTCGGCGAAGTCGCGGTTGATGACGCCGGGAATGGTAATAATGTCGGAGATTCCCTGCACGCCCTGACGCAGCACATCGTCGGCAATGCGGAAGCTCTCGAAGAATCCTGCGTCCTTGGCCACCGCCAGCAGCTTTTCGTTGGGAATCACAATCAGCGTGTCGACCGAGTCCAGCAGTTCCTGCATACCTCGTTCGGCCTGCATCATGCGTCGTTTGCCCTCGAAGGCAAACGGTCGCGTAACCACAGCGACGGTCAACGCACCCATCTCGCTGGCCAGACTGGCGATCACCGGAGCCGCGCCCGTGCCGGTTCCTCCGCCCAATCCAGCCGTGACGAAGACCATGTCTGCGCCCTCCAGCGCCTCAATGATCTTGTCGGAATCCTCCAGCGCGGCGCGCCGTCCAATGTCGGGGTTGGCTCCCGCGCCCAGCCCGCTGGTCAGCTTCACCCCAAGCTGTAGCTTGATCGCAGCGTTCGACAGTTGCAGCGCCTGCACATCCGTGTTGGCGCTGATGAACTCGACGCCCTCGACCCCTGCCGCGATCATGCGGTTGACGGCGTTATTCCCGCCTCCGCCCACGCCAATCACCTTGATGCGCGCTCCGTGCGGTGCGTCGTCCTGATAGCGAATGCGGAGATCCTCTGCGTTGTCGGACATGCCTGCTGCTCCCTCGTAGTTTCAGCGTACCAATGCGATGTTTTGCGGAAAATGGCTCTGTCTCCCGCTGTAAACGGCTGCGTCCTGCCGAAAACAGCTTAGACACGCTCAATTCTTGCATTCGCAGCCATGGGTTGAAACCCACATCTCCGCAAAGGAACCACACTGGATACTTCTATTTTTTCACACAGACGATTTACACGCTAAAACACGACCGCACATCAGGAGGCGGGCAACCTACCGCCCTTCAGCCTTTCCCTTGCCGACGTGCAGCGCGTGGTCAGGCCGAAGCGGAGCCAGGGTCAGGATCGGCGTCGCCGCAGGAGTCGTTGACAGCGGCTGAACCACTCCCGGATGAAACAAGATGTCCCCGTTGGAGGTGGTGATACGAACCTGCGGGCCACCCGATCCCACCTCTCCATTAACGCTCTTGTGATTTTCTCCGCCCTGGATCGAGAGCGGGAAGCCCGTCCTGATCTCTCCATTGGTCGTATTGACCTGCACGAAGAAGCCCGCACGCTCCGGCAGAATCAGGCTGACCGAACCATTGCCGTCCTGAAGATTGATCGCTCCCATCGGCGGCGCAGCCGTCAGGTCGATCGACCCATTGCGATCGCTGACCGAGACATCTCCGGCGATGCGATCCAGTCGGACGTTGTGGTTCCTCGTATTCATGACCAGCGGCCCAACCGCCTGATCCACCGTCAGGTCGGGATTGGGGCCGATCTCCGCCTCGCCATCCAATCGCGCCGCCTGAAACTCGGCGCGGCTGGTGTGGAAGTGAATCGCCCCGTTGATATGCGCCAGATGCGTGGCCCCAAAGAAATCGCCCGAGATCGTTACCGGCCCAACGATCTCGGTCAGCGCCAACTCCTGACCGCGCCCCTGAATCTCGATTCCTCCGCCCAGACTGTGCGCCGTTATCGACGAGCCATCATTGTTGATGCGCACCATAGCCGATCCGGTGATCGCCGAAAGGTCAATGTCGCCGTGGTTGGACGTCGCCCACACCGGAGCCTTAATCGACGCGATGTGGACGTCGCCGTGGTTGGCAAGAACGCTGGTCGCCGTCGCTGCGGGAACCGTAAGCACCAGATCGGTGCGCGCTCCCTCCTGCGATGGCTCTGTGATCGTCATCGTCATCCCGCTAAAAGAAGTAGTCGGCACCAACAGCGCAGCCTTGCTCTCGGCCTCCGAGTCCGACTGCGCGTAGACCTGACGATGAATGCTGATGTGGACGCGCCCATCGTCGCTTGTGCCGTTGACCGTCACATCGCCGCGCGGGTTGACCACGTTCAGCGAGCCGCCGGGAGCGAGCGCAAGATCCTGCGTCTGGTCGCTCTCGTGCTTGTCGCCCAGCAGTTCGTCCAGATTCTCCGGGGCGAAGTGCCAGCCGCCGTTGTCCCATCTCTCTCCTGCGGCGATGTGCCGTTCCACCGCTCCCACCAGTCCCAGAATCAGCAAGATCGTAATGACTCCGCCGCCCACGACGCGCCGATAGGGCGTGCGCTGAGGATCGCGCAGTTGGTATTGATCGAAGGCCCACTCCGCCAGCAGAACAACGCCCGCCGCAACCAGTAGCAGCGGCCACCAGTGTCCGTACAGAGTCCAGAAGCGAGCCGAGTTGATTCGCCCAATCTCCAGCAGAAAGAAGACTGCGCCCGCAGCGATCAGCAGAAGCGGCCCCAGAATCGAGCCTCGACGCATCCTGCGCATCTGGAAGCTAACCTGTTGCATATGCGCGCGCCAGGCCGCTCGCTGCGCCCGCGCCTGATCGCGATAGAACCGCCGCTGATCCCGAGGATCGTACGGCGGAGGTGGTGGTGGATAGCTCGCCATACTCTACCTACCTTCCTGATCGCCACGCGTACTGCCATCGCCGCGCGTGTCGTTATTGAGTGCATCCCCGCTGAAGGACGCTCGCGAAGGATCGCGGGGAACCAGTTCCGAGCCAGGATTCGGTGCAGCCGAGCCGTCGGGTTGCCCAGCACCCCCCACATTGCCCGGCGACACATCGTTCCCGGCTCCGCCCAGCATTGCGTGGCGAAAGAGCTGCGCCACGCCAGCCCCGATCAAGAACAGCGGCCAGCTATGCGACCAGCTCAGAATGTGCAGCACATCCAGCAGCCAGATTACCCCGACCAGAATCACCCAGAACGAACTGCGAACCGCGCTCGCCAGCCGCCAGCGATAGAACTCCGTCCCATCGTTCTCGATCGCCATGCCGTCGCCAATCATCTTATGGACGAAGATCCACACGCCAAAGGCGATCAGCACCACTGGCCCGAAGATGGCGTGGTGGAAGAAGCGAAAGAGGTTCATATTGCCCACCAGAAAGATCACGCCCAGCACGATCAGAAGAAGCGCTCCGGTGGGAAAGCGGCGAGAGTAAGGCACGAAGGCATCGTTGCAAGGCGGCATTGGATTCCCCATTGTTTCGGTAGTGTAAGGCGACGTAGTGCCAGAAGACGGCGCGCTGGCGTAAGGCGAAGAGCCAGCGGCTGTCGGAGTAGAAGCCGCTCCATCCGAAACCGCGCCAGAGTCATTCGCAACAGGCCCACTGGCAGCGGTCTCTCCTGCCCCGCCCGCCTGCGCGGATCCCGACCAGCCCCGACCGCACCCCACCCTCTCTGCAAGATCGTTGAAGCCGAAGGGATTGGGCAGAGCCGTCCCGTCGCGCCGCGCGCAGGCCGTGTGGTAGGCGTCGAAGGCCATATAGCAGATCCAGCCAAAGACGAAGATGCCGCAATAGTCACACTCGTCGGCCAGCGCAACCAGCATTACGAAGACGATCAGGTGTACGATCCCCTTCACATACTGGCCGTTGTACATCGCCCCCACGCCGGGAATAAATCCCAGCAGCGCAGCCAGACCGGGACTCGGCTCGCCTGAACCCACCGGCGCGTAGGCTGCGGGAGACGGATAGCCCGGACGCCCGGACTGCGCCGTCGCTCCCACACGTGGACTCCAGCAGCCCTCACAGAAGACCGCGCTCCCCGTCCTGCGTACGCACTCCTCGCACAGCGGCCTGCCGCAGTGCTGGCAGAAGGCAACCCGTTCCCGATCCGTATGATTGACGCAGTTCATGCCAAATTCCTTTCCAGTATTTCCAATCAAAATCCCACTCTCAAATGCAGATCCAGAAGCTGAAAGCACGACCTAGCAGTAATTGTCGTTCTGGGCGCGGCGAAGGATCCCTGCGACCAGAGGCCCTGACTCGCTGCGGCGGCTGATCCCCGAGTCCGGCGCTGGACGAAACGCTGGTCTGACGCCGTGCGACTGCGGCCTCTGAACCGGCTGGCCAGCCGGTTCATGCGCTGGCGATCCCGGCTGCGCCTTGGGCTGCGGCTCTTCGAACCCCGTCGGCAAACCTGCCGGAGCATTGTCCTGCATCGCCCCCTGCAAGTCGCGCACCCGCGACTCCACCACATAGACCACGCGCAGCCCCTCGCAGTACTGCACCACGCGCACGTTGGCCGAGTAGAACTCCCGCTGCAAGCTCCCCGCCCGCAGCGAACTCAGCCGCAGATCCTGCACCCGAATCCCGGCAAGATTCAGCGTCAGCGCAATCGAGAAGAAGGCCATCGCCGCCGTCATCACCAATCGCGGCTGCAACACTACCTGCTCCAACCAGCCAAACCACGCCGCCACGGGGCCACGCCTGGACACCGCCTTGCCGAGAGGCCTCTTCTCCCCCGAAGTCTGCGCCAGAATCCGCTCCATCAGTTCGGTTGAAGGCTCCGGCGGACAAGCTTGCAGCTCTTTCATCCAGCCAGCTCCCAGCCGAGCCTCGACCAGCCTCTCGCTGCAACTCGCGCAGCCCGCCAAATGCCTCTCGAACTGCGCCAACTGCGCGGTCGGCAGAGTCCCATCGACCGCCTCAGCCAGCATCGCCTCGCACCGCGCGCACTCTCTCTGGTCTGCCATTTAGATCACCTGCCCCTCTCCCTCTATACGTCGCAAGATTCGTCCCAGTTCCCTGCGTCCCCGGCTGATGCGACTCTTCACCGTTCCCTCGGGAACGCGTAACGTCTGCGCAATCTCCCGATAGTCCATATCTTCCAGATCGCGCAGGATCACGGCCTCGCGTAACTCCGGTGCCAGATGCGTCAACGCCTGCTGAATCCTCTCCCGAAGTTCCGCGCCTGACGCCAGCGTCTCCTGCGAGGGTCGTGCATCGGCCAGACGATCTCCCATCGTCGCGCCGTCCTCGTCTCCTGCATATCCCGCGTCCAGCGAGTCGCTGGCCCGTTCCAGCCGCGTTCGACGAAAGTGATCCACCAGCAGATTCCGCGTCATCGCCGTAATCCACGGCTGAAAGCTCCCCCGCTCCACGTCGAAGCTCGCCAGATTGCGATACAGCTTCAGGAAGACCTCCTGCGTCAGATCCTCGGCCTCCGTCGCTGAGCCGGTAAACCGATAGCAGATCGCATAGATCCGCCGATGCTGCGCCCCAACCAACTCTCGCCAAGCCTCGCCATCGCCCGCCGCACAGCGTCGCACCAGACTGCCCAGCTCCCTCTGCGCGACCTCCTCTTGCGGCGAACGAATCAAAGTACCCTCGCGCCTCAGCTTCGGCAATCTCTCTTCGCCGACCGACGCCGTGAACTTGCCCAACAGCAGAAGTCTACCGCCTGCACCCTTCTCCGACTCGCCAATTCGACAAGCACTCCCCCCGATCTCTCTCAGACGGGGCCGAATCCCCTGCGCCGGAATCATCATCCGCAGAACGCCCATGCATCCTATTACGCAGCCGATTCGGTTTTGTTCCTCCGATGGAGTGACGAGTTGTAGACTGTCTTCAGGATGATTCTGCCATTCGTCCGCAAACTACTTGCGGATCTTGAGAACTCTGTGCCCTTCGACCGTGTCCGCCGCCATCTGAGCGTCGGCAGCGGGCGCAGACGTGTCTCCGGCCTCACCTTCACCGCGCGCGCGTTGTACCTGCCTCTCTTTGTTCGTGCTGCGAAGGCTCCGTGCCTGATTCTGGTGGCCGACAACAAGGCCGCCGAGGCGCTGCATGCCGCGATTCTCGCAACCTGCGAGCTGACCGGAGCCCTCGCCGCCGACAGCGTCCTCCGCCTGCCCGCGCACGACGTTCTCCCCTTTGAGAACCTATCGCCCCATGCAGAGATTCAGGAAGCTCGCGCCGCCACGCTGTGGAAGATCGCCAGCGGCACGGCGCGTCTGGTCATTGCGCCGATCGAGGCCGCCTGCATGCGCCTCTTCCCCCGCGAGCACTACGCCGCGCTGGCGCTGCATCTGCGCTGCGGCGAGGAGTATCTGCCAGACATGTTGGTGGAACACCTGCTCTCGGTCGGCTACACCCGCGTCGATGTGGTCGAGATGCCCGGCCAACTCACTCTGCGCGGAGGCATTCTGGACGTCTACTCGCCGGAGATGGACGGCCCCGTGCGCATCGAATTCTTCGGCGACGAGATCGAGTCGATCCGCCGCTTCGACCCTGACACTCAACGCTCGGCCTCGAACCTCGACCACGCCCTCCTGCTCCCGCTCACCGAGACGCCGGTCACCGAGAAGATTCTGGCCGCCATCAACGCCCGCCTAACGCGCAGCGGAACGCTGGAGGCCGCGCAGATCGAAGGCGGCGAGGAACCCGTGGAGCTGCTAACCCACGTCACGGAATCGGGTGCCCCATCCATCGCGGCCGCATCGCGATGGGTGGGATTGGAAGCCACGATCTTCCCCGGCTGGGAGTTCTTCGCCCCGGTAACGCGCGCCGCAGCCCACGCCAACTTCACGCTGTTCGACCTGCTCGGTTCCACGACGCGCGTCTTCGTCGAAGAGCCCGCAATGGTGAAGAATCAGGGCGAACGCTGGTGGAATAAAGTAGAGCAACGGCATGAACGCTCCGGCATCGGCTCGCTCGTCCGGCCTGAAGAGATCTACGTCTCGCCGTGGGATCTGGACGACCGCCTGCGCAGCTTCTCCGGCTGCGAACTCGACCAGCTTGGCTTGGTCGATGTCCTCGACGCCGACCGCAGCGATCTCTCCGAGGTGGACTTCAGCACCCGCCCCACGGCGCGCTTCCACGGCAACATTCACGCGCTGATTGAGGCGCTACAGTCGCTCATTGCGCAGAATGCACGAGTGCTGATCGCCGCGCCGAATCAGGGTGAGGTCGAACGACTCGCCAGCCTCTTGCAGGAGTATCAAGTTCCGTATCGCCTCGGCTCGCGCTCGCAGACCTCAAGCAGCGAGACGGTCTACAGCGAGGCGGCCCAGAGCGAGTCGAGCACTCTGGCCGGAGACCTGCACACGCCAGTCATCGTCCGCGCGGCCATCGCCAACGGAGTGCAGGTTCTCGACCTGCGCGACGCCGACGGACGCGCCACGGCTCGCCAGCTCGTCCTCTTCGGAGCCAACGATCTGGTCGATGATGCCGACGTAACCGCGCGTCCCGTGCAGCGCAGCAAGTCGAAAACCTCCGCCTTCGTCTCCGACTTCCGCGATCTGGCCGTCGGCGACTACGTCGTCCACGTCGAACACGGCATCGCGCAATACTGCGGCCTGCGCGTGATCGAAGAGAACGATCAGCCGCCGTTGGAGCTGATGATTCTGGAGTTCGCCGACGAGGCCAAGCTCTACGTCCCCCTCACTCGCCTCGATCTCATCCAGAAATATCGTTCCAGCGAGACCGGCCCCGCGCCCGAGCGCAATCGCCTCGGCACCCAGTCCTGGCAGAAGACCAAGGCTCGCGTCAAAAAAGCGATGGCGGATATGTCCGCCGAACTGATCAAGCTCTACGCAGCGCGCAAGGCCGCCGTCGGCACAGCGTTTACGCCAGACACCAACATGCAGCGCGAGTTTGAAGACGCCTTCGACTTCAACGAGACCGACGACCAGCTCACCGCCATCGCCGACATCAAGCACGACATGGAATCGACCCAGCCGATGGATCGCCTGCTCTGCGGCGACGTCGGCTACGGCAAGACCGAAGTCGCCATGCGCGCCGCCTTCAAGGCCGTACAGGACGGCAAGCAGGTCGCCGTGCTGACGCCTACCACCGTCCTCAGCTTCCAGCACTTTGAGAGCTTCAAGCGACGCTTCGCCAACTTCCCCGTCAACGTCGAGATGATCTCGCGCTTCCGCACCGCGAAGGAGAAGACCGCGATTCTGGAAAAGGTCGCTGCGGGCAAGATCGACATCCTCATCGGCACCCACGCCGTCCTCGCCCAGAAGCTGAAGTTTCAAGACCTCGGCCTGCTCATCGTCGACGAAGAACAGCGCTTTGGCGTGCGCCACAAGGAACGCCTCAAACAAATGCGCGCACAGATCGACGTCCTCGCCATGTCGGCCACACCGATCCCGCGTACGCTGCACATGTCGCTGGTCGGACTGCGTGACATGAGCGTCATTGAGACGCCGCCCAAGGATCGCATGGCGATCCAGACCATCGTCGCCAAGTTCGACGAGAAGCTTATCCGCACCGCAGTCGAGATGGAGATGGAGCGCGGCGGCCAGACCTACTTCGTCCACAACCGCGTGGAGACGATCTACGAGTTGGCCGCCAAGATCCGCGAACTCGTCCCCCACGCACGCGTTGTCGTCGGTCACGGCCAACTCCCCGAGGCCGAGCTGGAACGCGTCATGCTCGCCTTCATGAATCACGAGTACGACGTACTGGTCGCAACCAGCATCATCGAGAACGGGCTGGACATTCCGCTGGCCAACACCATCATCATCAACCGTGCGGATCGCCACGGATTGTCGGAGCTATATCAGTTGAGAGGCCGCGTAGGACGCAGCAATCGTCGCGCCTATGCGTATCTCCTCATCCCGCCCGACACTGAGCTGACCGAGATCGCTCGTCGCCGCCTTGCCGCGTTGAAGGAGTTCAGCGACCTCGGCGCAGGCTTCAAGATCGCCGCACTCGATCTCGAACTACGCGGCGCGGGCAACATGCTCGGCGGCGAACAGTCCGGCCACATCGAGGCCATCGGCTTCGAGCTATACACCTCCATGCTGGAAGAGGCCGTGCGCAAGATCAAGGGCGAGGCCGACCGTCCCGCCCACGCCGGCACCAGCATCAACCTCGGCATCTCTGTGCGCATCGATTCCAGCTACATTCCCGAGGAGAACCAGCGTCTGCGCATGTACAAGCGCATCGCCGGAGCCGAAGATCAGGCCACGCTGGACGACGTGCGCGCCGAACTGCAAGACCGTTACGGCGACCCGCCCGAGTCCGTCCTGAACCTGCTCGCCGCCGGAGAACTTCGCCTGCTCTGCGAACAGCTCGGCATCGCGCAGCTCGACCGCAAGCGCACCCAGATCGAGCTGCCCAGCGAGCCTTCAAAGTCAGCACCCAAGCCCGCGCCCGCCGCCATCAGCACACGCTTTGGAACCGGCTCTGGCATTCGCACCACCTCCGGCAGTTACGCCAGCGCCAGCGGCGGGTACGCCAACTCGCGCCGCGCCCAGCCGCCCAAGCCCGCCCCCAAGGTCTTTGTAGAGATGCTGCACATCCGCTTCGCCGCCTCCGCCGCCGACACCTCGCAGCAAGCCGC
>JARLFY010000031.1 GCA_031296325.1 Acidobacteriaceae bacterium | reverse complement strand
TGGGGCGGCATGTGAAGCAGGCGGGATCGTCGGTAGATCGCGCCAGATTGCGCTTCGACTTCTCCCACTTTGCCGGAGTGGCCGAGGAGGAGATGGCGCAGGTCGAGGAGATCGTGAATCGTCAGGTGTTGGCCAATACTCCGGTGGAGACGCTGGTGGATGTGCCCATCGACGTGGCGGTGCAGGAGTTGGGCGCGATGGCTCTGTTCGGCGAGAAGTACGGCGACAAGGTGCGCGTGGTCAAGGTCGGCAGTTTTTCGACCGAGCTTTGCGGAGGAACGCACACGCGGGCGACGGGCGAGATTGGTCTGATTAAGCTGGTCGGCGAGGGTTCGGTGTCGAGCGGGGTGCGGCGCGTGGAGGCGGTCACTGGCTGGGGAGCGCTGGGCGAGTTCCGTCGCGACTACGACGTGGCGCGCACGGTCGGGCAGATCGTTGGCGCGGATGCGGCGGCTCCGGCGGATGCGCTGCGGGCGAGGCTGGCCGCGACCGATGAGGAGATGAAGAAGCTGCGCCGCGAGTTGGATGCGGTGCGCATGAAGTCGGCGGCGAACGCTGCGGGCGAGGCTACGGCGGTCGAGGTCAAGGGCGTCAAGCTGCTGGTGCAGCGCGTGGACGGGCTGGAGCGCGGGCCGATGCGCGATCTGGTGGATCAGATGCGCGGGAAGCTCGGCTCGGGCATTGTGGTGCTGGGCGCGGCGGCCGACGGCAAGGTCTCGCTGATTGTGGGCGTGACCAAGGATCTGGCGGGCAAGGTTCATGCGGGCAAGATTGTGGGTGCGCTGGCAGGGCTGGTCGGAGGCAAGGGCGGCGGAAGGCCCGATCTGGCCGAGGCGGGCGGAAGCGACGCTGGGGCTTTGGACGGTGCGCTGGCCAAGGCGGCGGAGGTCGTTGGGGGATTGATCGCGTAGCGCATTCTGGGGATAGACCGTTGCGGCGCGAGCGGTGTTCATCCCACCCATCGCGATGTTGCTGCGATGGATGGGGCACCCGGCGTTTTGATGTGTGGCGGAGTTCGTCGCGGTTCGAACGAAATGCGGGGATTCTTCGCTGCGCTCAGAATGACACGCAAGGACAGATGCAAAAGCAGATTCCTCCGCTTCGCTGCGGAATGACAAACAAGATGGCTACGGAATGACAAGCAAAGGCAGGCGCTCGATGCGACGCATGTGGGGGTATCGGCGAAAGCACTGGGCGGATTTTTACGGGTGCGGCGTGGCGCGGAGAAATAAACTGGATAGGATATGTTTCCAGAGATACCAATGCGATGGCTGCGGGGTGCGGTGGGTTCGATGAGGCGCGCCCGGATGGTTGCGGCTGTGCTGGCGGGATGCGTGGGGCTGAGTGGAGCGGTGGCTGGCGGTACGTCGGTCAAGGCTGGCGCGGCGAGAGCCGGGACGCAGCAGAAGACGGCGCCGCTCTCTGCGTGGGAGGCGGCCGAGCAGGGAAGGGACGCGCTGGAGGCGATCTCCGAAGAGACACGCAGCAAGGCCGATTACACTCGCGCGATGGACGGCTATCGCGCGATCTATCACGAGAGTCCGCGCGATGTTCATGCGGCGGCGGCGATCTATGCTGTGGCCGAGTTGCTGGCCGAACAGGGGCGCGGGTTGCACGACGCCAAGAGCCTGACGGCGGCGGTAGGGCAGTACGAGTTCATGCGCAAGCAGTATCCAACCAGCTCGCTACAGGCCGGGGCGCTGCTGGCCGAGGCACAGATCGAGCAGAACGATCTGAACGATGCGGCGGCGGCTCGGGAGAAGTATCAACTGCTGCTGAAGGAGCATCCGAGGAGCGAGCAGGCCGAAGAGGCTCGCGCAGGGCTGGCTTCGCTGTCGCAGGGGACACAGGCGCAGGGAACATCAGTGGTTAGAAATCAGGGATTGGGGAAGACGAGGCTGGCGGCTCCGGCACCGGCTCAGAGTACTCCTGCTCCTGCTCCGGCTGCGATTCAGGCTGTGCCGGTTGGCGGTCAGCGGGCCGCGCTGGGTGGAGGATCGACGCTGCCAGCCATGGCGCAGACCTCGGGAACCGTGATACGCGGAAATAGCGCGACGGCGACCCCGGCGAGTCTTTCGGCTGGCTCTGTGGCGACGGAGGTTGCAGAACGCGGGGCGGTGGTTGCTCCGACTGGGACTACTGCTCTCGGCTCGCCGATCGCGGTTGCGCCGACGAGCGGGAGACGCAGCGGGAGACGCGCTCTGGTGACTGGGATTCGCCACTGGTCTACGGCGACCTATACTCGGGTGGCGATTGATCTGGGCGACAGTGTGACCTATGAGGCGGCGCGCGTTCCGAACCCGGATCGCATCTACTTCGACCTGCATGGAACCAAGCTGGCACCGGAGCTGGTGGGCAAGAGCTTCGCCGTGACTGATGATGGGTTTCTGAAGAAGGTGAGGGCGGCGCAGTACTCCGACGACGTGACGCGCGTGGTTCTGGACGTGAACGACGTTACGGAGTACTCGGCGTTTCTGCTGCCCAATCCCTATCGGCTGATTATCGACATTCACGGGAGCAAGGTGGCGGGAGGCAGTGCGCCGGCGACGACGGCCAGCGGACAGGCGGTGACGAGCATGGGCGCGGCGATGGCGGCTGGGCCTGCGGCGGCGATGGAGACTCCGGCTCCTCGGGCGGCGGTGACGGTGAAGTCGACGGTGGCGAGGCCTGTTCCCAATAGCGTGGCGACTTCGAGCGCGAATGCAAGCAGCGAGGTCGCCGACCTGAGCGATCTTCCGGGACGCGTACAGGCCACGGCAAAGCCGACCTCGAAGCCGATCTCGGCGGTGGTGGCGGACGCGGGAAGCCGGGATGCGGGATCAGGAAACAAGAGTGGCGGAGATGCGGTGAGCGCAGCGGTTGCCGCGCCGAGTGATGCTCTGCCTGCGGCCTCGACGAACTCGTTGAGCAAGCCGCGCAAGGGGAAGGGCAAGGCTGCGGTGGATGCGACTCCGGCGCGGGCGGCGGTGCCGACGGCCGATGGGCAGACCTCGCTGGTGCGCGCACTGGGATTGAAGATTGGGCGCATCGTCATCGACGCAGGCCACGGCGGACACGACTCTGGAACGCTGGGCGTCGATGGCATCGAGGAGAAGGATGTGGTGCTGGACGTGGCGCTACGTCTGGGCAAACTGCTGCACGACCGGCTGGGCGCGGAGATCATCTACACCCGCTCGGACGACACGTTTATTCCGCTGGAGACGCGGACGGCGATCGCCAACAAGGCGCAGGCCGATTTATTCCTCTCGATTCACGCCAACTCGTCGTCCGACTCGGCGGCGCGTGGCGTGGAGACCTACTACCTGAACTTTACCAGCGATCCGACGGCGCTCGATGTGGCTGCGCGCGAGAACGCCGTCAGCGACCAATCGATCCATCAACTGAGCGATCTGGTGAAGAAGATTGCGCTGAAGGACAAGATCGCCGAGAGTCGCGAGTTTGCCAGCGACGTGGAAGGCTCGCTCTACACGGGACTGCAAAAGGGCAACGTCGGGCTGAAGGATCGCGGTGTGAAGAAGGCTCCGTTTGTGGTTCTGATTGGCGCGAATATGCCGTCGATTCTGGCGGAGATCTCGTTTGTGACCAATCCGAAAGACGCCGAGCAACTGCGCGAGCCGGAGTATCGCGAGCGCGTTGCGGAGAGCCTCTACAAGGG
The DNA here is from genome assembly GCA_031296325.1 of Acidobacteriaceae bacterium. Classification (GTDB taxonomy): domain Bacteria; phylum Acidobacteriota; class Terriglobia; order Terriglobales; family Acidobacteriaceae; genus Edaphobacter. The sequence continues at coordinate 11,037 of JARLFY010000031.1, read as the reverse complement.
CGTGGCGAAGTACGAAGGCGGGCTGAGCGGTGGAACGCATGTGCCGACCGAGCGGGCCTCTGCGGCGCAGTAGACGCTTGCTCCGATAAAAAATTGTTTCTCTTGGAATAAATTCATCATTGCTACAGCAATTGTAAAAACGCTATAGTCATGAGCCATAGATGAATCTACGATTCGAGAGAGGATGACCATGAGACTTCGCATTGCAACGGTAGCGCTGGCAACGATCACGACGATGGCGTGGATGCAGGCTGCGGCAGAGGACGGCGGCGCACTCTACAAGACCAAGTGCGCAATGTGCCACGGCGATCAGGGGCAGGGCAAGCCGTCGATGGGACCCAAGCTAGCCGGAACAGCGAAGAGCGTGGCCGAGGTCGCCTCCGTTTTGACCAAGGGCGGAGAGGCAAAGGTTCCGCACATCAAGCCGAACAGTACGCTGACGCCAGCTCAGGCCGCTGCGGTTGCGGCTTATGTGAAGACGCTGAAGTAGACCGATTCGATCTGTAACGACGGAAGATCTGCTGCATTGCGAGATCTGTGAAGGAAGATGCGCGTAGGTTGCGATAGACGCAGACGGCTGTAACCCGATACCATGAGATGTAAGGAGATCCATGCCCTCAACTGAAAGTTATCAACTCCTGCTGGCAGCCGCCGCAGCCTGTGAAGACAAAAAAGCCGAAGACATTCGCATTCTGGCTCTCGATCCATCGGAGAGCGGCCTGACCGACTACTTCCTGATCTGCAACGGAACCAACGAACGCCAGAACGTCGCCATCACCGACGAGATTGAGATCCGCCTGAAGCGCGAGTTCGGAGTCTATCCCAACTCGGTGGAGGGACGCAGGCAAGGCGAGTGGATTCTGATGGACTACGTCGACTTCATCGTCCACGTCTTCTCTGCGGAGAAGCGCGCCTACTACGGTCTGGAGCGGATGCGCAAATCCGCAACCACGATCAGCGTCGCCGAACTCAACGCTGAGTTGAAGGCGAAGATCGCCGCTGCGCGTTCCAAGGCTTCAGGCTCCAAGACGGTAAAGAAGTCGGTAAAGACTACGGCGACAAAGACGGCAGCGAAGAGCGAGGCCGCCCCGGTGAAGAAGGTCGCAAAGAAGGCCGCGAAGGTCGTCGCTGAAACTGCTCCTAAAAAGGCAGCAAAGCCTGCGGTGAAGAAGGCCGTAAAGAGTGTGGCCAAGAAGGTCGCAGTTAAGAAGACAGCTAAGCCCGCTGTAAAGGCCACGGCAAAGAAGGCAGTGGCTCCAGCGAAGAAAAAAGCTGTGGCAAAAAAGAAGTAAGCTTCGGGAAAATCTGTTTATAGAGGATTTTCACCTGAACGACATGCATGCTTAAACAGATACGGCGCCCCTTGGGGCGCCGTATCTGTTTCGGAACAAGGGTTAGAAGATAAACTTCGCAGCCAACTGCATGGTGCGAGCGTTGGAATTGAAGAGTGTCTGGGGTTTATTGAAGGCTGCGGATGAGGCATTGATGATTGCCGTTGAATCCGTGTGGGTGTCGTTGAAGTTCACGTTGTCCAGAGAACCCGGAATGTACTGCGGGTGGTTCAGGACGTTGAACGCCTGTGCCTGAAACTCAAAGACATAGCGATCTGTGAAGTTGATCCTCTTGACTGCCGACAGGTCGACGTTGTCGATGGGGCGAAGAGGAAGCGTGTTCCTCGCCGCGTTCGGCAAGGTTCCCGCACCAGCCTGAATGTAGTATGCATTCGGATTGACTGCAACATAACCAATCAGATTCGCTGCGCATTTGGTTACGCCCGTACCGCACGCGGAGGCCAGTGTCGAGCTATAAACTGGATTCACAGCGCTGCCAGTTCCCTTTACGCCGTTCGGGTTGATGATTGTGCGATCCACGGAGTCGCCATTCAAGTTTGCATCTGTACCTGACAGAACCGTCGCATACTCCGGCGACTCGTAGATATAGATGGGGGAGATCAACCAGTTTCCTGCCAGATTCTTCATCAGGAAGTTGGAGTGTTTGAAGTAAGGCAGGTCGTAGACAGCGGCCAGAGAGAATCGCTGACCGCGATCCAGAGCCGAACGGCTCCAGTCGCACGAGACGCACTGCGAGTCCTGCGGTCTGCGCGGAGTAAAGATGGTCGAGAACGTTGCGGCAGTCGCATCGTCCATGGTCTTGCTCCAGGTGTAGGCTGCGTTGATCGAAAGCCCGTGGTTGAAGCGGCGAATCAGATCCAACGAGCCGGCGTTGTAGTCGGAGGCAGAGTCGGGCTGATACGAGGTGATCTTGCTTGTGAAACCAGCAGCAAGATAAGCCGGCACGGTGTTGGAGAGAGACTGGATGGCAGCCAGATTGTTCTCTCCGGCGTAACCTGTCACGCTCGTTCCCATGCTGCTTGCGGCCGCACCAAAGTAGGTCGTCAACTGGTTGGCAGCCGTTACTTTCGACTGACGGTTGATCTGAACCTGCGTGGGAAGGTGGACGCCGCGGCTTCCGGTGTAGCGGATCTCAGCGGTGTAGTTTGAACCAAACGTGCGCTGAACTCCGAGCGACCAGATCTCTGCGTAGGGCAAGGTCTGGTTGGGAAGATATGCCGAAGTGGCAGCCTTCTGTGCTGCAATGGTGGAGAAGGTTGCAAGCGTACCCGTACCGGCGGGCAATCCGCCATTGGTCAGGAAGTTAGGATCGCCGGGGTTCGGATCCAGCTTTCCGTTGTAGGTGTTTCCGTCTCCCACGTCGTTGGTCGAGGAGTACTGCGGCGGGAAGGTGAGCAGGCCAAGATTGTCATACAGAACGTCGTATGCCATGCCAAAGCCAGCGCGAACCACCGTCTTGTCGTCTACCGAGTAGGAGATGCCCACGCGCGGTGCAAAGTTCTTGTACTGCGGCTGTGGAGCGGTGAAGTTGATCAGTCCTGCAACGCTTGCCGCGCTGTTCAACGACTGCGCCCGCTCGCCTGTTGGAACCGAGGTGAATTCGTAGCGGATGCCGTAGTTGATGGTCAGTGCGGGGGTGGCGCGCCATGTATCGTTGGCGTATCCGTACAGTGCGGTCTGATCCCCGTAATAGATGAAGTTGCCCGTGGAGCGCTCACCCGTAATGCCGGATCCGTTGGTCGTATTGGTGGGAGCCAGATCGTGCAGGAACTCACTCAGGTAGTTGTATTCGTAGTCTCCACGCACGCGCTGGGTAAAGGTCTGCGGAGCGATGTACTTGCGTCCGTCAAAGCCGATTTTGACGGTGTGCGTCTTGTATGAGTAGGTGATGTTGTCCGTAAACTCATACAGGTTCTGAATGGTGGATTGCGGTGCGTCCGAATCAGGCCCGTACTGCAACGCATTCTGGTCGTTGAAGACAAGATTCGGGAAGGAATCAAGACCTGGGTAGGTGAAAGAACCTGCCGAGATCAGGTCGCTATATCGGTTATAGCCAAGACGCACTTCGTTGGTCAGATTGGCCGTGAACGAGTGGTATTCACTGATGGCGACGAGGTGATACTTCGTGGGACGCGTAACGTAGAACTCTGGAAGCTGCGCATAGACATCCTGCTGCGCGTTTGCGTTGTAGATGTAGCGCACACGGAGTTCATCCGTAGGCGAGATGGTGTAGTCCCCGCTGGTCGTCAAGGCCTTGAAATTGATGTAATACGGGCCGACGGCCAGATAGTTGCCAAGAGGGATCGCGGTGGGGGTTCCCGAACCGTAGACCGGAACGGCTCCGTAAGATGGCGTTACCGGGGTCGCAGTGGCTGCGTTCGGATAGATATCAAGGAACTGCGCACCGGTTGCCTGATTGAAGCAGGCGTTGTCGACAGAGGCGTCGATCCCAGCATTGCCGGGAGAAACGGGGGTGTACTTGAGGTACTGTGCGAGGTTGGTTGCGTTCAATCCAGCCATGCCCTTCAGGGCTGCAATGCCTGCGGCCGTCGGGGTGCAGACGTAGTTCTGACTGCTCAGTCCGGTCGTCTGTCGCTCGTAGCTGCCAAAGAAGAAGAGCTTGTTCTTCTTGATGGGGCCGCCGACCTGGCCTCCGTAGCGGTTGAAGTCATAGCGAGCCTTTGGCTCTACCGTGTTCGCCGGTACGTCGGTCGCGTTCAGATTGCGATTCTGGAAGTACTCATAGGCAACGCCATGAAAATCGTTGGTGCCGCTCTTTACCAGAGTGTTGAACTGGCCTCCCGAGGAGTGGCCAAATTCAGGGGAAAACTGACCGACGATCAAGGAGAACTCGCCAACCGCATCGTTGGGAATATAGACCAATGGTCCCGTGACGCCCTTATCGTTGTTGTCGATACCTTCAATGTTGAAGTTGTTGTTGTTGGGGCGCTGGCCAGCTACCGAAGGACCCTCGCCTGCTCCCAGTCCACCGCTCGAAGCCACGTTGGGGCTGAGCAGGGAGACGTTCAGGACGCCCAGACCGACTGTGGCGCTGGGAAGAACGGCTAGCTCTTTCGTTTCAAAGGTTTGCGTAAGATTCAGCGATGTCGTATCCAGTGCGACTCCGGCATCCGCCGAGACATTGACCGTGCTGCTGGTCGAGGCCGCCGCGAGAGTAAAGATCTCCGAGTCCGTCTTGTTTACATTGATTCGGACGCCGACCAGAGTGAAGTTCTTGAACCCGGGGGCCGAAGCTGTGATGTCATAGCTGCCAAACGGCAGATTGCCGATGCGCGCCTCGCCGTTTGAACTGGAACTGCCGGTATAAGACACCTTCGTGTCTTCATTGACCGCAGTAATTGTCGCGTTCGATATGACTGCGCCAGTAGAATCTTTAATTGTGCTCGACAGATTTCCACTGGTTATCTGTCCCAAAGCAGTCAACGACACGCTTATTGCCAGAAGGAAAAATAAAGCAATCCCTAAAAACTTCCTCATTCGCAAATCTCCTTGAAGGCCCACTCCGTCCGCCAAACAGCGGAGCTACAGTCAGTTCAATACAAAAAGACACATTGATAGCTTAAAACACTTGCAATTGGCGTTCCAAAGCGATCAAGTATCAAGTGCATTTTGACTGATTTATTTAATTCAATATTTACGATTATACGGAATGATGGTGTTTCGTATTAGCGCAGGCTCGTCTATGACATCGCGGTCTGGAATTCCATAAATCATATTTATCGAGATGTTTTCTATGTCTTTGCGGTAGGCTTGTATCGTGAAGATCTTTCTGACGGCCATCTCGCCAACCCGCTCGCGCGCCAAGTCGGACGCTGCGGGGACGCTGGCGACGGAGTATCTCACTCGTGCCACTCGCTATATGCCCTGCGAGGCGCTGGTGCAGGACTCGGAGGCGGCGCTGCTGGGCTGGCTGGATCGTCAGGCCGCGCGGACGGCTCCAGTGCTGATTTTGCTGGATAGCCGGGGCAAGCAACTCTCGTCGGAGGAGATTGCCGCGCACCTTGGACGACTGCGCGACGGCGGAACGCAGATGCTGGTTCTGGCCATCGGTCCGGCGGATGGCTGGTCCGCGACGGCCCGCTCTCGCGCTAGCCTGATTCTCTCCTTTGGCACAATCACCATGCCGCATGAGTTGGCCCGCGCCGTACTGGCCGAGCAGATCTACCGCGCTCTGACGATTCTGGCCGGGCATCCCTACCACTCCGGCCACTGAGCGGAGTTCTGAGACGAGGCGGCCTGTCTGGGTCCTGCGGGAATGCTCTGAAGTGGTGTCGTTATTTTCTGGAGTGACAGATCTCCGGCGACGGTGCTACTTTGGCAGGGCGTCAGCAGGAGGGCGAAGCCATGTTTCCAGATGCGATTGCGCGAACGAGCGGGCGGTGGATGGGTGCGTTGCGGGCGGACGCGATGGTTGCTGGCGTTCTGGCTGCGCTGGCAATGGGCGTGGGAGCGGCGCGGATCTGGGCGCAGGACACGCGCACAGTGACCGAGCCGGTGATTCCGCCAGGTTGCGCGCGGCTGGAGGCGAAGATCGTCGCCGTGGGCGAGGGGTTGGCCGAGGTCGATGAGTCGCGCTCGGATACAGCGCGGATTCAGGCGGCAATCGACCACTGCGCAGCGGGCAAGGCGGTGGAACTGGCGCTCGGTCGTGCCAGCGGAAAGAACTCCGTCAAGAACGCGAGCGGGAAGAAGGCGATGGTTCAGCCGACGACCAATGCCTTCCTGAGCGGGCCGCTGGAACTGCGCGAGGGCGTGACTCTGCTGGTGGATAAAGGGGTGACGCTGTTTGCCTCGCGGCGCGCCTCGGACTATGACGTAACGCCGGGAGCCTGCGGGGTTCTGATGAAGGCGCGGGCGCAGGCCTGCAAGTCCTTTCTGACGATTCGCGCCAGAAATACCGGCATTATGGGCGAGGGAGTCATCGACGGGCGCGGCGGAGCGAAGCTGCTGGACAAGGGTTACTCATGGTGGGCGCTGGCGGTGAAGGCCGAGCCGGGCAACGTGCCCTATGGCGATCCGCGGTTGATCGATGCAGCTCAGGCGGATGGATTCACGCTCTACAAGATCTCGCTGCACAACTCGCCGAACTTCCACGTTGGCGTCTCGCAGACCAACGGATTTACGGTCTGGGGAGTGCATCTGAAGACGCCGACCGTGGAGCCGGGGCCGAACGATCCGAGGCCGCGCAACACCGATGGCATCGATCCCGGCTTGTCGACCAACATCACGATTGCGCATAGCTGGATCGATAACGGCGACGACAACATCGCCATCAAGAGCGGCGTGACTCACATGAGCGTCCTCGACAACCACTTCTACAGCGGCCACGGAATGTCGATTGGCAGCGGAACCTTCGAAGGCGACAGTTTTCTACTGGTCGATGGATTGGTCGAGGATCATACGACCAGCGGAATCCGCATCAAGAGCAATGCAACGCGCGGCGGGCTGGTGCATGATCTGACCTATCGCAACGTATGCATGCGCGATGTGCAGGTGCCAATCGCCATCTCGCCGTACTACAACGACAACACGATTGAGCCGTTCGTCGATCCGGGGATCAAGGGCGACCGCATCCCGGATTACAAGAAGATCACGTTGCAGAATATCTACGACGAGACGCCGGGCGATGTGCTGATCGCCGGGTACGACGAGGCGCATCGCACTGAGATCACCCTGAGCAACGTCTTCATCGAGGGAATCCAGCCGGAGAAGATGCATCTGAAGTTCACCGCGATAGAAGACGACGGAACGAATCTTCCTTTGACGGCGGCCAGCACGGGCAACGCCGGCAATGTGGTCAGGGTGCTGCCTGGCAGCGGGAGCAACCAGCAAACCGGGAGCAGCTCGCAGGCTCTATTCTCCTGCGACGGACGGTTTTCTCCCATGCAGTAGATAGCGAGTCGGCGCGACTGCGGTTCTTCAAGCAGGTCGTCGATGCGGCTCCAGCGGCGGCGACGGTGCTCGGCGGCAAGAATACCTGGGGGGCGAGGGCGAGTACTACCTGACCTACCTGTGGGATCGCCAGCACGCCACGCAGAGCTATCGACTGCCCGAGGGCGCGCACTTCAAGGCCGAGATCCTCAACACCCTGGCGATGACGATTACACCTATAGCCGGAACACTCTCCGGCAACGCCTCGATCCAGCTGCCCGTCCAGCCTTATCTGGCGATCCGCGTGGTGCGCGTGTGAGCGGGTAACGGCAGAGCAAAGTGGGTGACGACAGAGTTACAGGCGATTAGTATTACGGGGTAGATAAAATCCCGGTTGCGAGGTGCTTGTGCGAACGATTCATTGGCTCGGTGTAGCGGTTCTTCTTGGAGTCTCTCTCCATCTCTGCGCGCAGACGCCGGCCGTCGCCGCAACCCAGCTCGACGGGCGGGCTCCGGCGGTGCTGCCTGGCGCGGGACTGGCTCAGCACGACTTCGTCTACTCCGGCGAGTCGCATGATCGCAGGATCTTCATCGTGCGTGGGGGCAAGATCGTCTGGAGTTACGACGACGCCGCGGGCAAGGGCGAGATCAGCGACATGGTCGCGCTGGCCAATGGCAATATTCTCTACGCGCATCAGTTCGGCGTCACTGAGATCACGCCGGATAAAAAAGTCGTCTGGAGCTACGACGCCCCGGCCGGCCACGAGATCCACACCGCCGTGCCCATCGGCAGCGAGCACGTGTTGTTTATCATGAACGGCGACCCCGGGGCCGTGGTGCGCGTGGTCAACACCACGACCGGAGCGACGGAAAAAGAGTTTCCCCTCGACGTCAAGCAGCCGGTGAGCGTGCACGGACAGTTCCGCCACGCGCGTCTGACTGCGGCGGGAACTCTGCTGGTCGCGCACATGGCCCAGGACAAGGTCGTCGAGTACGACTCAGACGGCCACGCCCTGTGGAGCTTTCCTGCCAGCGGTCCGTGGAGCGCCGACCCACAGGCCAACGGCGATGTACTCATCACCGACCGGCTGGGCGTGCGCGAGGTGACCCGGCGCGGCGATACGCTCTGGAGCTGGACTCCGGCGGATGCGCCCGGCTACAAGTTCGCCAGCCTACAGGAGGCGCGTCGCCTGGCCAACGGCAACACGGTCATCAATAACTGGGTCAACGAGTGGACCAAGAACGCCGACAATGCGCCCGGGGCGGTGCAGGCCATCGAGGTGACGCCAGCCAGGAAGATCGTCTGGGCGCTGCGCGAGTGGACGCCGCCGAACGATCTGGGCCCGGCGACCTCGATCCAGTTCCTCGACCAGCCCGGTGCGACGGCGATCGAAGCTGTTCACTTCGGCGATCTTCACTAGATTGCAGTACCAGATCCGCAAGAGGAATCCGCCCACGCCATGATGATGCCAACACCGCGCTCCATCCTGCTCGCAGCAATTGCCCTTCTGTTGTCTGCCGGCTCGCTCGCAGCCGAGCAGCCTCTGCTCATCGATGCCTCGGCGGCCACGGCGGCGCCCGGCCCGGCGAACTATAGCTTCGACGCGGCGGATGCCAAGTCGCCCGACGGCCACGTGTTGGGCCTCAACGCGCAGTATTTGACGCTGGACGGCAAGCCCTGGTTGCCCGTCATGGGCGAGATGCACTACACCCGCGTCCCCGAGTCCGAGTGGGAGAGCGAGATTCTGAAGATGAAGAGCGCGGGCGTGCAAGTGATCGCCACATACATCATCTGGATCCACCACGAGGAGGTCGAGGGCCAGTGGGATTGGGCGGGGCAGAAGGATCTGCGTCGCTTCACCCAGCTCTGCGCGCGCCACGGAATGTACGTTCTGCCGCGCATCGGCCCATGGTCGCATGCCGAGGTACGCAACGGCGGATTCCCCGACTGGCTCCTGGCCAAGACGACGCAGCAAAGATCGAACGATCCGGCCTATCTCGGCTACGTGGACACGCTCTACAAACAGGTCGGCGCGCAGCTCAAGGGCCTGATGTGGAGCCAGGGCGGGCCGGTCATCGCCGTGCAGTTAGAGAATGAGTACAACAAACGCTGCTCGCTGTGCGGCACGCAACACATTCTCACACTGAAGCAGATGGCGCGCGACGCTGGTCTGCGCGTGCCCTTCTACACTGCAACGGGTTGGGACGGCGCGGCGATCCCCAAGGGCGCGGTTCTGCCAGTCTATGGCGGCTATCCCGACGCGCCGTGGGACGCCTCGATCAAGCAGCTCAAGCCGAGCGAGGTCTACGCCTTCCGCTTCGGCAGCCGCGTCACCGGAGACATGGGAGCCGTCGGCGGTAAGGTTGAAGCGGTCGGCGGTCAAGTCCCCACCGGCAACGCCGCCAACTTCTCCCTCGACACGCCCTTTATCACCGCCGAGATGGGCGGCGGAATGCAGGTCACCTATCACCGTCGCCCGGTCGTCTCCGCCAACGACATCGCCGCCATGATGCCGGTGATGCTCGGCTCCGGCGTCAACCTCTACGGCAGCTACATGTTTCACGGTGGCGAGAATCCCGACGGCAAGCTCACCACCCTACAGGAGTCCCTCGCCACCCACTACGCCAACGACCTGCCGCAAAAGTCCTACGACTTCGAGGCTCCCATCGGCGAGTTCGGCGACGAGCGTCCGAGCCTGCTAAAGCTCAAGCTCTGGAACTACTTCCTCAACGACTTCGGCGCGGACCTCGCCCCCATGCAGCCGCGCCGCCCGGAGGTTGTCCCCACTGGCCCGCGCGACCTCACCACCCCGCGCATCAGCGCCCGCACCAATGGCGCCAGTGGCTTCCTCTTCGTCAACAACCACGTCCGCGGCTACCAGATGCCCAGCCACCCCAACTTCCAAGTCGCCATCAAGCTCCCCGGCGACCAAACCCTCACCCTACCCAGCAAGCCCATCACCCTACCCGCCGACGCCTACTTTGTCTGGCCCTTCAATATGGACTTGAGCGGCCTGCATCTACGCTTCGCCACCGCCCAACCCCTAGCTATCCTCGGCACTAAAGAAGCCCCCGTCTATGCCTTCTTCGCCCAACCCAACATCCCCGCCGAGTTCGTCATCGACGAAACCGCTGGCCTCTCCCTCGATCCCCAATCCATTCTGCATCGCTCTATAGAAGTCACTCATGACGGAAGCAGATTCACCCTGCGCCAGACTCGTGCAATCTACCACGAGAGTCGTGGTTTCATGCCAGTCTTCCATCTGCACGATGGCAGGGTGGTTACGATCCTGCTCCTCACCGAGCGCGATGCCCTCGAGAGCTGGCGGGTCAGCTCACCTGCAGGGGCGTTCTTCGTTGAGTCCGCGCATCAGGCCTACGTGGGCGGCGATCTGGTCACGCTGCAGAATCTCGGCGATGACTCAGGGCCCTTGGGACTGAACATCTCCTACAGTTATTTCCCCAGTGGGATCGGTACAATTGTGCCACTCGACACCTCTGGGCACGAGATCACCCGGTCCGTCGGCTCGGCAGAGATGGCAAAAGAATACGCCCTGCACCCCACGCCGCCAGGAGTAGTTCAGATAGCCTTCAAGCAAACCAAGCCCGCCGATGCCGCCGCTTCACTGCCAGCAGGCTTCGCGCCCAGCTCGAAGCCACGCGTAGTCGCCGCCGCCCCCACCGAGGCCGACTGGTCTCGTGCCGCCACCTACTCCATCCCACTCCCCAAATCCGCCCTCGCCGACACCCCCGCCGAACAACACTTTCTGCGCATCACCTACACCGGCGACGT
>JARLFY010000030.1 GCA_031296325.1 Acidobacteriaceae bacterium | reverse complement strand
GTTCCCCCGCAGCCTAAGATGGCTGGGGAGAGGAGAGCAGACGTCCGCGTAGGAATCACAGCGCAACATTCAAGGCCAAGGTGGACTTCCCCCCCAACGAGCAAACTCGTCGGGGGGGCACCGTCTTGACAGCGATCAAAGGCGAAAAGACACTGATCGAGTTGGCGCAGGAGTTTGATGTTTATGCCAACCAGATCACGCAGTGCAAGAGCCAGTTGCTGGAGGGTGCGGTCGGCGTCTTTGGCGGCGAGGCGAAGGCGGAGCCTGTAGCCGTTGATCTGAAGACGCTTCATGCCAAGATCGGTCAACTAGCCCTGGAGAATGATTTTATAGAAGGAGCGCTCGCTAAAGCCGTGGTCCCCACGGACGGGTCTTCGTCCGTGGGGTGGAAGCCGGGTTGCTGAGCGCAAAGCAGTGATCGATCCCGCGCACGATCTTCCCCTCCAGCGGCAAGCCGAGGTACTTCAGATCATCCGCAGCACGGTTTATTACGAGCCGTTGCTGGTCTACGCTGAGTTTTTTCACGGTAATTCGGCGATGATTATTTTGCGGCTTAACTAGACGAACGGTCTATAGCTATGGAGGAAAAGATGTTCAAGGGTGTTTTGATCGAAAAGGACGAAAACGGGTATCGCGCTGCATTGAAGGAGTTAGACGACTCGCTTCTGCCTGCGGGCGACGTTACCGTAAAGGTTGCGTATTCATGTTTTAACTACAAAGACGGCTTGGCAATTACGGGACAGTCTCCTGTAGTCCGTCGCTTCCCCATGATTCCTGGCGTTGATCTTGCGGGCACGGTCGAAGCAAGCAGCCATCCGGAGTATCGGGTGGGGGACTCTGTGTTGCTGAACGGCTGGGGTGTTGGAGAAACCCATTGGGGAGGATTTGCGCAGAAGGCGCGGTTGAGAAGCGAATGGCTGGTTCCTTTGCCTGTAGCCTTTACTCCCCGGCAGGCCATGGCCATCGGTACGGCGGGTTATACCGCCATGTTGTGTGTACTGGCGTTGGAACGGGGCGGCGTGACTCCGGACAAAGGCGAGATTCTGGTTACAGGCGCGGCAGGAGGCGTGGGCAGCGTGGCGGTTTCCATTCTTGCCAAGCTGGGGTATCGAGTTGTGGCGGTCAGCGGAAGGATGGAAGAGGCTGATTACCTGAAGGGTCTGGGTGCCGCAGAGGTGCTGGCGCGGGCAGAATTTGCGGATCCAGGAAAACCACTGGGGAAAGAACGGTGGGAGGGTGCGATCGATGTCGTCGGCAGCCATGTACTGGCGAATGTTTGTGCGACGATGCGATACGGTGGGGTTGTCGCCGCCTGCGGACTGGCGGGGGGAATGGATTTCCCGGCCACGGTCGCGCCCTTCATCCTACGCGGGGTAACACTGGCGGGCGTCGACAGTGTGATGTGTCCGCGTCCGGCCCGGCTTGAAGCGTGGGCGCGTTTGGCGCGCGATCTCGACCTCTCCAAACTTGATGCGATCTCTCATGAAATCGGTCTGAGCGACGCGATTCCAATGGCAAAAACTCTCATGGCCGGACGGGTTCGAGGACGGGTGGTCATCGACGTTGAACGGTGAGGAACGGCACTGAAAGTCCGAAACAACCCATCGTAGGCACACTGAAACATGCAAGCCGTGTGAGTCTGGCCTAATGTTTAGGGTCGAAAGATTAGAGGAGTTCCAGTAATGTGGGATGCCGTCGTGGGACGAGCCATAACCATAAGCAGATTCCTCTCCCACTATGGAATGACATAGAATTCGATCTACAGTTTTACAGTAGTAGTGAAGGCGATCTAATCGGTACAGTCGGGGAACAACGCGCCAGTTTACCCGGACAGCAGTAGAGAACGGCTACACAGCCCTCCATGCTCAAATCCGAGAACGAGCGCCATCGCTGGATAAGAGGCTTCTCCAAATGTATGTCAGCCGCATTGCTCGCTTATGCGTTCTCCCCGTTCTGGTATCTTTTGCGCTTGCTCTCACCGGCTGCGGGGTCTCCAACGTGTCTTCTGCCGGAAGCCATAACTCAATAACGGAAAGTGGAAGCGCGAGCGTCGGTCCCGTGAGCGCTCTGGGCGGCAAAGTGTTTGGCGGACAGCAACCTATAAAGGGCGCGGCGATGACGCTTTGGGCTGCCGGAACAACCGGCACTTATGGCACTGCCGCCAGTCTGGTCGCGACCACGACGACCGACGCCAATGGCTCTTTCGGCTTTAACAACGGAACTACGGGCGCGTCTCCCTGTATCACCGGGCAGCATCTGTATATCACCGCGCTTGGCGGAGATTCGGGCAGCGGAACCAACCAGTATATTGCGCAGATCGCCGCACTGCCTACTCCTTGCGGCAGCAGCACAGCCAACACCTTTGTCGTCGTCAATGAAGCGACCACGGTAGCCACGGTGACTGCGCTACAGCAGTTTATGAGCATCGCACCCGGCAGTTCGCCCGCATGGACCATCGGCGCGCCCGCCGGCAACATCACGGGCCTAGCCAATGCCTTTCTACAGGTGGGCAATCTGGTCAACATCGGGACGGGCACGTCCGGTTCGTCGACTGCGACTTCCACGATCAACAGTGTTACCTATACCACCACGATTACGCCGGACTCGACCAAGATCAACACGCTGGCTGATATTATCGCGGCCTGTGTCAACACAGCGGGCAGCAGTCTATGCACATCGTTACTTGCAGACGCCACGCCGAGCGGCAGCGTTGCGCCAACGGACACGCTTCAGGCGATGTATTATCTGGCGACCAATGCCGGTGGTGTGAATCTTCCGGCGCACGGCGCAACGCAGGGCGAACCTTACTATCTTTGCAGCACATATGTCATCGCGAATGCTCCGTTCCAACCCTCCAGCACATGCTCTTCTTCCGTCTATCCGACGGACTGGGCGATTGGAGTTTCCTGGAATACGAGCAATGGAGCGGCCACGGTAGGGACTGCGACTCCGTACAGCCTGGCCATTGATGGAGGGGGCAACATCTGGACGGCCTATAGCTGCGGCGCATCGAGCAATAATTGCACGGACACTGCAAACGACACCCATAACGGCAAGGCGTATGTGACGGAGTTCAATCCACAGGGGCAGGTGCAATTCACCCCCGTCAGCAGCACTACGTTGACGGCAGGACCAGGCCTAACCTCCGCTATCACAGGGACCACCTATTCTTTGCTCGCCGGAGAGCCGTTCTCGCTCGCCATTGATACCTCGAATAATGCATGGTTCGACAGCTACTGGGGCGCTAACCCGCTGTCCAGCACCTCCTCGATCGGTGGCGTGGTCACGCAGATCACACCAGCCGGAGCTTCCACCGGCTACGTGATTACAGCGTCTGCTCCGGGAGCGATGGCGATCGACGCCAGCAATAACATCTGGCTGGACGATGCACCGTCGTATAACTCGGGCAATCGCTATTACCTGAGCGAACTTGAGTACCAGTCGGGAGCGTATTCAACCTTTGATATTGGTCTGGGGAGGCAAACGGTTGTCTTTAGCGGCGTCTGGGCAGACTCGCTTGGCTATGGGTGGAGCGCCGCTTCCACCGCCGCCAAGTGCGGATCTCCCACCGGAACCATCTACAGGGCCACTACTGCGGAGATGGAGGCGGCTGCGACCACGGACGATGTGACGAACGTAGCAGTGTGTCCCGTGTGGACGGGTGCGGCGGATCCAACCGGAGGCGCGTTCTATGCCAACGGCGGTCTTTACCATTTGACCATTAGCGGGGGAACCGCTACGAAGTCAGCTCCGGTGATGGTGACGGAGGCGGCCGGTACGGGTACGACCAATGGAGGACTGGACGGCGGGGCGGGTGCGGTTGTCGATGGTCTCGGCAATGTCTGGGTCGCAAACGGAGCCGGTGGAGTGTCTGCGTTCTCCTATAACGGTTCGGCGTTCAATCCGCTTTCGCCCGCTGGAACCGCAAGCGTTCCGGTGTATGGCTTTGGCAGCAGCTACCTGAGCGGGACGAATCCGATCAATGTTGCCACCGACGCTTCGGGCAACGTGTGGGTGGGAACCCAGACGACGAACCTGTGGTATCTGGTGGGGATCGCCGGTCCTACGGTCACGCCAACCTCGCAGATGCTGAAGACCAACTTTATTGGCTCGCGGCCAGGCGCGCTGACTCTGGTGTCGTTGAGTCCTGCGCTGACATACAATTCCGTGGCGTCGGTGGGGGAACCGATGACCGCGACGCTGACCAACACCGGCACGGCGACAGTCAATATCAGCGGCATTACGATTGGCGGCACTAACTCAGGCGACTTCAACGTGAGCAGTACGACTTGCAGATCGACGCTGGCCATCGGGGCAAACTGCACCATTACCGTGACGTTCAACTCGGCGACTGCGGGAACCTTTGCTGGGACGCTGAATGTGGCGAGCAATGCTGCGGGCAGTCCGGCGTCCGTCAATCTTACGGGAACCGCGTCCGCGTCGGCTGGAACTATTAATCTTCAGGCAGGCACCGTGCCGCCGTCCGGGCCGGCGCTCTCCTTCGGTACCGTCGTGGCACCCACCACGACTACGGGGCAGGCAGTGATTCTGAGCAACACCGGATCCACCGCGATGAGCCTGACGCTGGGGATGACCGGCACGGGAGCCAATCTGTTCCCGGAGACGACCAGTTGCGGCAGTTCGCTGGCCGCCGGGGCATCCTGCTTTGTATCGTTCAAGTTTTCGCCCAAGGTGGCAGGCGGCTATTCGGCAGCGTTGACTGTGACCAACGACGCAGGTACCGGACAAGGAGCGACGCTGTCGGGCACGGCCACGCCATTCACGATTACCGTCAACACCTCGAATGCGAGCGCATGGGTGATCGACAATGGCGCGATCACGTTCAACTGGAATTCAACGGCGGCTTACCTGAACAGTTGGGTCTTGGACGGCTACTCGGATCAACTGGTGGACACGACCACACTTGGTTCCGGCAGCCAGATTGAAGGACTATATTCGGGCATGGTCGGCCCCTTCATGAATGGAACGTCCACAGCGTCCTGCACGGCGGTGGGCGCGACCGTAACAGGCACTACCACCTGCACGACGGGAAGCGGAACCACGCCGTATTTCGACTGGGCCATAACCTGGTTGGACACAGCATCCACATCCAACGCATACACCTTCGTGTGGCACTATGTAGTCTTCCCCAACGATCCCGGGGTGCATACCTACGTTCAACTGATTCACGCTACCAGCGACATCGCCGGTAGCGTCGGCCAGATCCAGTGGATCTTCCGCGACAACCAGTCGATCTTCACCCACACCTATGAAGTGAACTCCAGCCTGAACTGGCTGGGAGCGGAGGACATCCCGCTGTTCCCCTGGAACGATTCGCTTCTCTCCGATACAGGAAGAACAGTGCAGAACGCTGCTACGGATCTGCATGGCGATCCCAACGTAACGGCAAGCTACGGGCGCTGGTTCGAGACCAAGTACGACTACGCCGGATATGAGTATCTGCATCAGGCGCATGGACTGTACGGTCCGGCGACTTCGGGCACGACCTACGGAGTGTGGACGGTATTGCCCAAGCTGGAGACGTTGGTTGGCGGACCCACCAAGCAGAACCTGTGGTTTACCGGAAATATCGACATGATCGAGGCGTACTCGAATCATGAGAACAACAACTTATCCTTGGCCACGGCAGCGGGGGCGGCGTCCAACCGGGTGTTCGGGCCTTACTACATCCACGTCAACACGCTGGGACAGGCCTACAGCCAGACCGGAACCACCCTGGCATCGCAGGCCGACATGTATGCCGATGCGATCTCGTCCGAGTCTGCTCTCGTGAGCAACTACGATAACGTCGCTCCTCTGATGGCCGCTGGCTACACGCCCTCCACCGGACGAGGCTCAGTCTCCATCCAGGTGAATGGTGTGGCCGGCGCCACGCATACCGCCTGGGCGGTACTCAGCGACCCCAATACCAACTTCCAATATTCGAGCCAAGGGATGCAGTACTGGGCGGACATCAGCCAGAGCGGCTCTGCAACTATCAGCGGCGTGGTTCCGGGAACCTACCGGTTGAGCGTCTACGCGCTCGGCCAGTGGGGCGAGTATCGTCAGGACGGCATTGTGGTCACGGCAAACAACAACACCGTTGTGCCAACCGTGACCTTTCAGCCGGAGAACTTTACCAGCGTCAACGGAGTAGCCAGCGGCGAGACCGTGTTCACCATTGGTACGCCGGATCGCTCCTCGCACGAGTTTCTGCATGGCCACAATACCGCGACCGGCAACGATGATCGCGAGTACTGGGGCAACTGGAACTACTGGCAGGACTTCGCGAGCAATCAGGGCGCTGTGATTTACTACGCGACTGCGGTTGGCTCTACGCCCGCGACCAACGACCTCTCCAAGTGGAATTACGTCCACTGGAGTACCTTCAATCCCGGCCTGTTTGCTGGCGTCTTCAGCAGTTCCGACGACACCACCGACGGGTATTCGGCCTATCCGGGGCAGACGTATACTGGCGTTACCGGAAACGGGGTGGGCGGCGAGACCGCAATTCCAACCTATGTCGCCAGTCTTTCGGGGGCCTCGGGAACCAATGGTGCGACGACCGGAATTCCGTCCTGGCAGATCTACTTCGCCACGCCCAGCGACATCAGCAGTTACAAATCGGGGTATGCACAACTTTCGATCTCTTCGGCCTGTACATACGGCAGCTATGTCGTTACGCTCAATGGCCACGAACTCATCTGGCACTACACAAACTACTCCGACTGCATGATCCGTTCCGGGCTTTCGGGTTACACGCAGTGGTTTGTCATGGAATTTCCCGCAAGCTACCTGAACCAAACAGCCGGAGGAAGCAACGAGATTACCGCCTCGATGAGCGGAACTGGGTCTGAGGATGACGCATGGCGCCTTGAGTTGACTAACAATACATCAAACCCCACCGTGACTGGATGGAACGACTATACCTACGTCATCGGGACGAACTACCCTGGAACGGGCACCGCGAATTCGTCGGGCCTTTATAACAACGATGCTGTCAATAACCCATAATGGTTTGCCAAAGAGGCCAACGCATGAGAGTGACGTTCTGCCACATGTTTGCAGTGGCATTGATGAGTTTTCCCTGTGTCATGATGTCGCAGCAGCCAATCGCGCCCGCGGGTTCGGTGATGCCCAACGTGCTTTACGGTGCGGCGTACTACGACGAGTACATGCCGTCTGACCTGCAGCCTGATCGTCTTGATAAGGACGTTGCACTGATGAAGCAGGCTGGCATCAGCGTTGTCCGCATGGGCGAGTCTACGTGGAGCCTTTGGGAGCCGAGCGACGGCCAATTCGACTATGCCTGGATGGATCGCATTGTGGATGCGATGGGCAAAGCGAACATTAAGGTTATCATGGGAACGCCGACTTACTCCATTCCTGTCTGGATGTGGAAGGCTCACCCGGAGATGCTTGCGCGACCGCTCGGCGGAGCAGCCGTCGGCTATGGCATGCGTCAGAACATGAACACGGACGATCCAAACTATCGTCGCTATGCCGAGCGGCTGATCATCAACCTGGTCAACCACTACAAAGCCAATCCTGCCGTGATTGGCTGGCAGATCGATAATGAGACCGGCTCCTATGGTGCCTCCAACCCACAGGTCTTTGACGAGTTTGTGGCGCGGCTCAAGAAAAAGTTTGTCACCACGGATGCTCTCAACAAGGCCTGGTTTCTGAACTACTGGGGGCAGGACGTCTCCGACTGGAGCGAGATGCCTACGCGCGACAATGCTACCAGCACCAGCTATAAGCTGGAGTGGTCGCGCTTTGAACAGGATCGCGTCACCAACTTTCTTGCTTGGCAGGCTGGACTGGTTCGCGAGCATCGTCGCCCCGACCAGTTTGTTACTCAGGACTTTGCTTCCGTGATGCGTCAGGACGTAAATGAGCCAGAGGTCGCGAAGGTTCTTGACGTTGTAGCCTGCAATCCGTATCACGGTGAACAGGACCATCTGGACGGCGTATATCAGGCGTTACAGGGAGATTATTTCAGGTCTCTGAAGCGCCAGAACTATCTGGTAACCGAAACCAATGCACAGAGCCGAGGCTGGGACTCGGCTGGGCAGTATCCTCCCTATGATGGACAGCTTCGTCTGGATGTCTACACGGATATTTCTAGCGGCGCAAACATGGTGGAGTACTGGCACTGGCACTCGATCCATGCCGGACAGGAGACTTATTGGAAGGGCGTGCTGAGTCACGATCTTGAGCCTAACCGTGCCTACGCCGAGGTGAGCCGCATTGCGCACGAGTTGCAGAAGATTGGGCCGCAACTGGTGAACATGAAGATTCGCAATGACGTTGCGATCCTCTACAGCGCGGATTCGAGCAACGGTATCAGCTTCATGCCGTACACGCATGGCGGCGGAGGGTATAGCGCCTCGGTGCAGCAGTTGCATAATGCGTTGTACAAGGCCAATGTTGGCGCGGACTTTGTCTTTCCGTCCACGGCGGACTTCTCGCCGTACAAACTGCTGATTGTGCCCTCGCTGTACGTTGCGGATGACGCGCTTCTCAAACGCATCTCGGAGTATGTGCGCAACGGTGGTCATGTGCTGATGACCTTCAAGAGCGGCTTTACCAACGAGAACTCGGCTGTGCGTTGGGAGAAGGCTCCGGGGCCGCTGGCGGAGGCTGCTGGATTTACCTATCAGGAGTTCTCCAATCTGGAGAGGCCGCTTGCGCTGCGCGGCGATCCCTTCCACGTGGGCGAGGAAAATCGCGTTAGCCAGTGGGCAGAGTTTCTACAGCCAACCACCGCCAAGCCACTCGCTACCTACGATCATCCCTTCTTTGGACGTTGGCCGGCCATTACGGAGAATCAGTTCGGCAAAGGAACTCTCCTCTACGAGGGAACTGCTCTCACCGACGGCTTGCAACAGGCGATTGTGCAACACGCACTACAGGTCAGCGGTATCGCGTTTGATCCTGAAGCATTCCACTCGGCAGTTCGGGTAAAGCGCGGCGTCAATGCGCAGGGAAAGAGTCTTACCTATCTGCTCAACTACTCCTCCAACCCTGCGCAGGCAAAGTACGATGGTCCAGCGGCGCATGATGTGTTAACGGGAAAACCTGTTCTGCCTGGGCAGAGGATCTCTATTCCGCCATGGGATTTAGTCATAGCAGAGAGCGACGGCAAGGCGTCTGAACTTCCACGCTGATTTCAAATTTATGAAACGCGATTGACTGGAAGATTTTGATCCGATCGTACGCGGAGACGTTCGTTTGGTTTTTGTGTATAAAGACTTGTAGCCTTGTCATTGGCATACATTGCAGACGGTCATGGCGTTGGCGATGGTCGACGCAAACGGGTGAGTCCGAGCCGGATACGATCAAGAGTCCTCTTCTCGGCTTCATTCCGCTACAGATTCCGGGCCACACTCCAACGACCACCTTGGCGGATGGACGCGATTTTCTTAATCTCTCCGGCCCTGCAATATTTCATGTTGTGGACTAAGAAGGCCGAGATCAAGTCCATACAGGGTGTATTCGTCCAGAATCACGGAATAATAAAGCGGCGATAACCGTTTCCGCACTGGCAATGCAGAGCTACGGATAAAGCTTGGCGGAAACGATCTCTGGGATTGGCTCGCCCGCTTCGACCAGTAGCTTCTTCAACTGCTCGCGCAACTCGTCTGCCTTGGCGCGATACTCCTGCCGACCGGCGAGGTTGACCAGCTCATTTGGATCGCTGCGTTGATCGTACATCTGATACTCGTGATAGCTCGCGGCGGCGGGTAGCTTGGTCGAGCCGCTGGCTTCGGCGACGCAGTAGGTCCAGTCGGGCGTGCGGATGGCACGGCCCGTCATCGATTCGCTGATCTGCACGAGTTGCTGATTGGGCCAGTGCGCGCGCGCCTCGGGATCATTGGCCAAGGGGAAAAAACTGTGCCCCTGCCAGCTTGCAGGCACAGCAACGCCCGCAGCTTCCAGCAGCGTTGGCGCTACGTCGATGATTCCGACCAGCTCTTTAATCTGCTGCTCGCCGCGAAAGCCCGGCCCGTCTACGAGCAGCGGGATACGGATGGAACTGTTGTGCGCGCTGCGTTTGTACTCCGCATTGCGCGTCATAAAGTGGCAGCCGTGATCGCTGAGAAAGATGAAGATGGTGTTGTCGGCGAGATGCTCTTCCTCCAGCACGCGCCGCACACGCCCAACAGAATTATCAATGGCCTCAACGCATCCGTAGTAGTCGGGAAGCTGCGCCTGCCAGGTTCCGGGCAACGCGCGCAGGTCGTCCGGAACGGTTGAATTGGCGTAGCGCGCAGCCGCGCCCTTGGGTGCGATGGGCTGATGCATGTCGTTCTGTTGGTGCGGCTCCAACTGCGAGATGAAGAGAAAGAATGGCTTCTCCTGCTTCTGGCGCAGAAAACGTTCGGCGCGGTCGGTGAGGAAGTCGACGCGGTACTGATCCTTGAAGGTGATGGGCTTGTTGTCGCGATCCCAGATCGTTCCCTCATAGGGATGCGATGTGTGTTCCAGCGCGTTTGCTCCCTCCCACAGGTCGAGGAAGCCTCCGCGATCTTCGGCTTTTACTGGACCGGGGTCGCCGCCGTCGGCCACGTTCTCCAGCGCCAGATGCCACTTGCCGATGAGGTTCGCCGTATAGCCCGCCTTGCGCAACTCGCCGGCAAGCGTGGGCAGAGTTCTCTTCATGCCCAGCCCGTTGTGCCAGACACCGGTATCGGTCGCATGCCGACTGGTGAAGAGTACCGAGCGCGCCGGTCCGCAGACAGGCTGGTTAGTTACAGCGTGCGTAAAGTTCTTGCCACACGCCACTAGCGCGTCGAGGTTCGGCGTATGCACCGAGCCATTGCGCCCATTGGCTCCAACAAAGTCCGCGCGGAACTGATCGGCGACGTAGAGAACGATGTTGGGCGGCGTCGCTGGCAACGCTGCGCTTGCCCTGCGATTCGCCTCCACAGACGACTGTGCCTGCGCGACTGCCGAAGCCGCGGCAGCCAGCGCCGTGGCGACCGACCCCTTGAGAAACGATCTGCGAGTTTCCTGATTCTCAGACATGATGAACTCCTGCCAATACGCTTCCCTCAGCACTGCAAGTATATCTTGCGCAAGATTAATCCAGAGTCCGTATATACAAATTATGCCTTTGCTTCGGCGGCGAAGCGCAACGAATTGTCCATCCCGCGATAGAGCGATTCGACGGCTTCCAACAGAGCGAAGACCTCGTCCTCGAGTTGCTGCAACCGCTCGTCGTTCTTGTGTTGCGCGGCTGCGATGACCGGCTCGAAGCGTTCGCCAATCAGCCCGGCTTGAATGAAGTGTTGGCGAAAGTTCTCGAAGACGGCAGTATCGGTCGGAGCCTCGATGCCGCGCGTAATCAGCAATGCGCGAGCACTGCGCAGGCAGATGGCGTAGAGCGTCTCTGCGCCCTGCGACTCTCCTGCGCGGAACTCTTCACGCAGCACTCGTGCGCTCTTCAGATCCACCTCGATCAGGTCGAAGAGTCCCGCCGAGCACTCGCCCGCGCCCTTGCCCACCAGCGAGAACGATTCCTTTGCGCCCCAATCGTAGTAGTAGCTCTTGTCTTCGCTGAACTCGGGAATCTTGCGGAAACGATCGGCAATCGCCTTAATCTCCTGCGTTCCTTCTCCGTCCACATAGGCCGCAAACGAGGAGAAGCTGTCCTTCTTCACCAACCACAGCTTCAGCACCTCTTCGACAAACTCGGGCAGGTCACGCGCGTTCACGCGATCGATCTGCCGCGCCAGACGGCCCTTTCCTGCGCCGATCTCCGCGCCAGCCACAACCATGTATGCAGGAAACATCTGCTGCTCCTTGCGTCCCACGTTGCCAAAGAATCCAAGATCGGCCAACATGTGTTGTCCGCAGGTATTCGGGCAGCCAGAGAGATTCAGCCGAAAGTCCGCGATCTGGTTCAGATCCAGAGCGGAATTCTGTAGCCTCTCCGCCACAGCGCCTAGCGCTCCCTTGGATAGGCAGATGCCAAGTTTGCATGTGTCTGCTCCGGTGCAAGCTATCGAATTCCCCAATAGACGCGGGCCATTTGAAAGCGCAGTAATCTCACGAACCAGATGGAATATATTCGGCAGATAATTCTCTGGAATATTTCTCAAGCGAAGATTCTGTCCGAACGAAGCGCGCAGAACGTAGTCGCCAAATGGTGCAAGAAGAGCAGCCAGCTTGATGGCATCTTCATTCTTCAGGTTGCCGAGAAAGATGGGAATTAGTACCGAAACTAATCCCGGCTGACTCTGTGCTTCGACATAGCTCTTCTTCCAATGGGCAAACTCCGGTGAGTCATCCAACTCTGGAGCAAAGGCTGGAATCGTGCTGGAGTTCGGTGCCTCTTCGAGTAACAGCGCAGGAGGATTCTCCGCACGAACTTGCCGCAGATACTCCTCGTACAGTTCGCGAAAACGAACTTCGCCCAGCGTCTTCCACAGGAATCGCAGGCGAGCCGCATGACGATTCTTGCGATTGCCATGCGCGTCGAAGAGCCGCTTGATGGCGGTAGCAATGAGGTAGACATCGTCGGTGGAAACAAATTCGTGCAGAAGATGACCAACCTCTGGCTTGGTTCCCAAACCGCCGGCGACAAAGACGCGGAAGCCCTTCTGCCCATCGCGAGTCTGCGCGACGAAACCCAGATCGTTGAACTCCGCATACGAACTATCCGCGGCTGAGTTGGAAAACGCGATCTTATACTTGCGCGGCAACATCCATGAATCGGACTCTGCAATCAGCCGACTGGTCAGCGCAAAGGCATAGGGACTCGGATCAAAAATTTCATCGACACCAACTCCCGCATCCGGCGAGACTAGAACATTGCGAACCGTGTTGCCGCCGCCGCCTCGCGTAGCGAGTCCCACCAGCAACAGCTCGCGCATCACCAGCAGTACGTTCTCCAGAGCGACATCGTGAATCTGAAACTCCTGTCGCGTCGTGACGTGAATCGCCGCGCTGCCGTACTGCGCGGAGAGTTCGCCAATCCTGCGCAACTGGAGCGGCGTCAGCGCGCCGCCCGTCGTGCGAATGCGCACCATGAAGCTGCCATCGATGCGTTGCTCGTAGCATCCGAAGGGGACACGTCGCACCTTCAACGCTGCGGCATCGATCTCGCCACTGCGAAAGCGCTCGATGTAAGAGTTCAACTCGTCGAGTTCGAACGAAAGGCTTTCCGGAATCTTGTAAAACATTTATTCTCCTATTTCGGTAAATCTAAATCTCTTTACTAAGCAATTCCATTCATCAAGCAAGGGCGAGAAAACAGGGACGGCTGAATTGCAAGTACCAGCATCGCGCCTGTATTGCGAACCAGCCGTTACTGTTTATTGGAGCCACCGCCAACGAGTAATTAGCCTACAAGGCGACAGTGGATGTCCTCGTATCCAGCGCCTGTTGGCGTAGTTCGTCGAAGAGCACCGTGGAGAGATAGCGTTCGCCGGAGCTGGGCAGAATGACGACGATGAGCTTGCCGGCATTCTTCGGCTGGCGAGCAATCTCCAGCGCGGCGAAGACCGCAGCTCCAGAAGAGATGCCGACCAGCAAGCCTTCTTCCTTTGGCAGCCGCCGTGCAGTAGCAAGAGCGTCTTCGTTGCTTACCTTGACGATCTCGTCGATCAACTCGGTCTTCAGAGTCTTCGGCACAAAGCCCGCACCGATGCCCTGAATCTTGTGTGGTCCAGGCGTTCCGCCGGAGAGAACGTCGCTGGTGGCAGGCTCGACCGCAACCGTCCAGAATCGCGGCTTGCGCGCCTTGATGTACTCGCTGATGCCGGTCAGCGTTCCGCCCGTTCCCACACCGGATATGAGGATGTCGGCCTTGCCCTCGGTATCGTTCCATATCTCCGGCCCAGTCGTATCGTAGTGTATCTTCGGATTCGCCAGATTGTTGAACTGCTGTAGGGTATATCCGTTCGGCGTCAAACGCAGCAGTTCCTCCGCTTTGACGATGGCTCCCTTCATCCCACTGGCCCCGGGCGTTAGAACGATCTTCGCGCCATAGGCAAGCAGCAGGACGCGGCGCTCCACACTCATGGTCTCCGGCATCGTCAGAATGAGCGTGTATCCCTTGACTGCGGCGGCCAAGGCAAGCGCAATGCCGGTGTTGCCGCTGGTCGGCTCGATCAGTACGGTTTTGCCTGGGGTTATCTTGCCCTCGCGCTCAGCGGCCTCAATCATCGCCAGCCCGATGCGATCCTTCACGCTGCCTGCCGGATTGTGGCTCTCCAACTTGACGACGATGGTGGCATTGAGTCCTGCGGTGATGCGGTTCAGGCGAACCAGCGGTGTACGACCAATCAGTTCTGTGACGCTATTTGCGATGCCCATGTCTTCCCCTATTCTGTTGCGATGCACGATGTGAAATTCCGACAGAAGTGCCGGAAGTGTGCTCTGCGAATGTACTGCCGCGTAATTAGGCAGCACCCGATAGCTATTCACTTCGGGTAGGGGTCAACAACAGTAGGCGAGGGAAGAAGAGAACATGCAGGCATCAGCACACTGCCGAATCCGCCAGTCGACAAGTTCCGTCGACACAGCTCCGGCAAGCCTTGCAATTCGACCCGAATTGGATTCGCTGGTCATCTCTTGTGCCTATAGTAGGAGATCAACAGTGAAATGTCCAGCCATCGTCGATCTTCATGCGCTGCATGCACAAGGTAGCCTGCTCAAAACAGGAAGACTTTTCGGGACGAAGGCGTAGAAGGATAATGAGGGAAGTGTGTAAGTCTATGTGCAGGTGATTTTCGGAGTTGGCAAACGGAATCTGTATGAGGATTCATGCGTATTCATGCGGCCACATATCTCGATGACTTTCGTCGTTTTGATCGCGAGACTGCCATTGTCCGCTATCGTGGCATACGGCGCGTTGCAACCAGCTATGGAGAGATTGCACGGCTTGCAGGACGTTTTGCCGCGTATCTAACTCTGCGTGGTGTTCGGCCCGGCGATCGCGTCCTGCTGTGGGCGGAGAACAGCGCTGAGTGGATTGCTGCATTTCATGGATGCGTCCTATGTGGCGCGCTTGTGGTGCCACTCGACGCTTATGGCACACTGGATTTTGCTCAACGAGTCTGTATGGATGTGCGACCGTCTTTAGTGGTGGGCGATGCGGCGTTGCTGCGCCAGTTGCCCGTCGAATGGCCACGACTGTCGTTTGAGAACTGGGCTGCGGAGTTGCCGGAGCAGGAGGCTGGCCCCGTTGCCGGAATCTCGCCCGAGACTCCGTTGCAGATTCTATTTACGTCGGGAACCACTGGAAATCCCAAAGGAATCGTCCATACGCACGGCAACATTCTGGCCAGCGTATCGCCGATTGAGGACGCGGCGCAACGCTATCTGCGCTATGAACGACTCGTTCATCCGCTGCGTTTTCTGCATACCCTGCCTCTCAGCCACGTCTTTGGGCAGATGATGGGGCTGTGGGTTCCGCCCATCTTTGGCGCAGAGGTTTACTTTGAAAACCGACTGGTAGCGCCCCGATTGATCGAGACCATCCGCCGCGAGCGGATCTCGGTTCTAGCCGCTGTGCCGCGTGTCTTTTCTCTGCTGAAGACACATCTTGAGATGGCCCGTCCCGGGCTGGCGCAGCGAATCTCGGCGGCGCAGGACTCTTCGGTGTGGCTGCGTTGGTGGCACTTCCGCGATGTTCATGCCGCATTCGGAATCAAGTTCTGGGCGCTGATCTCTGGCGGCGGGGCGCTGCCAGAGTCCGTGGAACAATTTTGGAACGCTCTTGGATTCGTGCTTGTGCAGGGCTACGGAATGACGGAGACCACTGCGCTCATCACTTTGAATCACCCCTTTCATGTGGTCAAGGGAAGCATTGGCAAGGCGCTGCCTGGTCGCGAGGTCAAGCTTGCAGAAGATGGCGAGTTATTGGTGCGCGGCCCCATGATCGCCAACGCCACATGGAGCAACGGAGCGTTGCACTCGCGCACGGAGGAGTGGTTGCGCACCGGCGATCTAGTGGAGACGAAGCCCAGTGGCGAGTTCAAATTCATCGGTCGCAAGAGTGAAGTGATCGTGACCGCCGCTGGTGTGAACCTGCATCCCGAAGACATCGAGGCGGCGATCGAGCAGGAGTCCGGCGTGCGAGCCTGCGCGGTCGTTGCAACAGAGACGGCAAGCGGGCCGGAGCCATGCGCCGTACTTGCATTTTGTGGCACACGTCAGCAGGCGGAGACAGCCGTCCAGCGCGCCAACGCCAGACTTGCAGAGCAGCAACAAGTATCGCGATGGGAGCAGTGGCCGGAGCCGGATCTGCCGCGAACCTCTACTGGCAAGGTTCGGCGCAAGGCGGTTGCAATGTGGTTGGCGGAGAGGATGGGCGCGGCCTCCCCATCTGGCGCGGCTTCGCTGAGTGCAGGCTCTGACTGGCTACTTAATTTAGTCGTGCAGATCACCGGAGAAGCGTATGCGAGTGGCGCGGACGAACTACGCCTGAGCGAAGATCTGCACATCGACAGTCTGGGACGTGTGCAACTGGCCGCAGCCATTGAAGAGCGGGCTGGAATCACGCTCGACGATGGCGTCTTCGAGCAGATGCGAACTTTGGGGGATTTGCGTCGTTGGCTGGGCGTGGCTCCTGCTGCCGAGTCGTACGCGCCGCCTATGACTGCGCAAGCAAGAGCAACAGAATCTGTGCCGCTCACGCAGTTTGAAGCGCCTCCGCAGAGTGCGTCTCAGCCTTCAACGGAGTCTGAATCGTACTCGGCTTCGTCGAAGTATCTCTATCCGCATTGGCCGTGGCTTCTTCCCATTCGATGGCTGCGCACGGCATTTATTGAGACGCTGATGCGCCCGCTCGTCTGGTTGCTGGTCAATCCCCGCGTCGTTGCACCGCAGTCTCTTCGCGCTGAGAAGCCGCTGCTGATCGTCGCCAACCACGTGACTACGTACGATGTTCCGCTGCTACAGTTCGCTTTGCCTGGTGCGCTCCGGCGTTCAATGGCGGTCGCAATGTCCGGCGAGATGCTGGAGGATCTTCGCCACTTTCGCAATCCCGAGCGACACATTGTGATTGCGAAATTCTATCCACTTGGCCCGCTGGTGTATGCGCTTCTCACGGCGTTCTTCAATGTCTTTCCGCTGCCTCGGCAACGCGACTTTCAACGCAGCTTCGCCCACGCAGGCGAGGCTCTGGATCATGGCCTTCATGTACTGGTCTTCCCCGAAGGAACGCGCTCGCAGGATGGCGCTCTGGCACAGTTTCGCACTGGAATCGGACTGCTGGTCAAAGAATCGAGCGCACCGGTACTGCCTGTGGCAATACAGGGTCTGGGAGAATTGAAATCCGGACGCCGTAGTTGGCTGCGCTCTGGAACCATCAGGATCTGCATTGGCGAGCCAATAAACTTTGCTCCCGATGCGACAGAATCCGCCGTAACTGCAAGACTCCACGACGAGATTGATCGTCTACTCAACGAGAAAGTTTGAGGTGGTGCTGTGTGCTATGTTAATAGCATGTTGCGTGGACTCAGCCAACGGATAACGGTCGCTCTCGCCCTCATGGGTGTGCTGCTGCTCTCGGTTGGAACGTGCATGCTTCCGGCACAGCAGGCGACGCATTGCTGCTGCCAGCACATGCACATGAGTATGCCATGCGCTCCGACCAGTGCGAACTGCTGCGCGGCAAGTCCACAGACTCCGCCCGCAATGGTGACTCCGGAGTTTGCCGGACTCGATGCTGCGATCGTCACGCAGGTCTTCGCTCCTGCGGGGCAGTGGTCTGCATCGCGTGCGGACGATGGAGTTGCAGCGCTTGCAACGCACTCTCCGCCACTCGGCATATTTAATTTAAGAATCTAAAACTTCACTCTTCGCCGTGGTCTTCCGTGGTGCGCGTTGCTGCGTCCTCGGACCATCTCCTCCTGTATTTAACGCGGAGTTGAAGAGTGAAGAATATCTATGTGTGTGCGCTGGCATTGCTGGCGCTGATGATTCTGTCGTCCGATGAATCCCGTGGGCAGGGTGTAGTGACTACACCTCTGAGTTATATCTCGACTATTGCTCCAGCGGCCGCGTCGATCACGGTCGATCAGGCAGTCGAAGATGCCCTACACGACAATCCTGAGATACGTGCGGCTGTGCGGCGTCTAACGCTGGCGCAGAGGAAGTCCACCACGGCGCGCAGCCTGGACGATCCCATGCTGATGGTGCGCGATTGGGATACGCCGATTACAAAGCCGTGGGATCTAAATCAGGCGCAACTGATGATCTCGCTGCAACAGACTTTTCCCAACAAGCAGAAGCGCGATTTGCGCGGCAAACTCTCCGAAGACGATGCGCAGATTGCCAGCGATGAGCTGGAGAGTCTACGGCAGGAGGTTGCGGCCAACGTGCGCGAGACCTGCGCCGCGCTGATGCGCAACGCGGACGAGATGCGTCTGCACAATCAGCAAGCCGCAGTGTTGAATCAGGCTCTTTCTGCAACGCTCGCCGAGTACACCACGGGCAAGGTTGCGCAGTCCGATGTGCTGCGTGCGCAGATGGCACTGACGCGCTTGAGTGAACACCTGATCGAGTTGGAAGAGGAGCGCGATGCAGCGCGGGCGCAGTTGAATACCCTGATGGGTCGTAGCCCAGATGAAGCGAAGGAGATTGAAGGAAGCTATCGCATCGCCGAGGCTCTGCCCTCTATCGACGAGTTGAAGCGCATCGCCATTGAGCATCGCCCAGAGTTGGCTGTGTTGCGCAAGCAGATTGCGCGAGCTGGCGATGAGGGACAGTTGGCTCGCCTAACGATGAAGCCCGATCTAACGCTTGCCGGTGGATACATGCTGATGCCGACCGGCTCCATGTCGCGCAACGCGTATATGGCGGAGCTGACGATGAATCTTCCGTGGCTGAACCGCGCGCGTCACGATGAAGAGGCCAAACAGTCCGACGCGGCAACCGAGGTGGCGCAGTCCGAGCTTGCTGCGCGAACGTCTACGGTCTTCCTGGAGATTCGTCAGGCGGAGATTGTGATGCGTTCTGCGCAGCGACGGGTGAAGCTTTATCGCGACACCCTGCTGCCGCAGGCAGAGACGGCGTTCAAGGCGTCGACGGCGGCGTATCAAAACAATCGCGGTGAGTTCACGAACCTGATCGACAGCCAGAATCTTCTCCTCGATATTCGCACTGCAATGTACAAGGCGCTGGCAGACTCCGACTCTGGAAGCGCGCAACTGGAGCGAGCGATTGGCGCAGCTCTACCTGCAACTCATTCGACTAACACGACAACGGACAAATCCAACTTCAACATCGAGAGGACAAACAAATGACTGCCACGGAGAAAAAACTATTCGTAATGGGAACTGGCGCAGGAGTTCTTGCCGCCACACTGGTTGCTGCAATTCTGATCGTCAGCGAACGCCACACCTACGCAGCGGAGAAGACGCCGGCGGGCACGATGGCGATGAAGCAACCCGCTGCTACAGCGCAACCGCTGGCCGATCAAGGCACGCAACCGGGTACGACTTTGGAACTGACTCCGGCGGAGATTACGGCGGCGGGAGTTCAGGTCGCCGAGGTTCGCACGGCGGCGTTGAAGACGGACATTGATGCGTTTGGCCGCGTGGAGCAGCCCGAAGCGCAGCTTGCCGCAGTGAGCGCGCGCATTGGTGGACGCGTCGATAAACTCTATGTGCAGTACACCGGCGAGAGCGTACGGCGCGGTCAGGCTGTCGCCGATGTTTATAGCCCGGATGTGGCGACGGCAGTCGAGGACTATCGACTGGCGCAAGAGAATCGCAAGCAACTGCGCGACTCCGACGATGCAAGCGTGCGCACGCAGGCCGATGTTTTGGTAAACGCAAGCCAGCGCAAATTGCAGCTATGGGGCGTCAGTGAAAAGCAGATCGCTGCGCCGACGACAAGCGGCGTTCCGCACACAACGCTGTATGCCTCCGCGTCGGGCAGCGTGGTCGAGCGCAAGGTGACGCAGGGGCAGTACGTCAATGCGGGCGACACGCTCTTCACCGTTGCCGACCTCAGTCAGGTGTGGATTAAAGCCGATGTCTACGAGGAGCAGTTGCCGCAGATTCGTCGCGGGCAGGAGGTGTCGATCACCAGCGAAGCATTGCCCAACCGCACATTGCACGGACACGTCGACTTCATCGAACCGGCAGCAAATCCGCAGACGCGCACCGTTCCCGTACATGTACATGTCGCCAATCCCGGCATGAAGTTGCTGCCCGGAATGTTTATCAACGCGACGTTCATCAGCCGCGCGCCTGGCGAGTCAATCGTCGTTCCTCGCTCTGCGGTTCTTGATACCGGAACGCGCAAGCTGGTCTACGTTGCGCATCCCAATGGAGTCTTCGAGGCGCGCGAAGTCGCGGTGGGCGCGCCCTCCGACGATCTCTTTCCAATTACGAGCGGACTACAGCGCGGCGACAAAGTCGTTCTCAGCGGAAACTTTCTCATCGACTCTCAGGCTCACCTGAGTTCCGGCATAACCGGCATGTACGGCGGGTCAAAAGAGTTTGCTGCAAATAATTCTCCCGCGCCCGTTAGCGCAGGAAGCGCTGCCAATGCTGGCGCGACAAAGATCGAACTTCACGCCGACAGCAATCCGCTGAAGGCAGGCGTGGACAATCTCTTTCGTGCAAATTTGACGGGCGCGGATGGCAAGCCCATCGCCGATGCGCACGTCACGGTCACACTCGTTATGCCAGCCATGCCATCGATGGGAATGCCGGAGATGAAGAGTTCATTTGAACTGGCGTGGTCGGCCAGCCAGAACGCATACATCGGCAAGGGCCAGCCAGGAATGTCCGGTTCGTGGATCGTCACCGTCGAAGCGCGCAGGAATGGCGCGGTTGTTGCAACATTACACACACACCTCAGCGCAAGGTAGGAGCAACCAATGATTAACCGTGTAATCGAGTTCTCGCTGAAGAATCGCTGGCTGTTGCTTGGGTTATATGCAGTGCTGGCGGGCTGGGGTTATTGGGCGCTGTTGCGCACACCCATCGATGCGATTCCTGACCTCAGTGAGAATCAGGTGATCGTCTTCACGGACTGGGCCGGACGAAGTCCGCAGGAGGTTGAGGATCAGATCACCTACCCGCTCACGGTTAATCTGCAAGGGCTGCCGCATGTACGCACGGTGCGCTCGGAGTCGGCCTTCGGTTTCTCGATGGTGAATGTCATCTTCGAGGATTCGGTGGACATCTACTTCGCGCGCACCCGCGTTTTGGAACGGCTCAACCTTGCCGGAAGCTTTCTGCCTGCTGGCGTTACGCCAATGATGGGGCCGGATGCAACCGGCGTGGGACAGGTCTTCTGGTACACGGTGGAAGGTCCATACGACAGCGGAACGCTGCACTCGCTTCAAGACTGGTTCATCAAATATCAACTCAACTCCGTGCCGGGAGTGGCGGAGGTCGCAAGCGTCGGCGGCTTCGTTAAGCAGTACCAGATCGATCTTGATCCCATTAAACTTCGCGCCTACAACATGGCGTTGAAGGATGTGGTCGGCGCGGTAGAGCGCAGTAATAACAACGTCGGCGCAAAGGTGATGGAGGTGGGCAGCACCGAAGAGATGGTGCGCGGCATCGGATTGATCGGCGGTCTAAACGACATAGAACATATATCGCTAGGCGCATATAACGGAACGCCGGTGACGGTCGGCAATGTTGCAAGTGTGCAACTTGGGCCGGAGTTTCGTCGCGGCGTACTCGATAAAGATGGCAAGGAAGCCGTAGGCGGAGTTGTCGTCATTCGCTACGGAGCCAACGCACGCGAGGTCATCGCGGCGATCAAGCAGAAGATTGACGAGATTCAGCCCGGCCTGCCTGCGGGCGTGAAGATTGTTCCCTTCTACGATCGCGGAGTTCTCATCGATCACGCCGTAGACACGCTGCGCCACGCGCTGATCGAAGAAATCATTCTGGTTACACTCGCACATATTCTCTTTCTCTGGCACTTTCGCAGCATTCTTGTCGTAACGATTCCTCTGCCGTTAGCGGTTCTCGGCGCGTTTATGTTTATGCATGGCGCTGGCATCTCGTCGAACATCATGTCGCTGGGCGGCATTGCCATCGCCATAGGAGTTCTCGTAGATGCGGGCATCGTAATGACGGAGAATGTTATTCGTCAGGCGGAGCAGTACGAGCACGAGCACGGCAACTATCGCGAACACATCGGGGAGATCACGCTGAACGCCGCGCGTCTTGTGGGTCGGCCCATCTCGTTCGCCATGGTGATTATCATTCTTGCCTTCGTGCCGGTCTTCGCGCTTACGGGGATGGAAGGAAAGATGTTTCATCCTCTGGCCTTCACCAAGACCTTCGCCATGCTCTGCTCCACCATCATGGCGATTACGCTGGTTCCGGTTCTCTGCACATTTCTGATTCGAGGCAAGCTTCATCGCGAAGAAGAGAATCCAATCATGCGCGTACTACGCAACCTCTATCGGCCCACACTGAGTTGGGCGTTGCGTCATCGCGCAATCACGCTCTCTGTCGCGCTGATCTTCTTTTGTGCCGCGTTGTATACGGCGACGACGATCGGTTCCGAGTTCATGCCTCCGCTCGATGAGGAGACGGCACTGTTCATGCCCATCACCGATCCACGCATCTCGCTGACCGAGGCAACCAAGATTCTGCGCCAGCAGGATGCGATTATCTCTGCCGATCCGCAGGTTGCAATGGTCGTCGGCAAGGTGGGCCGCGCCGATACATCGACCGATCCCGCGCCGGTCAACATGAGTGAGACAACCATCACCTTCAAGCCTAAAGATCAGTGGCCAAAGGGGCTGACGAAGGACGCAATTCTAGCGCGTCTGGACGACGAGCTACAGATTCCCGGCGTGACGAATATCTGGACACAGCCGATTCGCAATCGCATCGACATGCTCTCCACCGGCATTCGTACGCAGATCGGCATCAAGGTCTTTGGCCCCGACCTGCGTGTGATTGAGCAGAAGTCGGCGGAGATTAAAGAGGTTGTGCAGCAGATTCCCGGCGCGGTTGATCTCTATGCCGAACGCACAACAGGCGCACCGTATCTGGAGATGACGGTGGATCGCGCGGCGGCGGATCGCTATGGACTGAACATCGCGGATATTGAGGACATCATCGAAACCGCGATCGGAGGCAAGAACCTGACAACCACCATCGAAGGCCGTCAACGTTTTCCTGTGCGCGTACGTTATGCGCGCGACTTCCTCAACAACCCACAGCAGCTCAGCGAAGTTCTCGTAACCGGCAGCAACGGTGCGCAGGTTCCGCTCAGCGAAGTGGTGCATACAAGCACGACGATGGGCCCATCCATGATTAGCAGTGAGAACGGCCTCTTGCGTGGGGCGGTTCTACTCAACGTGCGTGGTCGCGACGTCGGCGGCTTTGTCGATCAGGCCAAGCTCGCCGTCGCTCAGCAGGTCAAGATGCCTCCCGGTTATTTTGTCGAGTGGAGCGGCCAGTACGAAAACCAGATCAGCGCGCGCAAGCGACTGGAACTGGTAATCCCCATCGTGCTACTCGTCATCTTCGTCCTGCTCTATCGCACCTACGGCTCGGCGAAGGAGGCTGCGCACGTTCTGCTCGCTGTCCCCTTCGCACTCACGGGCGGAGTCTTTCTGGTCAAGCTGCTCGGTCTGAACTTCTCTGTTGCAGTCTGGGTCGGCTTCATTGCTCTCTTCGGAACTGCCGTGCAAACCGGAGTCGTGATGGTGATCTATCTCGAAGAGGCGGTTGCGCGGCGCATTGTTATCGATGGCAAACTAACGATCGCGGGGCTACACTCCGCCGTTATGGAGGGCGCGCTGCTGCGTCTTCGCCCCAAGGTGATGACGGTCGCAACCGTCGTTGCAGGACTTCTGCCGCTGCTCTGGTCCACGCGCACCGGAGCGGAGTTCATGCGTCCGCTCGCCGCGCCGGTGTTGGGCGGAATGCTTAGCTCGCTGGTTCATGTCCTGATTGTGACTCCGGTAATCTTCACCTGGCTGCGCGAACGCGAACTGCGAAAGGCTCAACCCGAATGAAAACGCAGCCAGTTTTTCGTAACAGGGAAGTCGGCCTACTATCTCAATAGAAAAGGATTCTTGCCAGACCTTAGGACTTAGTTCCTGGCGAACCTCTGCGGCCATCGGCTTCCGGTCTTCACAACATAAAGCGTTACAACGATGATCCGACGCAACTCATCCTTGCGCGGACGGCCTTCCCCATGCCGTTCCAGCCGCGTGGATTCGGCCTGGCATATTTCTTTTCTGCGGTGTAATCAATCAGCTCAGAGTGATCGTCGTATGGTGCGGGAGAATAGCTGCGCAAGAATTACTGCGTGCGTGAGGCTCTGTCTCTGTCTAATCCACGTTGTTTTATTTAATGCACTACGCATATCTACCCTGGAGTATTCGACATCATGCGATTTCGGCGCTTCCTTTTTTGTCTGCTCCTCGTCCTGCTCCCGGCGCTTGCTGCGACAACTCTGGCGCAGACCTCTGTCTCGATTCACGACATCATGGTTGTCTCTCCCGGCACCTCCAGCAACACAAAATATTATCTGCCGGATTCTGAGTATCTCTACTCGCACTATGGTTCGACCGTCTCGGTCTCTGGCATCGTCGTCGGTGTAATGAGCGGCGGCGAATTTCCCGGCACAGTCTACATCTCCGAGCCATCGTCCTCCTGGGACTCGTTGGTTGCGACCGCCGAAGGAATGCCTGTCTTCGGCGTGGCCAGCGTGAACTCCGCTTGCGCCGTGGTTGGCGCTAGCATCACCGTGGTTGGCGAGGTCGTCGAGTCCAACACGGTCGTCTCGTCGGACATCACCGCCGCCGACACGCCCGGCACTGGCATCCTGCCGACCTCCTGCACGGTCACCTCAACCAGCGGAACGATGACGCAGTCGATCTCTCCCGGCTCCACGCTGAACAGCTTCGGCGGAGCGCTGGAGTATACCGGCATGACCATGTCGGCGACCTTCTACGCCGTATCGCCCACCTCTGGAACGCTTACTGAATCAACCGAGACTGAGACATCGACTGGCCAGTTCTGGGCTACGCTTGCCTCCAACTCTTCCACGAACAACCATCTCTTTCGCTCCTCCGGAATAGCCGGAGATGAATACACTCCATCGACCGCGCCATCGACTGTCGCAACCTGGGCGGGCAATCCACAGCGCGTTCTGATCGACACTACGACCTTCGGCGGCTCTCCGGTCAACATCACCGTCGGGCAGACGATTACCTGTACCACTGGAAGTGGTATCACCAAGGGCGCGACCTCTGGCATCGGGCTAATCGACTACATCCTCGGCTACGCGCGACTGCTCATTTTTCCTACCAGCGTCTGCACGGTTGGCGGCACAGTCGCTACGACGACATCTGCCACGGCGGACTCGACTCACTTCCACGTCGGAACGCTGGATCTGAATCGCTTCTACAGCACCACGGGAGCAACCACCGGGGCGGTCGCCGTCACTGCGGCTGCCTATGCAACGCGACTGGCCAAGGCCGCCAGCGCCATCGTCAACTCGCTGGGCGAGCCGGACATTCTCTCTCTGCAAGAGGTGCAGGATCTACCCACGTTGACCGATCTGGCTAGCTCGGTCAACTCGCTGGCAACCGACAGTCCGGCCTACGTTTCCTCTCTGACGCAGGGCAACGATGCCAACAGTCTGAATCTCGGCTTTCTGGTCAAGTCCAAGACAGTGGTGACTGACAGCGTCACGCAGATAGAGGCCGGCAACACCTACACGACGGTCTCTGGCGGCTCGGCGACGCTGTGGGAGCGTCCTCCTCTGGTCTTGCAGGCAGAGTTCAAACGCAGCATTGGCCCAAGCTATCCGGTCACCGTCCTCGACGTGCATTTGACTCCGCGCGACAACATCGGCGACGCCACGCTCGGCCCCGACATTCGCGCTCATCGCGCCGCGCAAGCATCCGCGCTCAGCGCGCTGGTGCAGGGCTATCAGACGGCTGGAGACAACGTCGTTGTTGCGGGAAACCTGAACGCCTTCGAGTTCAGCGACGGCTATGTGGACGTCACCGGCATTGTGGACGGCTCGCCCGCCGCGGCAAAGGCGGTCACGCTCTATCAGGCCACCAGCACGACCGCCGCGTTGACCGACTTCAATACGCAGGTGGCTGCCACCTCGCGCTATAACTACATTGAGCGCGGCGACGCAGTGACCTACGAACACATTCTGGCCAGCGCAACAGTGCCCAACAATTCGACGGCCAGCGCCTCTCTTGCCAGCTACGTCTCGGCGGTTACGCAGCCGCACTTCTCCGCAGATTTCGCCGCGATCAATGCCAACAGTTCTACGACCGCCGCCGGACTGACTCCGCACGACGGCTTCGTCGTCTCCTTCCTCATTCCGCCGTCTCCCACTACCGCTTCGATCTCGCCCACGACGCTCAACTTCGGCAATATCGAACTCAACGCCACCTCCGCTGCGCAGGCGGTCACTGTTACCAATACCACCACCTTCACCTCGACGGTCACTGTCACCAATATCGCAATCA
The DNA here is from genome assembly GCA_031296325.1 of Acidobacteriaceae bacterium. Classification (GTDB taxonomy): domain Bacteria; phylum Acidobacteriota; class Terriglobia; order Terriglobales; family Acidobacteriaceae; genus Edaphobacter. The sequence continues at coordinate 84,350 of JARLFY010000030.1, read as the reverse complement.
GCGGAACCAACGCGGCAGACTTCAGCCAGACCAGCTCCTGCCTTGCGCTCTCCGAGGGATCAATCTGTACGGTGTCGGTGACCTTTACTCCATCCGCACTGGGGGCGCGCACGGCAACCCTGACCGTTACCAGCGACTCAACCTCCGACCCGACTCTGACCGTCGCGCTGTCCGGAACCGGACTCAACACCACAGCAACGCTGACGCCAACCACGACGAGCTTCGGTTCGATCTACGCGGGTGGTGGCACATCAGCGGCGACGACCTTCACTGTCACCAACACCTCCACCGTTGCCATCGCGATCAGCTCGGTCAAGACCTCCAGCAACTTCACCAGCACGACAACCTGCTCCGGCACGTTGGCGGCTGGAGCCACCTGCGCCGTCTCGGTTGTCTTCGCGCCCACCGCCGCAGGCTCGTTGAGCGGAACGCTTACGGTCGTCAACACCTCCACCGGCAATGCAACGTTGACGGCGGCGCTGACCGGCACGGGCCTGCCCACCACAGCGACGCTTACACCCGCCAGCGCCGCCTTCGGCAACGTCGTTCTCGGCCTCACCTCCACAGCGCAGAGCTTTATCTGGACCAACACCTCTTTGATTCCTTTGACGGTCAGCTCGGTAGTAGGTAGTGGCGACTTCACCGTCAGTTCGAACGGCTGCGGCGTGGTCGCGGCGGGAGCTTCCTGTCCCATCGGCGTACAGTTTGCCCCAACCGCGCTCGGTGCGCGAACGGGAACGCTGACCGTCACCTCCACGGCCTCGGCCAACGTCACACTGGCCGCAACGCTAAGCGGACGCGGTGTGGCCGACGTCGAATCCTCCGCCAACTCGCTCGCCTTCGGCAACGTGGACATAGGCTTCAGCTCGGCAACGCAGATGCTGACCGTCACCAACTACACCAACGCCAGCATCGCCCTCACCTCGATCGCAATCTCTGGCGACTACGCCGAGACGACGACCTGCGGCTCCAGCCTTGCCGGTCAGTCGAACTGCACCGTCTCCATCATCTTTACGCCTACCGCCACGGGAGTTCGCGCGGGCACCCTGACGATCAACACGAACGACACGAAGTATCCCGTGATTTCCGTTGCGCTTACCGGCAATGGAGTCGATTTCGCCATCGCCATCGCGCCCACGTCGGGCAGCGCGATTGCCGGCTTCGGCGTCACTCCGTCGATCACGCTGACGCCGATTGGCGGCTTTAACTCCAGCGTCACCGTGACCTGTAGTACAGCCGCGACGGCCTCGCTCTGCACTCCGGCGCAGACCACCGTGCAACTCGCCAGCGTCACTACCTTTGACATGCCGATTACCACGACCGCCGAGTACGCCGTCATTGGCTATGGCGGCGTTGGAGGATCGGGGCGCAGGCAGATTGGCCTGAGCGTTCTGGCGGCTCTCTCCGGCCTGCTGTTACTCGTCGCGCGCCGTCGCTTGCGCGGGAGACTTGTTCGACTGTTCATGCTGCTTCTGCTTGCAGGATCGGTCTCGCTGGGCCTGGGCGGATGTTCCAGCAAGTTTCCCGACAGCAACGCTCCCTACACCGCTCCCGGCTCCTACACCTATACCGTTAGCGTTACCGATGGAACTCTAACTCGTACCGCGACTTACACTCTTAGCGTCGCCGCTAAGTAGCGTTCAAGAGAAAGTGAACAATGAATCGTTCCCTACAAACACGAGCCATGCACACACTTGGCAGAGACCTTCGCCAGCCAACTCCGCTCCGTCGATTCTTCTGGGGCGTTGCCCTCGCTGCGGGCACAGTATTGGCAGGCTCGACGGCTGCTCCTGCGCAAAGTCTTCCCACGGCAACGCGCGCCGGCGATCTACAGTTCGGCGCGGGCTTCGCTCAGGGCAGTTCGGACTACAACCAGAATCTGAGCTATAACCGGATGACTCTGAAAGGAGAGGCCATATATGCCGCCTTCGACTTCAATAGTCACTTTGGCTTTGAGGCCGACTTTCATCAGACTCGCCCCTCCGAAGACTCTACCGCCTACCAGCGCATCTATGAGATTGGCCCTCGCCTGCACTGGAACTACGGAAGATTTATCCCCTACGGAAAGTTTCTCGTCGGACGCGGAGTCTTCAATTATCCGGGGAATATTGCCAATCTGGCTTATAACACCACCTCATACGGCGGCGGGGTTGACTACAATCTCACCAGCATCCTCAACCTTCGCGCGGACTACGAGTATCAGAACTGGCTGGGATTCCCGCTTGGAACGCTGCATCCGGGAGTTGTAACCATCGGGGTTGCCTACCACTTCCGCCAGTCGCGACTGAATGAATCCTCGAAACGCTGATCCTCAGAATATTTCTCGAACTGCTGTAGACCATAAATAAATTGTCATTCTGAGCGTAGCGAAGAATCCCCGCATTTTGCTCGCTACACGATGGTCTACGCCATTACAGAAAATGCTCTGATCGTGCCGCTCTTGCATGAGCAGCATTAATCGCAGATCGCGCGAAAAAAATTGGGCAGTGTAATCCATTGTTTGATCTACTGCGACTTATTTACAGAACACCAAACTATAAGCTATAGGGCCCGCTAGTTGTGTAGTCTGTTGTCCCGCTTTTTCGATTTCAACCTTCGCTTCAAGGAGTAGCCCATGCAGATTAACGCAACACCCTCGATTCGGGGCGGAAGCATCGCTCTTGTGGCCGCACTGCTCACATCCTTGCTGACGGTTGCTGGATGCAGCTCCGCAGGAACCACCGCAGCCAGCCTCTCCACCAACAGCACCACCACAAACATTACCTCGGCCAAGACGTCGGTTCCTGTCTCCATCACCGATGCTCCGGGCAGTCAGATTGTCGCCACCAGCCTGACGTTGAACTCGATCGTACTGACCGACTCCAACGGCCTGACCGCAAGCATTCTGAGCGCGCCGATTCCTTTTGAGGCGACGCATCTGGACGCGGTGCAGGAGCCGCTCTTCACTCCGGCTGTTCCGGAAGACACCTACACCAGCGTGGCTCTGACCTACTCGAACGCCGAGGTCACCTATATCGACCCCAGCACGAAGAAGTTGGTGCAGACCAGCGGAACGCTGGCCAACACCTCGCAGACGATTACCTTCAGCTCGCCAATTACGATCAACAACACGACGACCTCGCTGCTGATTGACTATCTTGTGGCGAACTCGGTCTCGATCTCCGGCTCGACGGTGACCGTGACTCCAACCTTCAACGTCGCTGCTGTGGCGATCCCTGCACAACCAACCAATGGCACGAATGGACTACAGTGCGGCATTGTGGGCGAGGTTACGGCGCTGGGAACGAATAGCTTTACGCTGACCAACGCCTCGGGAACCGCTCTGGTCATCGACGTCAACGCAAGTACGGTGTATCAGGGATTGAGCGGCTTCTCCGCCCTTGCGCTGGACGAGATGGTTGAGGTCGACACCGTTACGCAGAGCAGCGGCATACTGCTGGCCGCTCGCGTGGCGACGCAGGCTAAGCCGAGCGGCGCTCCTACTCCGGCGGAGATGCTGGTCGGTCCGGTTACGGCGACGACTGGATCTCCCGTTACCTCGTTCACTCAGGTCGTGCGGCAGAACGTCGGCGGAGCCTCTTCGTCCGCGACGACGACCAACACCATCACCATCGACAGCTCGACAACCTTCCTGCTGCCGCCTCGCTTCGGCAATGTGACCGGAGGAGCGCAGCCCTTGACGTCAACCTTCTCCGCCTCGACACTCTTTGCCGGACAGGTGGTTAGCGTGGCAACCAGCGGCGTAACCAACAATGCAGCCACTGCGCTCAGTGTTGCGCTCAGTCCGCAGACGGTGGATGGAACCATCGCCAGCGTCGTCGTCGCAGCCAATGCGAATGCATACACTGCATATACTCTGACGCTTGTCTCGGGAAGCTGGCTGGCAACGCTGACTGGCCAGACGACGGTTACCGTTTACACCAACGGCAACGTGCAGTCGATCAACGGCAGTGCGTTCGCAGTGGGAAGCACGGCTCGCTTCAATGGCTTCCTCTTCAACAACAATGGGGCGTTAGTCCTGCTGGCTGACGTACAGGCTGGACCTCCCGGAACCCCCATCGTCGGCCATCCGTAGGGACTTTGTACCGTTCTGGACGCTTCGTGTTGAAGCACCAGGACGGCTATGAGTGGGGCGTTGTCGATATTGCAACGCCCCACAGTCACAGATTGCAGGAAACAAATCCATGAACGCTATTGCCACAGACATCTTCGATTTCGACGCAAAGCCGATCGGGGCGATAGAATCAGGCTCGACAGAGAGGTCGCGGCCTATTAGCGAAATGGACGACATCGACGCGCTGGTAAAGATCCACAGGGCACGGCTTCTTCGCTTTGTTCTGTACTCGACCGGGGACGCGGATCTGGCCGAGACGGTTGCGCAGGAGACCTTGCTGAAGGCCTACAACAGCCGCGCCAGCTTTCGTGGCGAGAGCAGCGTCAAGACCTGGCTCACCGGGATTGCGATCAACACCATCCGCGATCACCTGAGGAGCAATCGCTACCGCTTCTGGAGACAGGTCCGGTCTACCGCAATCGACGTGCAGGAGATGTCCTCCTTCATCGCGGCAGATGGGTTGAATCCAGAGGGTCTGCTGCTGGCCCGCGAGCAGGTAAAGCATATCGCGCAGGCGTTGGAAAAGCTTTCGCGCAACCAGAAGACCGTCTTTCTGATGAAGTTCTCCGAGGAGATGACGGTCGCCGAGATCAGCGAGATTCTAGCCATGCCGGTCAAGACCGTCCGAACACATCTTCACCGCGCTCTCAAATCCGTGCGCAGCCAACTGGGAGGGAGACCATGAAACCACAATCGTCCGCTCATCTATCGCAAGAGGCTTTGAACGATCTATTGATCGGCCTCGGTTCCTCCGCATCGCAGGCTCATCTGGAGCAGTGCGCGAGTTGCCGTGAGCAGGTGGAGAGCTTCCGCTGTGGGATGGACGCGTTCAACAGCGCCTCGCTTGCATGGAGTGAAGCCGGGGCGGGGAAGAGTCTTCCACGCAGGTCGCAGGCGCGCCATGCGTTCTTCGCTCCTCTGGCCTGGACTCTGGCCACCGCGACTCTGTTGCTGATCGGCATTCCGACCTGGAGGCACGAGCATCGTGCGCCGCAAAGCCTTGTCGCCGCGCAGAGAGTTGCGCCGCAGAGCGAGTCGTCCGGGGTCTCCGATGCAGAGATCGCCGAGGACAATGATCTTCTCCGCGCCGTTGACGCAGCTCTGCGCACCGACCAGCCATCGCCTCTGAGAAATCAACGACCAAGGGAATCGCACACCCATCGGAAGGTAAGATTAGAATCGAGGAGTTTATGAAGCTGCGAGTTCAATCCGTGATTCGTCTTGCTGCAATCTTATTTGTCGCAAGCAGCCTCGTTGCGGCATCTGCGCAGAGCGGTGGTCCACGTCCGGGCGCGATTGGGCCTCCTCCGGGAAGAGTGAGCGGCCCAACTGGCGGGCCAGGCCCATCTGGTGGACCAGGAGCGCCGGGCGTCCATCCTCCCCCCCCAGCCGGACCGGGTTCCCCTGGCGCCAACGGATCGGCCAGCGGCGGCGTTCAGTTCGGCCCCGTCGGTCGCTGGTGGGACGACAAGTCCGTCGTGCAGGCGGTTGGACTCAGCAAGGATCAGCAGAAGAGGATGGACTCAATCTTCAGCGCCAACAAGCCCGCCATTCTGGACAGCTATAAGGCGTTTCTTCGCGAGCAGTCCAGACTGGAGGCTCTCAATAAAGATTCCAAGGCGACCAAGGAGCAGGTCGCGGGAGCTACCGAAGCCGTAGAGAAGGCGCGAGCCACCCTGCAAAAGACGACTGCGCAGATGCTGGAGCAGATTCGCCAGCAGATGGCTACAGACCAGATCACGCGCCTACAGAGTCTGCGCTAGCCCTCCACTTCTTTACTCTCCCACTCCGGCGGCCTCGCGTAGCGCACGGTCGATCAGGGAGAGCTTCCTGCCGCGCGGAGTACCACGCAACGCATAGGTGAATCCCACCGATACCGTGTCCAGATGATGGCGCAGGCTGCGGTTGTAGTAACCCGATAGCGTCATATGGTCGCTGAGCGGAATCCCCGCAATGGTGGTAAATCCATTGTCTTCGATCAAGCTATTGCTGACGGATGGAGAAGGTTGTTGCCCAGGCGGCTGCGGGTTTTCCTGGGGTGACGCCTGCTGATGGCCCATCGGGAGTTGTTCGTACGCCACGGACTGGATGGAGTTGCGACCTGGCAACCAAACCACAACTCCAGCCTGAAAGTGTGCCACCTCTCCCAGCGAGTTATAGTTCTGGGTTCCAAGATTGTTGACAAAGCTGGACGAATCGCCGCTTCCTAGATCCAGCAGCAACCCGGTCTTCCCGAAGTCGTGTTCCATCCGGTCGCTGAAGTCGAAGGTGAACTTTCCGGCACCGAGTCCAACTGCACTGTCCCCGGTCGGAAAGGTGAAGGATGCAGTGGTTGTGCTTCGCAGCGCGCGCGGATGGAAGTCTGCATGCAGTCCGATCTGAAAATCTCCCGCCGCGCCGTTATCCGTTACCAGAGGAACCTTTGCTACCGTCGCAGGATTAGGATTCTGCACCAGCCGATAGGGATAGATCGACAGGCTTGCATCCGCCATGTAGTGCTGCGAAAAACTGTAGCTGACGGCGGGGGTAAGGATGTCATACCAACCGATCGAAGAATCATGCACCGCATAGGACGAGAGTTGCGCATTTCCCTTGCGTAAAAACGCTTCGACCGAGGAGGCTTGCGGTTTTTGCGGCAGATCCTTCCGGCCCTGCTGCAACAAATTCGCAGCTGGCTTCGTCTCCTGAGCCTGCGCACAGAGGCATAGCCCGAGAAGAAACAGGTAGATCAGACGATAGGGAGAGGGATACAAACTTCTTGACCTCGGTTCAGCACTACGCCGATATTATCAGGCGCAGTGCTGATTTGATTTGCAATCCCGAATCCAGACGAGTTTGTTTGTCATCCCGCAGTCTTTTGTTTGTCATTCCGTAGCCTTTTGTTTGTCATTCCGTAGCGCAGCGGAGGAATCTGCTTTTGGAATCTTGCTGAGTTGGCTAACGTCGACACATCTTCTTCTCGGATTTCTGGATTCTAGTGTCCTTAAACCGCTTGAAGGCACTTGCAGATTGCGTCTCTATGTCGCAAAAACCCGTACTCTACAAGGCTTTAGCCTTATGGAGTACGGGATTCAATCTTATGCGAATCTTACATCTGCTCCCAGTGTGCCGTTAACTGCATCCGCTGGTTCCGCCGCAGCTCATGCAGCGATAGCAGGAGCCGGAGCGCGTCATGATGGCTCCGCAGGTGGCGCAGCTTGGCGCGTCGCCCATGTCGTACATGCTCTTCATCGCGTCCGAGGCGTGGTAGAGACCGCGATCCTCAGCCTGATACGACGCAGCCAATTCTACAGCGTTTTGGGAGGCCGACGAAGCGGTAGGCTCGGGAGCAATGCCGTGTTGCGGCGGAGTCCGTTCTTCCTGCTCATGGATATGCCCTTCCTCTGTCCCCCCGTTGTTGAAGAGGTCCTGATCGGAGAGGGTTGGCGTTGCGGCTTGCTGCGCGTCTGCGCTGCCCGCCGCAAGGCTCACCGTGTTGTTTGGAGCGGTAACCGTGCCGCCGACCGGAATCGTCGTCGCGGCTCCCATGCCGGTGAAGAGATCGAGCTGGTGGCCTGACATGAAGCGCATCTGGATCCAGCGGAAGATGTAGTCCATGATCGACTTGGCGTAGCCAATCTCGGGGTTGCCGGTCCAGCCCGAAGGCTCGAATCGCGTATGCGCAAACTTATCGCACAGTACACGCAGCGGAACGCCGTGCTGGAGCGAGATGGAGATTGCCGTGGCGAACGAATCCATCAGCCCGGAGACCGTCGACCCCTCCTTGGCCATGCGGATGAAGATCTCTCCCGGCGAGCCATTGGGATACAGTCCCACCGTGATATAGCCCTCGTGGCCGCCGATGCCGAACTTGTGGGTCACGCTGGCGCGTTCGGCGGGCAGGCGATGGCGCACGGCACGCGGCGGAGCCTGTGCGTCGGCGGAGTCGGAGTTCTGGTGCGATGCGTTCAGGATCTGTGTCAACTCGGCGTGCAGCGCGGTGTTCGCAGCCTCCAGCGTGGCCAGCTTGGCGGTTGCCGCAGCCAGATTCTTCTGCTCCTCCGCACTTCCACCGGCGATGGCGCGTGTGCTCTTGGTCTCGTCGGTCTGCACCGTCACGTTCAGCGGCTGGGTTCCCTTCGAGTTGTCGCGATAGATCGCCACGGCCTTGATTCCTTGCCGCCAGGCCTCCATGTAAGCCTCGGCAACGTCGTCCACCGAGCAGTCCTGCGGCAGGTTTACCGTCTTCGAGATTGCTCCCGACAGGAAGGGCTGCGCCGCAGCCATCATCTTGACGTGGCCCATGTAGTGAATCGAGCGCGTGCCCTTGGCCGGCTTGAAGCTGCAATCGAAGACGGCGAGATGCTCCTCCTTGATTCCAGGCGCGCCCTCGATCGTTCCTGTCGCGTCGATGTAGCTGACGATGGCGTTGATCTCCTCTTCGCTATAGCCCAGCTTGATCAGCGCCGAAGGAACGGTCGAGTTGACGATCTTGATCATTCCTCCGCCGACCAGCTTCTTGTACTTCACCAGCGCGAGATCCGGCTCAACGCCCGTCGTGTCGCAGTCCATCATAAAGCCGATTGTTCCGGTCGGAGCCAGCACAGTGACCTGCGAGTTGCGGAAGCCGAACTTCTCTCCATGCGCCAGCGCGCCGTCCCACGCATCGCGCGATGCGGCGATGAGCTGGTCGAGCTGCGGCACATGGAAGGGCTCAGCCACAGTGCGCGGACTGGTAATCGTCGGCTTGCCGATGTTGTTCACCTCGGCGCGATGCATGCGAATTACATCCAGAAACGGCTCGCGGTTGACGTAGAAACCGGGGCAGGCTCCGCCGGGAACGCCGTTCTGCTGGGTTAGCGGCGTGGCTGCGCCGAGTGGTGCGCAACTCTCTGCAATGCGCGCCGACTGCCAGTACGCGTCGCCGCACAGAATCGCGGTCAGCGTCCCCGCAAAGTCGCGTCCCGCATCGGAATCATACGGCAGGCCGAAGGCCATCAGAAGCGCGCCCAGATTGGCATAGCCCAACCCAAGCGGGCGATAGTCATGCGAGTTCTTGGCAATCTGCTCGGTCGGGTAGCCCGCCGCATCCACGATGATCTCCATCGCGGTCGCCATAATAGCAATCGCATGGCGATAGCCCGCAATGTCGAACTGTCCTCCCGGCGTCACAAACTTCAGCAGATTGAAGCTGGCCAGATTGCAGGCCGAATCGTCCAGGAACATGTACTCGCTGCAAGGATTCGAGGCATTGATGCGCGCCGTATTCTTGCTGGTGTGCCAGCGATTGATCGTCGTGTCATACTGCATACCCGGATCGCCGCACTGCCAGGTCGCCTCGGCGATCTTGTGCATCAGGTCGCGTGCGCGATACTCCTTCACCGGAAGATGCCCCTTCACCGTGTATGTGGTGAAGGTTCCGTCCTTCTCGACCGCCTGCATGAACTCGTCGGTTACGCGAACGCTGTTGTTGGCGTTCTGGAAGAAGATCGAGCTGTAGGCCTCGGAGTCCGGCCCCGACCCATCATAGCCCGCCTGCACCAGATGCCACGCCTTGGTCTCTTCTTTTACCTTGCACTCGACGAAGTCCTCAATGTCCGGGTGGTCGATGTTGAGGATCACCATCTTGGCCGCGCGGCGCGTCTTTCCCCCGCTCTTGATGACGCCGGCAAACGCATCGAAGCCGCGCATGAACGAGAGCGGGCCAGAGGCCGTTCCGCCACCGCTCAGCGTCTCCATCGAGCCGCGAATCGAGCTGAGGTTCGATCCCGCTCCCGATCCCCACTTGAACAGCATTCCCTCGGTCTTGGCCAGCGTCAGAATCGAGTCCAGCGAGTCGTTCACCGAGTTGATGAAGCAGGCCGAGCACTGCGGCTTGGTGTATCCCGTCACCGAGAACTCGATCTTCCCGGTCGCCGAGTTCCAGTGCCAGTTCTGCGCGTCCGAGTTCGGCTCCAGACGGTCGCATCCCACGTTGAACCAGACCGGAGAGTTGAACGCAACCTTCTGGTTCAGCAGCAGGTGTACCAGTTCGGTGAAGAAGATCTCCGCGTCCTCCGCCGTGGCGAAGTAGCCGTCGCGCATTCCCCAGTCACGAACCGACTCGGCCACGCGCGTCACCAGAGAGCGCACGCCGCTCTCGCGCTGCGGAGTGCCAACCTGTCCGTGCAGATACTTCGACGCGACGATGTTGGTCGCCGTCATCGACCAGTCAGCCGGAGCCTCGACATCCTTCTGCTCGAAGATCGCCCGCCCCTTGTAGTCCTGAATCAGCGCATCGCGCAGCTCCCAGGTAATCTCGTCAAACGGCGAGACTCCGGGCTGCGTAAAGTGGCGCGAGAAGCTGAGTCCGGTCGAGCGGCCAGCGTTGGAACGCACGGCGGCGGAACTGGCTTTGGGCGTGGTTTCGAGCGAAGAGAGGTCATTCGCGGAGGGTTTCGTGTTGCTCTGCATTTGGGTAGGGGACATCGGGTAAATCTCCTTCTTCAATCTGGTCGGTCTTGCATGTACTGGGGTTTCGAGTCCTGCATTGGAGCCTGTCGCTCTGCTTCGGTGCCGGTATCGGTTGCTCTGTTCTGCTGCTGAATCTTGTTCTAAAAACTTCGTTCAATCTGGAATTAGGGATCGTCGCATCCCGACTCGTCATTCTGGCCGAGTCGCCTTTGATCTGGCGGGGGTGCTTTTAGCTTTCCGGGATTACTCTTGGGTTACTTTCGATTACAGAGTTTCTGTGTCGCACTCGTGAAAGTACCGCTCCCAGTGGGGTGTGTCAAGTATAAAGCACAACATGTTGTGTTGCTCACGCGAATACCCCTGTTTTGGACGCGTTATCCGCAATCGGTTGAAAAAACCTCTGGATTTCGTTGTGGATTTCCCGGAAAACACGCAATTCACGCGGCTTTCACAGGTCAGCCAGACCCCATCCTACCGCCTGCGAAAAAACACTCCCAAGCCAGATCGCTTGCAGAACGCTCCTCTTTGGCCCTGATCGACGAAGATTGCGCCTCCATCGACATCTATTGAGAGTAGGCTGCAATCCGTCCCGCCGCAAGTGTCCGGGGAAGGTAGAATTGTAGAGATGCTAGACCTAGGATATGTACGGGCGAACCTCGCCCTGGTAGAAGACAAGTTGCGCGCGCGTGGAGCCGATCCCGCCGTCATGTTGGGAGATTTTAACGCGATCGACCGCGAGCGGCGCGAGGCCATCACACAGGCCGAGACGCTGAAGGCCGAGCGCAACAAGCTCTCCGATGAGATTGCCAAACTGCGTCGCGCCGGTCAGGACGCCTCCGCGCTGACCGAGCAGACCAAGTCGCTGAAGGCCAGCGGCGACGCTCTGGAGACGGCTGCTGCCGCCGCTGATGAACGCCTGCGCCAACTGATGCAGACCCTGCCCAACCTGCCGCAGGACTCCGTTCCCGTCGGCAAATCCGAGCAGGACAACCGCGTCGAGAAGACATGGGACGGTGGCGAGAAGCCCACGGGCTACACTCCCGCCGAGCCTGCCTTCTCCGCGCTTCCGCACTGGGAGATTGGCGAACGCCTCGGCATTCTCGACTTCGAGCGCGCGGCCAAGATCTCCGGCTCGCGCTTCGTCGTACACTTCGGCCAAGGCGCAAGGCTCGAACGCGCGCTGGCCAACTTCATGCTGGACCTGCACACTCGCGAGCACGGCTACACCGAGGTTCTGCCGCCCTACATGGTTAACTCGAAGTCGCTCTTCGGCACCGGCCAGCTTCCCAAGTTTGCAGAAGATCTCTTCCACTGCGACGACAAGGGTTCCTACGAGTCCGGCAACTTTCAGGACGGCGATCACTGGATGATTCCCACCGCCGAGGTTCCAGTCACCAACCTCTTCCGCGACGAGACGCTCGACGAGTCGCAGCTCTCCACCAGCTTCTGCGCCTACACGCCCTGCTTCCGCAGCGAGGCGGGCAGCTATGGCAAGGACGTGCGCGGCATGATTCGCCAGCACCAGTTCCAGAAGGTCGAGCTGGTCAAGTTCGTTCATCCCGACAGGTCGAACGAGGAGCATGAACAGCTCACTCGCGATGCCGAGGCGGTTCTCGAACGGCTTGGCCTGCCCTATCGCCGCATGTTGCTCTGCACCGGAGACATGGGCTTCTCCTCGGCGAAGACCTACGATCTGGAGGTCTGGCTGCCCGGGCAAAAGCTCTACCGCGAGATCAGCTCCTGCTCGAACTTCGAGGCCTTTCAAGCCCGCCGCGCCAACATCCGCTTCAAGCCTGCCGGCTCGGCGCAGGGCAAGGCGAAGAAGCCGGAGTTCCTGCACACCCTCAATGGCAGCGGTTTGGCCGTCGGGCGCACCTACCTCGCCGTGCTGGAGAACTTCCAGCAGGCCGACGGAACCGTGCGCATCCCCGACGCGCTGGTGCCATACATGAACGGCGAGACCGTGATTACGCCACAGAACCACACCGGAAGCGGGAAGGCGAGGTAGTCGAGTAATGGGAAAACTTCTACGCAGCTATTTTTTCTGGACTTATGAGCGCGGCAGCATTCACTTCGACATCATGGTGACGCTGATTCTGCTCTTTCTCTTCGTCTCGCCGCATTTCATCAACTTCAAGGATCGCCCGGTGGAGACGGTCGCGCTGCAAGGCAGCGAGGTGTTGGTGAAGGAAGCGGGGCACAGAGGCTCCAGCAGCGTCTTCATCTACCAAATTCGCAGCGATCAGGCAGGCGGGCCGACCTCTAGCCAGTCCGAAGACGAGCGGGATGAAGCGATTCTGCGCGTCGTCGAGCCAATCTCCGGCGAGGTGACGCTCGATCACGCGGAGCCGGTGCTGGACGCGCACGGCAAGGTTGTCGCCTACAACGCCTGGGTGGTGCGCTAATGCAGAGAAAAATTATTGCAGTGGCAGCAACCATCGCGCTGGCGCTGACTGGTTTCACCACGGCCAACGCGCAGGCCAAGCCGGATCGGCTGAAGGCGGTTCTGGCCCAGATGGACAAGGCCAGCAAAGCCTTCGAATCGGCTGAGGCCTCGATTGAAAAACAGCAGTTCGAGAAGATCGTCAACGACACGACCAAAGAGAAGGGAACCATCTACTTCCTGCGCAGCGGCAAGTCCATGCAGGTTGGAGCAAAGTTCGACAACGGACAGACGATGGAGTACAAGGACGGGCTGGTTCGCCTGTACACGGCTGGAACCAATCAGCTCACGCAGTATTCGGCCAAGGGAGCGAATCAGGCGCGGAACGAGGCGTTTCTGACCCTCGGCTTCGGAGGCAGCGGAAGCGATCTGGCCAAGGCCTGGGAGATCAAAGACCTTGGCACAGAGAAGATGAGCGACGGCAGCCGAATGGTCGAGGTCGAGAAGCTCGACCTGACCTCGAAGGAGGCCAGCGTGCGCAACAACTTCACCCACATCGTCATATGGGTCGATCTGGAGAGCGACATCTCGCTGAAGCAGGTTGGCTACACCCCATCGGGCGACACCAACACAACGATCTACACCAACATTCACCTGAACCCGAAGAAGATCAACACCAGCGCCTACGCAATCAAATGCAAAGGGAAGTGCAGCTAAAATCGGCGATCGGTGCGTCGTCTTCTATCTCTTCACCAGATCCCCGTACAGATCCGGCCTGCGATCGCGGTTGAAGGGCCAGGATCGGCGCACCTCGGTGATCAGATCGAGATCCAGATCGGCGGTAACGATCTCGTCCGCGTCTCGCGAGCCTTCGGCGATAACCTTGCCCCGCGGATTGCAGAAGTAGCTTTGCCCGAAGAACTGGCCGAGCTTCCACGGTTCCTCGGTTCCCACGCGATTGACCGAGCCGACGAAGAATCCGTTGGCCACGGCCAGCGCCGGCTGCTCGATCTTCCACACAAAGTCGTTCGGCCCGGCGATCACCGCCGAGGGGTTGAACAGAATCTCTGCGCCGTTGAGCCCCATCACCCGCGCGCCCTCGGGAAAGTGCCGGTCGTAGCACAGATACACCCCAATCTTGCAGAATCCCAGATCGAAGACAGGGAAGCCCAGGTCTCCCGGACGGAAGTAGAACTTCTCCCAGAATCCCGGTGCGGCATGAGGAATGTGCGCCTTGCGATAGGTTCCCAGAAATGCTCCATCGCGCCCAATCACCGCCGCCGAGTTGTAAAAGGCCTCGCCTTCACCCACTTCATAGATCGGAACCACCAGAGCCACGCCGAGTTCTGCGGCCAGCCGCATCATCCGCTGCACGGTTGGCCCGTCGGGAATGCGCTCGGCCAGCACATGCCAGCGTGTCGTCTGCTCGGCGCAGAAGTACGGCCCGCTGAAGATCTCCTGTAGACAAACGACTTGCGCGCCATCAGCCGCTGCCGTGCGAATCATCGCTACGTGCTTGTCGACCATCGCCTGTTTGATCTCCGCCAGCGACGCTTCCACTCCCTCGGCGCTTGCCTGCACCACGCAACTCGCCTGAATCAATGAAGATCGAACCACACGCGCCATCGTTCTGCCTCCTGCGACTTCAACCAAACCGCTGTCTCCAGTCAATCCGCTGCATCGTTCCCTGTCAAGATCAAGAGCGTTCTGCCGTTGCTGCGCCGTTGTCCGTTTCGCGAACTTTAGGGGTACTCCATAACACTTTGGCTGTAACTTTGTAGTCTATTCTCCCCGCGATCGCGTCAATAGGCTTAGTATTAAGAAATAAGCACTCGATTATGCAGGAAAAGAGCAGATCCTTCGCTCTTTACCCAGCTTCGCTGCTTTGTATTTTTGGGCCCCACGGCTCTCGCCAGCTATGTTCATGTATATCTTTGCTTTGAATCGAGCGAATGACTAAAAATCCGGTTCTGGCTGACAAGTTCGCAAGGAAAGCGCACGCAAAAGGGCATCGTTCGCAGAGAAACTCTCGAACCCCTGCCCGACCTTCCTTGATCGATACAAGCAGCATAGTCAACATGAAGGAATCTCCTAAACGATGACTCTACCGTCCAACTCACTCTTATCCCGCCCCACATCTCTGTTTGCGCGGTATCTGGGTTTGAGTCCGACTTCGCGTTCGCAGCCTCGTTATGCACTCGCCGCCTGGGCGGTTGTGCTGATCTCGATCCTTGGCCTGCTCTTCTTTCATCCTCCCTATGGCTGCGATCTCAAGGTCTACGGACTCACCATCCACCAGCTTCAGGCCAACATTTCGCCGTATCAACTCGGCATCGCGCATCTGGAGGCAGGCCACAGCAACGGCCACTTTGTCTTTTCGATGAACTACCTCTATCCTCCGATGACGCTGCCTCTGCTGCGCGCACTCGGCCATCTGCCCCGCGAATTCTGCGCCGCCGTCTACATGGCGCTCTCTGCCATCAGCTTTCTCGCCCTGCTTTGGATCGGGCTACGTTGTCAGGAGAGGCAAGAGAGCCGTCTTCTGCCCCTGATCGCGCCCTTTGCCGTCTTCTTCCCCGGTCTGCTCAGCGATGACGTCTGGCTGCACGGTAATATCGTCTTTCTCCTCTACGCACTGCTCTTCAGCGCGGCCTACTGGGGATGGAAGCGCGGACAATGGCGTTACTTCTACGCAGCCATTCTGATTGCCACCTACTTCAAGGCTCCGATGCTGATCTTTCTGGCGATCCCGCTACTCTCCGCCTCAGGGCAGATTCTGCCAGCTATCCTCACCGGCTCCGCCTCCTCTGTCATATATTTTTCGCAGCGCTTCCTGTGGCCGGCGGAGTACCAGAGCTACCTGCGCATGATGAACCTCGAATTCCTCTACAACGGAGAGTTCGGATTCAGCCCCGCCGGACTTCTGGGCAAGTTTCTCTGCGATCACAACCATTCCTATGTGGCCATCTGCGCAGCCTTTTATCTCTGCGCCGCAGCCGCCATATTCCTGATCCTCTATCGCCTCTCGATGGAGTACAAGAACGGACGCATCTCCTTCGCTCAATGGATCCCGCTGTTGCTGGTCGGGGTCATGCTACTCTATCCGCGCATCAAGCAGTACGACGTTGCGGTAATCACTCTGCCGATGGCGATCCTATTCTGGCGCGCATTGCGGGAGAGAGCCAATTCGCGGCGAACGGCAAGATTTTACGCGGTGGGAATATTCGCAATCTGCAATATCTTGGTTGTAATCAGCAACAGTCAGGCGACGTATAACGCCTTTTGGGAGGTGTCCGAGATGGCCGTGATGGTCGGTCTCTTCGTCGTCTCCGCGCGAAGCCTGTACGCCCAGTGCGTCGAGACCAGCCCGTCCGTCTTGCTGCCGGAGCTACAGCGATCCGCGTTGCACGCCATGAATCTCGAATACGCGCGCTCCATCGAAGAGGCATAGCTTCGTTTGGGATAGCTGCAAACCAATTTGTTGGTTATTCCGTCGCATCATTCGTTTGTCATTCAGTAGCCACTTTATTTGTCATTTTGCAGCGAAGCGGAGGAATCTGCTTTCGCTCGCACCGCAATGCTCTACCCCATTGGGAGAACGATCTAAACCAAAGGGGCCAAAGACACTAAACCAAGGGCCAAAGGCCCGCTCACTCTATACCAGCCTAGGGCGAAGGACTAGGTAAACGTACAGCGCAGAGACTGAGGGCTGAAGGCTCGACCTATACTTCAACGAACTTACCGACTCTAACCACATCCCATCCCCGAACAAGCAAAAAAACAGACGGCGAGGACTCCCTCGCCGTCTGTTTTTTGCCCAGCAAAATTACTTCAGTTCGATTCCTGCGAAGAAGTAGCCAATCTCAAAGGCTGCCGTCTCCTCTGCGTCGGATCCGTGAATCGCATTCTCGCCGATCGATGCGGCAAACTCCTTGCGAATCGTCCCCTCTTCGGCCTGCGCCGGATTGGTCGCACCCATCAGCTTGCGCAGATCGGCAATCGCGTTTTCCTTCTCCAGAACCATGGGGAAGATCGGCCCCGAACTCATGAACTCGGTCAACTCTGGAAAGAAGGGCCGCTCCGCGTGAACGTAATAAAATCCCTCGGCCTGCGCCTTGGAGATGGACATGCGCTTGATCGCGACGACCTTGAATCCCGCCTCTTGGATCTTGGCCAGAATCGCTGCCGTATGACCCTTGCGAACCGCGTCCGGCTTGATGATGCTGAATGTTCTCTGTGACACTTTTATTCTCCCTTATACTCTTCGCTCAAATGGCTTTGCGTACTACTCCAGTGTAAAGCACAGCGCGCACCCCGCCACGGCTCTCGTAAGGAAACCCAGAACAAGCCCCATCGGAAGATACATGGGAACGCCTTCAGTCACGCCGCAGAATCTCCATCAAAAGAGCACACCTTTATCTGCGCTGCAAGTAGCGACATCGGAAGGGCACGCCTGAAGGCGTGCCCTTCCGCGAGTACCTGCGAGTATCCGTGGAATTCGTGAGCATCCGCGAAATTCGTGAGATCTGTGGTCGGTCTTTCCTCTGTCGTTGTTCGGAAATCGGTGTCATTGGTGTAGATTGGTGATAAGCCTTGGCCTTACCGCCAACTCACCGCAAGATGCCAGCGCAGCCCAGCCTTCACCGTTCGCTCCAGCACTCGCGCATACTCCAGCAACTCGGAGAGTACTTGCGGCCCCTCTGTCCCAAGCTGCTGCGGATCGTCGCGCAGCACATCGACCAGCGCCCGCACCGTTTTCAGACCATCGTCCGGAGCAAACCACTGCGGCGGAGGCAGTTTCTTCATCAACTCAGGATTCCCCGCGCCCTCTTCGATCAGCAGAGCCATCGAGTTCTCGTCTGCCGAAAAGAAATCGATCAACGGCCTAACTCCAAGCCGCAGCGCAAGCTTCTCCAGTGCGTCCTCATACTGCGCCAGTGCGTGTCCGTTCACGAAGATGTCGTAGCCCGGATCTTCGCCCTCAACAACGATGTACATTGAAGCAGCCATTGAAAACAGTGTACTTCTCTTCCACTAAACTACGAAGAAAAATCGCTCCGGCTTATTCGTGCGGATCTCTGTATCGTCGCAAACGACAACGGCGAAGCCTGAATATTCAGGCCTCGCCGTTGTCTTGTTCTGCATCCACCACGTTCTGCGCAGTGGTTAGCTGTTAGCGGTTTCCGCCGCCCTGAGGAGCGCCAGACCCCGAACCGCCGGGCCGACGTCCGCTGCGGCGGCGACGGCTTCCGGGACGACGATCTCCGCCCGGGCCACGCGATGCGCCAGCGCCAGCAGCTCCTGCCGCCGCCGGAGCCGTGTCGGCGCGATTGAAGTTCGGCTCATCGTCTCCGTCTTCTTCGTTCTCGATTCCTTCTTCGTCGATGAACTGCTCTCCGCCCTCGACCAGAATCTCGTCGTCCTCATCATCTTCTTCGATTGGCGCAGGATAAGCCGAGGCAACGATGTTGCCCGCTCCCTCGCCAGCCTCAGGCAGGCCCAGCTTGGCGCGCTGCTCGCGCAGCACAGCCTTGCGCGAGAGCTTGATGCGGTTGCCCTCGATCGAGAGTACCTTGACCAGAATCTGATCGCCCTCGTGCAGCTCGTCCTTCACTTCCTTCACGCGATGCTCCGCGATCTCCGAGACGTGCAGCAGACCGTCGGTGCCGGGGAAGATCTCGACAAACGCTCCGAACTCGGCGATGCGAACCACCTTGCCGAGATAGGTCTTGCCGATCTCTGGAACCGCCGTAATGTCGGAGATCATCTGGATCGCAGCCGCCAATCCGTCTGCGTCCGATGAGGCCACATTCACGCGGCCCGTGTCGTCCACATCGATCTTCACGCCGGTTGCGTCGACGATCCCGCGGATCACCTTGCCGCCAGGTCCGATCAGGTCGCGAATCTTGTCGGTCGGGATCTGGATGGTGTGAATGCGCGGTGCAAACTGCGACTTCTCATCGCGCGCCGAGCTGATCGTCGCGTCCATGATCTCCAACAGGTGCAGACGTCCGCGACGCGCCTGTTCCAGCGCCTCGCGCATGATCTGCGGCGTGATGCCCATGATCTTGATGTCCATCTGCAGCGCGGTAATTCCCGAGCGCGTTCCGGTCACCTTGAAGTCCATATCGCCGTAGTGATCCTCTGCGCCTGCGATGTCGGAGAGGACGGCGTACTTGTCGCCTTCCTTGACCAGACCCATCGCTACGCCGGCCACCGAGCCCTTGAGCTTGATGCCCGCCTGCATCAGCGCCAACGACGCTCCGCAGACCGTCGCCATCGACGACGAACCATTCGACTCTAGAATGTCGGAGACCACACGCAGAACGTAGGGCGACTCGTCCTCGCTCGGCAGAACGGCCTCAATCGCGCGCCATGCCAACGCTCCGTGGCCGATCTCGCGACGACCCACGCCGCCCATGCGCCCAACTTCGCCCACCGAGAACGGAGGGAAGTTGTAGTGCAGCATGAAGCGACGCTTCTGTTCGCCCTCGTAGCTCTCCATGCGCTGCGCGTCGTCGTTGACGCCCAGCGTCGCCGAGACCAGAGCCTGCGTCTCGCCGCGGGTAAACAGAGCCGATCCGTGAACGCGAGGAAGAACGCCAACCTCAACCGTCACGGCGCGAATCTCGTCAAACGCGCGATGATCCGGGCGAATGCGGTCGTTCAGAACCTGGCTGCGGAAGATCTGCTCGCGCAGCAGCTCGTAGTACTTACTCAGCTTCTTGGCGGCTGCGGCGTCGCCCTCGGGCAACTCCTTCTTCAACTCGTCCTTGATCGCCTTGACCAGCGCGTAGCTCTCGAACTTGGGGTGTTTCTGGGTGTCGAGCGCGTCCTTCAGCTTGTCGCCTACCTTGGCCGTCAGCTCGTTCAGATAATTCTGATCGATCTCGTCGACCAGGGGAATGCGCTTGGTCTTGCCCGCGAGTTTGACCAACTCCTCGATCGCTGCGCAGATCTTCTTGATCTCCACATGCGCGAACTCGATGGCGTCAACCACCTGCTCCTCGCTGCACTCCTTTGAGCCAGACTCGACCATCACGATGCCGTCCTTGGTGCCGACGACCATGATGTTCAGAATGCTCTTCGCCCGCTCCGCGTAGGTCGGGTTGACGATGAATGCGTCGTCGATCAGACCGATGCGAACCGCGCCCACTGGTCCGTGGAAGGGAATGTCGGAGAGCGCAAGAGCGCAGCTTGCGCCGTTCATGCCCAGCACGTCTGGATCGTTCTCCTTGTCGGCCGAGTAAACAAACGCGACAACCTGAGTCTCATTGCGGAAGGTAGAAGGGAAGAGCGGACGAATCGGCCGATCGATCTGGCGGCAGGTCAGAATCTCTTTCTCACTGGGACGTCCCTCGCGCTTGATGAATCCGCCGGGGATGCGTCCACCCGCATAGGTGTTCTCGCGGTACTCGACCGTCAGAGGGAAGAAGTCGATGCCTTCCTTGGGGTCGGGCGAGGCCACGGCCGTCGCCAGAACTGCATTGTCTCCGCAAGTGGTGAACGCGGCGCCGGAGGCCTGCTTGGCCATCCGTCCGGTCTCGAATGTAATTCGCTTGCCGCCGGCAAGCTCAACTGTAACTTCCTGCTTCATGTTTTGCCTCTTCTCTGTTTTTTCTTCTATCAGTAATGGAACTTGTGAGTGCGCGGAGTGGCTGGTCAACAACAAGCCCTATGCGCGCAAAAATGCACTCCGGCTGTGCGAGCCTTACGCTCGCCAGCGGAGTGCATAGCTGAAATCTGTGAGATAACCTGAAAGCCCGCAAATTGGGAGCCCATGGATTGAGAGCAACGCAACCGACCCGTGTTCCGGGCCTCGGAGGCGCATGCGTAGAAAGACTCTCCCATCGTCAGCAACTCCATCGGCAAGTGCCGAAACAGCTCTGCGAGAGATTGAATGTCGTAGCATGGCGAAACTTGCTTGCGTCCATGATGAGGGCTTGTCCCAGTCCCGGCTTACTTGCGAATGCCCAGTTTCCCGATGACTTCGCGGTAGCGATCCGAGTCGCACTTCTTCAGATAGTCCAGAAGGCCGCGACGCTTGCTTACCAGCATCAAGAGTCCACGGCGAGAGCCATGATCCTTCTTGTGCGTTTTGAAGTGCTCGGTCAACTCGCCGATGCGCTCGCTCAACAGCGCGATCTGAACCTCGGGGCTGCCGGTGTCCGACTCGTGCGTACGAAACTTCTCGATAATGCCTGTCTTTTTCAACGATTCCAACACAGCTTTTGTTGCTCCTGATCTCTAGTCCACTTTGGTCGATAGTGTCTTGGTAAAGAATAGCACTGGAAGCGGGAAAGCGGCAATGCAGCGACTACGGAAAAAAGGTTTAATCCCGATTTGCTTCGATGACCACCAATTCAATCCAGATTAAAACAAGATAGAGAGCAGACTAGAGGGAAAATAATCTCGCTCTTCGACGGGAGTCCGCCCGCATCATACTCTCTCTGTCGCCTGCGCATACGAACGCATCTCCGCGAGCCAACGCAGAAACCGCAGCAACTGTCTGCGCTCGGCATAGAGAAAGTGCAGGAAGTCGCGCAATCTGACCGCTTCGGCCTGCTTGCCGGTAAAGGTCTCGATCCGCCACTTGAGACACTCGCTCCGCCACGGCCTCAGCCGATATCCCCGCGTTGCGTTCCACAAAAAAATCAGCCCAGCGATCATTGCGCACACCCTCGTTCCCGATTATAGGACGACGCGCCAGACCATCCCTCCCATCGCTCGCGTCGTTGCCATTTCGATCTACACTAAAACCGGAGACCGTCATCATGAGTTCAGCGCAGCAACCCTCAGTCCTTCGTATATTTGTCGCTTCTCTCGCTGTCCTGCTCGTCTGCGCAGCCTCGTCCGCGCAGGACACGCGCAAGGTCGTCGAGCCGGTCCTTCCGCCCACCTGCGTCACGTTGACGTCCGTCTTCACTCCGGCCAGCGCCACCAGCGGAGAGATTGAGTCGCGCACCACCCGCTCCGTTGCGGAGGACACCCGACGCATCCAGCAGGCTCTCGATCACTGCGCCAAGGGCCACGCCGTCGAACTGGCTCCAGACCCCGCGAACGCCGCAGCGAAGACCGCCTTCCTCTCCGGCCCCATCCAGCTTCGCGCCGGAGTTACCCTGCTGATCGACAAGAGCGTCACCCTCTTCGCCTCGCGCAATCCGCAGGACTACGAGATCTCCAACAGTTCCTGCGGCCTGGTCTCGGACGCACCCTCCGGCTGTCACCCGCTGATTACCGCGAAGAACGCCACTGGCTCGGCGATCATGGGCGATGGCGTCATCGACGGTCAGGGCGGAGCCACCATCATCGCCGACGGCAAGCCCTCGGCCAAGAGCTGGTGGGATCTGGCCGAGGAGGCACGCACCGCCGGTCGCCAGCAGGTTCCCCGCCTCATCGAGACCGACCTCACCGACGACTTCACGCTCTACCGCATCACCCTGCGCAACTCGCCCAACTTCCACGTCTCCTACCATCGCGGCGACGGCCTCACCGTCTGGGGCGTTAAAATCGACACGCCCAGAACGGCGCGCAACACCGACGGCATCGACCCCTCACAGTCGCGAAACATTACCATCACCCACACCTACATCCGCACCGGAGACGACGACATCGCCATCAAGGCGGGAGACGGCCCTACCACCAACGTCTCCGTCCTCGACAACCACTTCTACTCCGGCCACGGCATGTCGATCGGCAGCGAGACCAACGGCGGAGTCAGCCAGATCCTCGTCCGCAGCCTCACCCTCGACGGCCCAGACAACGGACTGCGCATCAAGTCCAACCCCACTCGCGGCGGGCTGGTGGAGGACGTTCTCTACGACGACGTCTGCATCCGCGACTCCAAGAATCCCATCGTCTTCGATACTGCCTATTCCTTCCCCGGCAAGGGCGTCGCGCTCTACCCGGTCTACAAAAACATCACCCTGCGCAACGTCCGCATCAGCGGCGGCGGCAAGCTACAGTTCAACGGCTTCGACCATGCGCACCGCATCGGTGTAACCCTTGACGGAGTTCTGTTGCTTGACGGAGCATCCCGCTACAAGGCGCAGGCCATTCACACCGATCTCACCTTCGGCCCCGGCCCTGCAAACCCCGTCTTCACCGGAGACGACTCCACCATCCTCGGCAAGCAGCGTCCCGGATCTCTGCCCGCCTGCGCCGCCAATTTCGTCCCTTTTCCCGCGCCTTAGCGCTTTTTCGGAGTTGCTATAGATCAATTTGTCATTCCGTAGCGAAGGAATCTGCTTTCGCTCGCTCCACGGCGGTCAACCCCGTAGACTAAAAGGCTCTGCCTCCGCTGCGGGCCAAACTCAAGCGCGGGGCGAATGTGCCGATAGACACTCTACAACGCGATTCGAGGAGCACAAGATGAGAGTCCTGATCCTTGACGACTCAGCAGTAATGAGAACGCTTCTGAAGCATGCGTTGGGCCAGAGCGATCTGGGTTTGACCGATGTGCTGTACGCCTCTAACGGAGTGGAGGGACTCTCCGCAATCGAAGATTCTGTCGCCAACAACCAGCCGATCGACATCATCCTCTGCGACCTTCACATGCCAATCATGGATGGGCTTCAATTTTTGTTGGAGAAACAGTTGCGCAACCTTGCACAAGGCGTTCCGGTCGTAATCCTCACCGCAGAATCCGACTACCCGCAGTTGCTCCAATCCATGCAGGCTGGCGCGCAGTCCTTCCTCATAAAGCCCTTCTCGCTGGAACAGATTCAGACGCGTGTAGCCTCTCTGCTGCCTGCTGTGCCTAAATTATCAGCCAGATAAAGTCTCTTCGGAGCGGCTAGATGTTTCTCAAATTACTGTAGACCACTTTGGTTGTCATTCCGTAGCGAAGCGGAGGAATCTGCTTAGGCTCGTTGGACGACGCACCCCATTACGGGAACTACTTTAGCCCCCGAGCCTTCTTCTCTCCGTGCCAAAAACGAGTTCTTCCCCATCCAGCGCTATACGCCGAGTTCGCTGCGAATGGCGTTGGCAATTGCTTCGGAGTGCTGCTGCATGAGGGCATCGGACTCGGCCTCGATCATGACGCGCGCCAGAGCCTCCGTGCCGGAGTAGCGAATGACGACGCGGCCCGAATCCGCCAGTGCAAGCTCGGCGGCGGCGATGGCGGCCACGACCGCAGGAATCGTCTCCAGCGGACGCTTCTCGCGCACACGCACGTTCACAATCACCTGCGGAAAGGTCTTCAGGTCTGCGGTAAGCTGGGCCAGCGTTTTCCCGCTGCGGTGTACGATGTCCAGCAGCAGAAGCGCGGTCAGCAGCCCGTCCCCAGTGGTGGAGCGGCCCGTGAAGAGGATGTGTCCCGACTGCTCGCCGCCCAGAGCTGCGCCGGTCGCCAGCATCTCTTCAAGAACGTACTTGTCGCCGACGGGAGCGCGCAGCATCTTGATTCCAGAGCGGTTGAGCGCGGCCTCCAGGCCCATGTTGGACATCGTCGTGGCGACCACTGTGAAGTTGGTCAGCAGTCCACGAGCGGCCAGATCGCGCGCAGCCAGCAGCAAAACCGCGTCGCCGTTGACCACCTGTCCATGCTCGTCGGCAAATAACGCACGATCCGCGTCGCCGTCGAAGGTAATGCCCATCGAGGCCCCTTGTGCGACGACCTCTGCGGCCACAACCTTGGGGTGCAGCGCACCGCAGTTCTCGTTGATGTTGCGTCCGTTGGGGCTGACGTGAGTGAGGATAACCTTCCCGCCGCCATTGGCGTTGAGCGCAGCAAAGACCTCTGGAGCGACCGAACTGGCGGCTCCGTTGGCGCAGTCGACGACCAGACTCCGACCATCCAGCGAGAGGTCTGGAACAGCTTCCAGCAGAAAGCGAACGTACTCGGCGCGGTCGCTCTCATTGACGAGAGGTTCAAGGTTCAAGGTTCGAGGTTCGAGGTTCGAGGAGAATTCCAGACGACGCAGAATCTCGTCCTCAATGGCCATCTCGGTCGAGTCGGGCAGCTTGTAGCCGTCCGGGCCAAAGAGCTTGATGCCGTTGTCCTGCCAAGGATTGTGCGAGGCGGAGATGACGACGCCTGCGCTGAAGCCGTGCGCACGGGTCAGCAGCGCAACCGCCGGGGTGGTGATAACGCCCGCACTCTCAACAGTTGCACCGCCAGCGGTCAGGCCAGCGGTCAGCGTAGCCGCGATCCAGTTGGAACTCTCTCGCGTGTCCTGTCCAATGAGGATTCTGGGGGTATCGCCCAGATGGTGTGCCAAGGCGAGGCCGACGGCGTAGATGGTGGCGGGATCGAGGGGCGACTGACCTGCGACGCCACGAATGCCGTCGGTTCCAAAAAACTTCTTCATCGAATAACTCTCCGTATCCGTTATATCAGGGGATAGAAGAATCCCGCATTCCGTTCGCACCGCAACACTCTACCCCATTACTTTGACCGCTTTAGATCTGAGGGAATGTTTTTTCCTCTCGGAGAGAGCAGCGGGCTTCAGCCCTCTGAATAAACGCCCTTACTTCAATGGGCTTTAGCTCCGGGCCTTTTGCTGCCAAGCCCCAATCAATATAACCATCAACACATCAATCATTTACCAATAAAAATAGTTGGCATAGTAGTTATCCTCCATTCCCGTAAAATAGAAGTATGGATAAAGAATTGGCATCCCGAAAACGTCTAAACCTCTGCGTCGCCCAATTCCAACAAGCCATTCATAATCAATATTATCTGTAAGTATTTTGTAATGAATACCTTGCAGGTACACCCTTGACGTAACAGGTTGATTCCAAAAGATTTCTCCGCAAGATCGATATGTATGCCACCCCCCGTCAATCCATGAGGGCTGAACCACACAGTACAGCATTCGAGAAATGCGTCTAAGCTAGAGAGATCGAGTGTCGCATGGACGCCGATCAGATCAAGTTGGAAAGAGATAGACCCCGCTGTGAAAGAACGCATTCGCAAACTGGACGGACATGGCAATGCAAACGATAGGCCGATTCGGCTGGTGGTTGCGGCGCTGATCCTGCGCACAGTCCCCGGCGCGAACGGCGACCAGACCGAAGTGCTGGTCTGTCAGCGTCGGCCGGATCAGCCGATGAGCCTGAAATGGGAGTTTCCCGGGGGCAAGATCGAGGCCGGCGAGACTGCCGAAGAGGCTCTGGCTCGCGAACTGGACGAAGAACTTGGCATCCATGCCACGATCGGCCGCAGGATCGCGCAGTTGCAACACCGCTATCGCAACGGCGGCACCATCGACCTACAGTTCTTCGTGGTCAACGAGTTTAGTTGTGAGCTCGACAACCGCATCTTTAATAAGATGCAGTGGACTCCGTTGAGTGCTCTGCCCGCCTTTGACTTTCTAGCGGCAGATCACAACCTCATCCGCGACCTCGCCGAAGGCAAGCTCCTATAGTATGGAAGTGCCGAGCGGAACGCTGGGTCAACGATCTTACGCGATGATTTTGAGGAGAGAGACGTTTTGAAGAAGGCGCTGATTACTGGAGTTACTGGGCAGGATGGGGCTTATCTTGCAGAATTTCTGCTTGCTAAGGGGTATGAGGTTCACGGCATCAAGCGCCGCAGTTCGCTCTTCAATACGGCGCGTATCGACCACATCTACGAGGATCCGCACCTGCCCTCGCGCCACTTCATCCTGCACTACGGCGACATGACCGACTCGTCCTCGCTGATTCGCATCGTGCAGCAGGTGCAGCCGGACGAGATCTACAACCTTGCCGCGCAGTCGCATGTGCAGGTCTCATTCGAGGAGCCGGAGTACACGGCCAACTCCGACGCGCTCGGCGTTCTGCGCCTGCTGGAAGCCATCCGCATCCTCGGTCTGGAGAAGAAGACGAAGTTCTATCAGGCCAGCACCTCCGAACTCTATGGACTGGTGCAGGAGACGCCGCAGCGCGAGACTACGCCGTTCTATCCGCGCTCGCCCTACGCCGTCGCCAAACTCTACGGCTACTGGATCGTGGTGAACTATCGCGAGGCCTACGGAATGTACGCCTGCAACGGAATTCTCTTCAATCACGAGTCTCCGATGCGCGGCGAAACGTTTGTCACCCGCAAGATTACTCGCGGGTTGGCGCGCATCAAGGTCGGCCTGCAGACGGAGCTTTATCTCGGCAACCTCGACTCCAAGCGCGACTGGGGACACGCGAGAGACTACATCGAGATGCAGTGGTTGATGCTGCAACAGGAAAAGCCGCAGGACTTCGTCATCGCCACCGGTCAGCAGTACAGTGTGCGCGAGTTCGTGCAGCGCTGCGCCAAACTGTTGGATTTGGATCTGACCTGGCAGGGTTCGGGCATCGACGAGAAGGCCCTCGACAAGGACGGCAAGGTCGTTGTCGCCGTCGATCCGCGCTACTTCCGTCCCACCGAGGTCGAAACGCTGCTGGGAGACGCAAGCAAGGCGCAGCGTGAGCTTGGCTGGACGCCACGCACCAGCTTCGACGAACTCGTCCGAGAGATGGTCGAGTGCGACCTGAAGGCTGCTCAGCGCGACGCCCTCGTGATGCGCCACGGCTACGACGCCTACAACGTCCACGAGACCTAGGAAAGCTCTGCACAAGTTTCTGTCTTATTTGTCATTCCGTAGCGAAGCGGAGGAATCTGCTTCTGCACTTCTCGTAGGGGCAGTCTTATGATCGCGCCATTTATGAATCTCGACAGTCGCATCTACATTGCCGGACATCGTGGCCTGGTTGGTTCGGCGATTCATCGCGAGCTTGTGCGTCTGGGCTATCGCAATCTTCTGATGCGCACCCACGCTGAGCTTGACCTGATGGACAAGCTCGCCGTCGATGCCTTCTTCGCCGCCGAGCGGCCCGAGTACGTTTTCCTCGCTGCGGCCAAGGTCGGCGGAATTCTGGCCAACAACACCTACCCCGCCGACTTTATTCGCGACAATCTGATTATTCAGACCAACGTCATTGAGGCCAGTCGCGCAGTGGCGGTCAAGCGATTACTCTTCCTCGGATCGTCGTGTATCTATCCCAAGCTCTGCCCGCAGCCGATCAAGGAAGAGTATCTGCTGACCGGCCCGCTGGAGCCGACCAACCGCGCCTACGCGCTGGCCAAGATCTGCGGCATCGAGATGTGTTGGAGCTACAACCGGCAGTACGGCACGCGCTATCTGGCGGCGATGCCGACCAATCTCTACGGCCCAGGCGACAACTACGACCTGAATAGCTCGCACGTCCTTCCCGCGCTGATTCGCAAGACCAGCGAGGCCAAGGCTGCGGGTGCGCGCGAACTTGTCGTCTGGGGATCGGGAACGCCGCGCCGCGAGTTTCTCTACTCGGACGATCTGGCCCAGGCCTGCTGCTTTCTGATGAACCTCGACGAGGCTCGCTACGGCGCTCTGCTGACGAACGACGTGCCGCCGCTGGTCAATATCGGTACCGGCGAGGACGTCACCATTCGCGAACTGGCCGAGATCATCGCGCGCGTTCTTGGCTTTGACGGCGAGTTGGTCTTCGACGCCAGCAAGCCCGACGGAACCCCGCGCAAGCTGCTCGACGTCAGCCTGTTGCACTCGCTCGGCTGGCGGCACACAACCAGTCTCGATGAGGGAATCCGCCGCGCCTTCGAGAACTTCCGCGCATGACGCAGTTGCGCTCACGATCGTTTCTTCTGCTTGCAATGGGATCTGCGCTGGCTCTGCTTCCTTGCGCTCATGCGCAGCAGTCCGCTAGATCAAGTGACTCCACCACGGTCGCCGAGCAGTATCTGCTGGCCGCGGCCAATCAGGAGCGTGCGGCGCGTGGGCTGCCTCTGCTATACCGCGACTCTCAGCTTGCCCGCGCTGCCGCGCAGCACGCGCTTGTAATGGCTCAGCACGGATCCATCTCCCATCAGTTTGCGGGCGAGCCGGAGCTGACGAGTCGTGGAGCCGGGGCGGGAGTCGCCTTCAGCGTCATCAGCGAGAACGTCGGCGAGGCTCCCAGCGCGGTGCAGATTCAAGACCTATGGATGCACTCCGAACATCACCGCGCCAACCTGCTCGATCCGGCGGTCGACGCGGTCGGCATCCGCGTCATCGCGCGTGGCGGCGAGCTTTATGCGGTCGAGGACTTCGCCAAAACCGTTCGCTCCGTCACACTCGAAGAGCAGGAGTCGGCCATCGGAGCGCTGGTCGCGCAGACCAGCCCGATCACGCTGACGACCCAGTCCGAGGCTATCTCCGATGCGCGCCGCACCTGCTCCATGTCCAGCGGATACGCGGGCCAGCGCAAGCCGTGGTTCGTCATGCGCTTCACCTCGGATAGCCTGACCGAGCTTCCCGCCCAGCTCAAGACGCGCCTCGCCTCAGGTCGCTACCGCGAGGCCGCCATCGGAGCCTGCGCGGCCAGCAACACCGGCTCCTTCAGCTCCTACAACATCGCTGTCCTGCTCTATCCATAAGCCGGGCGCGGCAGTTCGGAAGCAGACTCAATCCGATTCTGCTTCCGACTGACTGGCAGTATAGAATGGATCATGGACGTGGCGGGCGGATTCGCCTGATGCGTACCTACCATTCCGGAGCAAACTTCTCGTGAGTCAACGTAAATCAGCAGTGATCCTCGGCGCGCAGTGGGGCGATGAGGGCAAGGGCAAGATCGTCGATGTGTTGTCGGAGAAGTTCTCCGTAGTGGCTCGCTATGCGGGCGGACATAATGCTGGACACACCGTCATCATTGGCGGAAAGAAGTTCGTGCTGCAATTGATTCCCTGCGGAGTCTTGCGGCCGGAGTGCAAGGGCGTCATCGGCAACGGCGTGGTGCTGGATCCGATGGCCTTCCTCAGCGAGGTGAAGAAGCTGCGCGATGCGGGGCTGCCGATTGATGGCCAGCTCTTTGTGTCGAACCGCGCGCAGGTCATTCTGCCCTATCACCGGATGATCGAGCTGGCGGCGGAGAACGCGCCGGGGCGAACCAAGATTGGCACAACCAGCCGCGGCATCGGGCCGGCCTACGAGGATAAGATGCACCGCAGTGGGCTGCGCGTGGTCGATCTGCTGAACTCGGCGCTGCTGCGCACGCACATTGAAAATGCCTGCCACGAGAAGAATACGATTGCCGCAGCTCTGTTTGGCACGGCGCCGCTCGACCCCAAGGCGATGTACGAGGAGTATGCGCGCGCGGCCGAGCAGGTTGCGCCTTTCGTCACCGACACGGCGGTCATGCTGAACGAGGCTCTGCGTTCGGGCGAGAAGGTGATGTTCGAGGGAGCGCAGGGAGCGCTGTTGGACATCGACCACGGAACCTATCCCTTCGTCACCAGCTCGTCGTCCACGGCGGGCGGAGCGGTGACCGGAACTGGCGTTGGGCCGACCTCCATCGGCACCGTCATTGGCGTGACCAAGGCCTATGTAACGCGCGTCGGCGAGGGGCCGTTCCCGACCGAGATTCATGACGATTCGGCGACCCTGCTGCGCGCGCGTGGCCAGGAGTATGGCGCGGTGACGGGACGTCCGCGACGCTGCGGATGGCTCGATCTGCCGCTGCTGCGCTACTCCAACATGATCAACGGAACCGAGTGGCTGGTGGTCACCAAGATGGACGTGATGGACGAGTGCGTGGAGATTCCCGTCTGTACCGGCTACCGGATCAACGGCAAGCTGACCGACACGATTCCAGCCGACATGCGCGGATACGAGTCGATCCAGCCGGTCTACACCAAGCTGCCGGGTTGGAATGCAACCACCGAAGGGATCACCGAGTTCGACAAGCTGCCCAAGCGGGCGCAGGAGTACCTGCAGTTTCTGGAGCGTGAGTCGGGGGCAAAGATCGGCATGGTCTCCACCGGGCCGGATCGCAGCCAGACCATGACCCTGCCAGAATTCGATGCTGAGTTGAAGGCGTAGATTTTCTACTGGAGTATTCGAGGGAAATAATGATTAGTTTTACGGTTCGGATGCGGTTTGAAGATAAGGATCATGATGCGGTGGCGGAGATGTTGCGCAAACTGACGCTGGCCTCGCGGCAAGAGGCTGGCTGCGTGAACTATGTTGCGCACTTCGATCAGGGCGATCCTTCGACGGTGCTGATCTACGAGCAGTATGCGGATCAGGCGGCGCTGGATTTTCACGCCGCAACGCCCCACTTTCAGCAGTACGCGACGGATGGCTTCTACAAACTGATGCTCGCACAACAGATTGAGCAACTCGACGCGGTCGTCTAAAAGCTGCTCTGCGCGCGGGTAAAACGCATTCATGCGACTTTGTTTTGACTTCGCAGTGAGATGCGGAATACTATCCGTCACACGGGGGAAGGGGTGGCTTGTCCTATGGCGGAGCATAGAAATCAGCATCGAGTGGTTCGGCGCGACATCAGCGCAATTGCGTGGATCGCCCTCGCGGCGGTGGCGTTTGTTCTGTGCGCGTCGGCCAGCGGACAGCATCCCAAGCGGCACGATCAGTTCAAGCATCAGGTGGAGAAGTTGGAAGAGGCGTGGCGCACCGCCGAACTAAACGGCGACGCCGACGCCATGGCAAAGCTGCTCTCGGACGACTTCGTCGGCATCAGTATGACCGGTCAGGTGGTGACCAAGACGCAGCAGTTGGATCGCATGAGGAGCCAGAAGATGGTTCTGACCCGAATCGACCTGACGGACATGAAGGTGAAGCTGATTGGTTCGACCGCGATCGTCACCTCGCTGGCCGAGGTCGAGGGAACCAACGACGGCGCGCCGATTCATGGCGTCTTTCGCTACACCAGAGTCTATGCGCGGCAGTTCTCCGGGACGTGGAAGATCACTAACTACGAGGCCACTCGCGTAGGCCCCCCGCCGCCTCCGGAAGAGAGACGACACCCGCGCACCGAGGATGCAAAGCCGGAATGATCCGCTGAAAATCCTATCCTGCTTGCAGCGCAGGTTCATGCCGGTAGGCTACACAAATCCTCGGGCGCGCCTGCCGTCGGACGCGTTCTTCGTCGGGGCGACCGCGCTTAGTTCTGGACGGGCGCGGACTCTGCCGAACCTGCTGGAGAAAGATTCAAAGCGAGCAGGCGACGGTCAAGCGATCTGGTTCCGCCGGTGATGTGCGCGTCCTCGGACTCCCTCGCCAACGCACGCATGGTAGAGATTAGCTGTGCGGTTGGGGGATTTGGAATCGCGCGCAGAGCCGTTACCGACGCTACCGGTTTTCCTCGTTCAACTGGGGAAACGAGCGGGAGTGGCTTGAAACTGGCGAATGTACTCTGAGTGGATGCCATAATCCCTCCGCAGAACTTGTTTTCTTCCCATCAATCTCTATAACTCGGTCAGATGTTTCTATCGACAGTAGTGTTGCTCAAGATGAGCCGAAATTGATTGAATACTCAAATAATTTTTCGCGAATCTGTTTTTTTAGGGGGAAGAACGGGAGTTGTCGCTTCGTGGAGGCTGTGCTTTGTTTTATTTCTTTGGATAAAAACAACTAATGGGTAACGCGATTTAGACAATTTTAGTAATTGATATGAACCAAGAATGAAGTGTCATTCTGAGACTGAACGCGTGTTCAGTCTCAGAATCCCATCATTTCGCTCACTGCGCGATGGCCTACACCATTGGCTAAGCGCTCTAAATTTGGTCTGGCCGGTTCAGGGTTTCCAGGCTTGGCGAATGCGCTCCCAGGTGGTGTCGAGATCCTCGGGCAGGATGCGAGTCCCGGCGGTGACGGTCATGAAGTTGGTGTCGCCGATCCAGCGCGGAAGCACGTGCATGTGGATGTGGGCGGCGATGCCCGCTCCTCCCGCCTCTCCGAGGTTGAGTCCGAAGTTGAGTCCGCCGGGGTTGTAGACGGCGCGCAGCACGGACTCTGCGCGTTGGGCGAGGGCCATCACCTCCTGCGCCTCGTCTGTGGGCAGAGCGGCGAGCGAGTCCAGATGGCGGTAGGGAACGATCAGCAGGTGGCCGGTGGAGTAGGGGAAGGCATTGAGGCAGACGTAGCAGGAGGAGTCGCGAGCCACGATGTGCGCTGCCTTCTCGGCGGTTTCGATGGCCATTCCTTGCGCGATGGCGTAGTTGACTGAGGCGATCATGTTGCAGAAGACGCAGGAGCAGACGGCGGAATCCGCGTCTGCGGTCGGGCCGGGCCATGCATCGAGTTCGGGCGGGACGCCGGGGCGAGAGGCAACTTTGTCGCGGGTGATATAGGCGTAGCGCCACGGGGTCCAAAGACGTTCCATGGGGCAAAGTATAACAGTGTGCGCGCACTCGTCGGGCACGAAGAAGACAGGCTTGCGCTGGTTTCGACTGCTTCAGAACGGCGATTTTTCGGGAATGCGCACTGTGAAGGTATGCGCATGCATTGACGCTGCCCTCGCAAGGCGATATGCTTTAGGTGAGCAACTGCGTGTGGGATCCAAGTGCAGCAGCTCCTCTGCAAGGCAATATCATTCCCACCTGCCAAATCGATCGGATGAATCAAGCACCCCTCTCACGGGAGATGTTGCTTGGTACGCCGAGAGTGCAGCACAAATGGAATGAAATCTTGGGTCCCGGAGTAGCCGAACGATGACCGTAGACGTCCCCAATCCTGACCAAACCGAGAGTAAACCCCTGACCACCGAAATGGAAGCCCTAGTGCCCGAAGCGACAGCGGAGAATGCCGAGCTGTCAACCGAAACCACCTCAACCACGCAAGAGCCGGTCGTCGAGACCCCGCTTGAGATTTCCAGCGTGTCTGCATCCAGCAGCAACGAAGCTCCGAATGCAAGCGTCGAAGACTCTGACTCGCAGTCCGAGCCGGACTACGATGCGGCGGACTTTGCTGCAGCGTTGGCGAACTTTGATCGCGAACAGGCCGCCGAATCGGCCGCCGCCCAGAACCTGACCGCCGAAGAGGTCATCGTTACGGGAACCGTGGTCAAGATCACCGACAAGCATGTGGTGATCGACATCGGACTGAAGTCCGAGGGTCTGATCCCGCTGGATCAAGTGCTGGATCTTGAGGGCAAGCCGAAGTTTAACGTCGGCGATGCGGTCGAGGTTGTTGTTGAGCGCGAGGAGCCCGAAGGCGGCTATCTGGTCAGCCATGAGAAGGCTCTGCGTCACAAGGTCTGGGACAAGCTGGAACAGGCCGCCAACGACAAGGTTCCCGTCAAGGGAATGGTCGTCAGCCGGGTCAAGGGCGGACTTACCGTCGACATCGGCATTAAAGCATTTCTGCCCGGATCGCAGATTGAGGTTCGCCCCGTTCGCAATCTGGACGGATACATCGGCACCGAGATCGAAGTCCGCGTCATCAAGCTGAACAAGAAGCGTGGCAACGTCGTTATCAGCCGCAAGGAGATTCTCGAAGAGGAGCAGAACGCCAAGAAGGCGGTCACGCTCGCAACTCTCGACGAGGGAAGCATCCTGACCGGAACCGTCAAGAATCTGACCGACTACGGCGCGTTCGTTGACATGGGCGGACTGGATGGTCTGCTGCACATCACCGACATGAGCTGGGGGCGCCTGACGCATCCGCGCGACCTAGTCAACGTCGGCGACGAGATTCAGGTGAAGGTGTTGAAGTTCGACAAGGAGAAGCAGCGCGTCTCGCTCGGCTTCAAGCAGTTGACGCCTGACCCATGGCTGGACGCGATCGAGCGTTATCCGATTGGCGCACAGGTTCGTGGACGCGTTCTCTCCGTCACCGACTACGGCGCGTTCGTCGAGTTGGAGCAGGGAATTGAAGGACTGGTACACGTCTCTGAGATGACCTGGTCCAAGCGCATGAAGCACCCGTCGAAGATGGTCAAGCCGGGCGATGAGGTCGACACGATCATCCTCAGCGTCAACCCCAACGACCGTCGCATCTCTCTGGGCATGAAGCAGCTACAGGACAATCCCTGGGAGCAGCTCGAAGAGAAGTACCCGATCGGCGCAATCATCGAAGGCCGTGTGCGTAACCTCACTGACTTCGGCGCGTTCATCGAGATCGAGGACGGCATCGACGGATTGGTGCATGTCTCGAATCTGAGCTGGACCAAGCGCATCAAGCATCCCTCTGAGGTTCTGAAGAAGGGCGAGAAGGTTCGCGCGATTGTTCTTGGCGTAGAGCCGGAGAATCGTCGCCTGTCGCTCGGAGTCAAGCAGCTACAGCCCGATGTCTGGGACACCTTCTTCGCACAGCACCGCGTCGGCGATGTCATCAAGGGCAAGGTTCTGCGCACGGCTCAGTTCGGCGCGTTCGTGGAGATTGCAGAAGGAGTCGAAGGACTCTGCCACATCTCCGAGGCGGTCGATCAGAACAACGTTCCGGTCAAGCTGGATACAGATGCCGAGTTCGAGTTCAAGATCGTCAAGATGAGCCAGGAAGAGAAGAAGGTCGGTCTGAGCATTCGCGCTGTTGGCGAAGAGGCAAGCCGCGCCGAGGTCGAGAGCTACAAGGAACGCAGCGGCGAGAAGGGCCACAAGGATCAGAAGTCCTCGTCCTCCTCATCGAGCAGCACCACGCTCGGCGATCTCATCAACTGGAAACGCTCCGAACGCGAATAGTTCAGGGTTTCACGCAAGCAACAAAGAGGCCGTCCCGAATGGGGCGGCCTCTTTCATTCTGCGTTCTTCGATCTGAGATATTGCAGCGAGGGAAGAGGGAAACTTAACACGGATGACGCGGATAGAAGCCCGGATCAACGCGGATAAGGCAAAGACGGGCGGACTCTGCATTAGAGTATCTTCCGAATTGCTGTAGTTCAATTTGCTTGCCATTCCGCAGCGAAGCGGAGGAATCTGCTTCTGCTCGCAGCGCGATGGTCTGCCTCATTAGAGCAGGGATAGACCGTGACACCGCGAGCAAAATACGGGGATTCTTCGCTACGCTCAGAATGACAATTATCTCTGGTCTATACCATTCCAGAAACGGTTCTAATCCGGGTTCATCTGCAATTATCTGCGGCCGATCCTGATACTTTTGAGCGGACGACGTTTACTGCAACGCCGTCCGCTCGAATTGCGCCGCGATTAGACTGCGGAGTTGGCAACGATCTGGGAGAAGGACTCGGGTTCGAGGCTTGCTCCTCCGACCAAGGCTCCGTCGATGTCCTCAAGAGCGAGCAGGGCGGCGGTGCTGGCTGGCTTGACCGAACCGCCGTAGAGGATGCGGGTGCTGGCGGCGATCTCCGGCGAGAGCGACTTGGCGATCTGCGCACGGATGATCTTGTGCGCCTCGTCGGCCATCTCGGGAGTTGCAGTCTTGCCGGTTCCGATGGCCCAGACGGGCTCGTAGGCGATGACCAGAGGGCCGGCGATGGCGGGATCGATTCCGACCAGCGCAGCTGCGGTCTGGCTCTCCAGCACAGAGGCGGTCTTGCCCGCCTCGCGCTCGCTCAGCAACTCGCCAACGCAGACGATGGGAACCAGTCCGTGAGCCAGCGCAGCCTTCAGCTTCAGGTTGACCGTCTCGTCGGTCTCGTTGAAGTATTGGCGACGCTCGCTGTGGCCGATCAGTACATGGGTGACGGCGATGGCCTTGAGCTGCAGGGGAGAGGTCTCGCCGGTGTAGGCTCCGCTCTCCTTCCAATGCATATCCTGTGCGGCGATGTGGATGGCCGTGCCCTTGGCCGCCGCGACGACGGTGGGAAGAAGCGTGGGCGAGGCGCTGAGAACGATCTCGGCGTGGCTATAGGTGGCGACGAGGGGGATGAAGGCGCGAACAAAGGCAACGGCTTCGTCCGGCGTCTTGAACATCTTCCAATTGGCTGCGATCAGGGGTTTACGCGTAACTTTAGGCATGACTAACAGTATTTCACCCGCAAGGCCTTTGTGGGAAGCGCAGAGGGTTCTGGAATGGAATGACGAATCGATATTCATCCGTTTGTAGCATTTTGTTCGTATTTTTCAGAGGGCCTGTAAAAACCTGTAGTACTCTTGGTGCACGAATTTTTCAGGAGATCTTATGCGTTCAAGCCTTGCGATTCTAGCTTGCGGTCTTGTTTTACTTGTGGGTTGTGGCAGCGGAACCTCCAACTCGACTTCTACTTCTTCGACTGTACAGACTCCGGTGGCAAATGCAGCAGGGCCATACACCGGCGCTTCTGGGGTGGCGGTCAGCTTCAACGGATCTAACTCGACGGATCCGCAAGGGCAGACGTTGACCTACGCATGGGACTTTGGCGATAGCTCGACCGGGACGGGTGCGAGCCCAACGCATACTTATGCCACAGCGGGCTATTACACCGCTAAGCTGACTGTTACCGACACCAGCAATTTGAGCAACACGACGGGTGTCGGGGTGACGATTGCAGTGGCTCCGCTGACGAGTGCGGCGCTGACCGGCGTAGTGACTAGCGGACTGACGCCGATTGCTGCTGCGAAGGTATATCTGCTGGCTGCGAACACCACAGGATATGGGGCGATTTCTGCCTCGTTGTTGAGTGCCGCGCAAACGGGCACTTCGGATTCACTGGGAGCGTATGTGACGACAGACTGGAACGGTAACTTTAGTCTGACCGGGGATTACGCTTGTGTCAGCGGGCAGCAACTTTACTTGTACGCGCTGGGCGGTCGACTCGCTGGCTCGGGGATCATAAACGCATCCTCAGGACTGCTTGCGGCCATTGGGAGTTGTCCAGCCAGCGGGTCGAGTGCAATCTATGCGACGGTCAACGAGGTTACGACCGTGGCTACGGCCTATGCCATCGCGGGCTTCGCCACGGATGCGATTCATGTGGCGAGTTCGGGGACGGCGCTGGCAAAGGTTGGGGTCGCAAATGCCTTCGCAAACGCGGCAAATCTGGCAACGCTCTCGACCGGCGTGGCGTTGGCGACAACTCCGGCGGGCAACGGTACGGTTCCGCAGACGGAGATCAACACGCTGGCAAATATACTGGCTAGATGTGTGGAGACAGCCTCTTGCACAACGCTGTTCACGACCGCAACATCGGATGGAACGACCGCTGGCGGACAGCCAACCGAAACGGCGACGGCAGCGATCAACATCGCGCATCATCCCGGATCG
The DNA here is from genome assembly GCA_031296325.1 of Acidobacteriaceae bacterium. Classification (GTDB taxonomy): domain Bacteria; phylum Acidobacteriota; class Terriglobia; order Terriglobales; family Acidobacteriaceae; genus Edaphobacter. Next base: position 46,543 of record JARLFY010000030.1, on the reverse strand, counting down.
AATGGCGCAGCCCTCTATGCTTTGGCAACCTCGACTGACTACACTCCCAGCATGTCTAGCTGGATAGCTACCAGCGACTTCACAATGGCACTAACCTTCACGGGGGGCGGTCTAAGTGAGGGATATAGCATGGCGATTGACGGATCTGGCAACGCGTGGGTTGCAAACTACAGCGGCAACAGCGTTACCAAATTTTCCAGCACAGGTGCAATCCTATCTGGTTCCAGTGGTTTTACTGGTGGAGCGCTAAATAATCCCGACGGAGTTGCTATTGACGGTTCTGGTAATGCATGGATTTCAAACTCTAGCGGGAATAGCATTACCAAACTCTCGACCTCGGGTGCTGTCCTCTCCGGTACGAATGGCTATACCGGTGGCGGCCTGAGTACTCCTAACCCTATTGCTATCGATGGTATTGGAAATGCTTGGGCCGCAAACATCACCTCGATCGTCACCGAGTTCTCTGGCTTGGGCTCCATTCTTTCTGGATCTAGTGGTTACGCGGCTGGAGGAGTGACGCCATACAATGTTGGAATCGCCGTCGACGGCTCTGGCAGTGCATGGATATTATATGGAGGATCCCCTCTATCCATCGCCAAGATTTTGAGGACAGGGTCTTCTTTTTATGGTGGACCAGGGCGCTCTCTGAGTGCCACCGGTGGTGTCAACGTTGGGGCAATAGCGATTGATAGTGCGGGCAATGCTTGGGTGCCATACCGATATGGTGTTATGAAGATTGCTACCGGGGGGTACATCCTTGGCAGTTACGGCGCTTTAGTGCCAAATAACCCCACAGGTATCGCCATTGACGGCTCTGGCAATGCATGGGTAGCAAGCAATGGCAACGGTATCATCGAGTGCTCGAGTGACGGTCTAATCCTTTCCGTAGTCGGCTCCGGATTCTACGGGTTTGCTTCTGGCACAATAGTGGGTTCCTCCGGTGGTCTAGCCGTCGACGGGGCGGGAAATGTATGGGTGGCAACGGGGAATGGCTCTGGCGTCGTCGAATTGCTTGGGATTGCAACTCCGGTGATTACTCCGATTGCGGCTGGCCTTCCGGCTACGCCAACTACGGACGGGAGCAGCAACCTGGGAACGCGTCCTTAGCGGTGTGGCGGCGGAGCGTAATCCTTCGCCGCCGGCCAAGGACGCACGAAGAAAAATACGGGGCGGGTATACTGCTACTGCATGTCTGAAAAAATTATCGCGTTACTGGTGGGGTTGATTGCGACGGGCGGATACGCCAGCGTCGTTGTGCTGATGGCAATTCAGTCGGCGTGTATTCCTATTCCCAGCGAGGTAATTATGCCGCTGGCGGGCGTCGCTCTGGTGCATACGCTGGGCATGTCGCCGATGCAGATCCAGATGCAGCTCTTTCTGCTGGCGACGGTGGCCTCGCTGGCGTCGAATCTGGGTTCGATTCCAGCCTACTGGGTCGGCGCGCGCGGCGGACGTCCGATGGTCGAGCGCTATGGGCGATGGATGCTGCTGAGTCGGCGCGACCTCGACCGCGTCGATCATTTCTTCGACCACTATGGCTCGATCACCGTGCTGGTGGGAAGAATGTTGCCCATCGTGCGCACCTTCATCGCGTTTCCGGCGGGCGTGGCCAAGATGAATCAGGTTCGCTTCCACATCTACACCTTCATCGGCTCGTGGCCGTGGTGCTATGTGTTGGCCTACGTTGGCATGAAGCTGGGCGCATCGTGGAACAGCAATCCGCAGTTCAAGGCGATCTTCCACCGCTTCCACCTGAGCGTTGAGGTCTTTATCCTTGCAGCCTTTGTCTGGTTTATCGTCTCGCACTGGAAGAATCGCATCCGCGTCGAGGCCTAAGATTCATGGCTGGGCTATATGGTGCATCTGAAGCCATCCCCCTCTAATCGCAGAAATCAGGCCTCTTTGTCACAAAATAATCAGGGTGCGATACAGTGGTAAGCTCAGAGGACTATACTGAACTTTCCGTCTTGTCGGAGGAAGTGCGATCCGTCCAGTCGGTAGCAGTGCAACCAAATTGCAGCACAGAAGGGTAACGCTAAGCATGTCTACACCCGGAGCCGCCACGCTCGACGCGGCCAGCATCAAGCCAGCTACAGGAAAACTCGGCATCATGACGGTCGGCATGGGAGCGGTCTGTACCACGCTCATCGCCGGCGTAGAGGCGGTCCGCCAGGGACTCGCCAAGCCAATCGGCTCAATCACGCAGATGGGAACCATTCGTCTGGGCAAGCGCACCGAAGCCAATAGCCCGCTGATTCGAGATTTTGCGCCAATCTCAAAGCTCGAAGATCTGGTCTTCACCGGATGGGACATCTTCGGCGGCAACCTCTATGACGCGGCAAAGACCGCGCAGGTTCTCGACAACGAGACGATTGAGAAGATTCGTCCCTTCCTCGAATCCATCGAGCCGATGCCCGCCGTCTTCGATCAGGACTACGTCAAGCGCCTGACCCCCAAGAAGTTCAAGACCGGCAAGAACAAGTGCGATCTGGCCAGCCAGATTCGCAACGACATTGCCGAGTTCAAGACCAAGACCGACCGCCAGGTGATGATCTGGACCGGCTCGACTGAGGTCTTCCAGAAGCCGTCCGCCGTTCACATGTCGCTGGCCGCCTTCGAGAAGGGTCTCGACGAGAGCGATCCCAACATTGCTCCCTCGCAGATGTATGCATGGGCCGCGCTGAAGGAGGGAATTCCCTTCATCAACGGATCGCCCAACATGGCGGTGGACATTCCGGCGATGTATGAACTCTCGCGCAAGATGAATGCGCCGATCTGTGGTCGGGACTTCAAGACCGGCCAGACGATGATTAAGAGTGTTCTTGCTCCGGCTTTCAAGGTTCGCATGCTCGGCCTCTCCGGCTGGTTCTCCACCAACATCCTGGGCAACCGCGATGGCGAGGTGCTGGACGATCCAGAGTCGTTCAAGACCAAGGAAGAGTCCAAGCTGGGCCTGCTGGATATGATCCTGCAGCCGGAGCTGTATCCCGATCTGTACAAGGACATCTTCCACAAGGTGCGCATCAACTACTATCCGCCGCGTGGCGACAACAAAGAGGGCTGGGACAACATCGACATCTTCGGATGGCTCGGCTACCCGATGCAGCTCAAGGTGGACTTCCTCTGCCGCGACTCGATTCTGGCCGCACCTCTGGCGCTCGACCTCTGCTTGTTCATGGACTTGGCCGCACGCACGCCCAGCCTGCGCGGGCTGGGAATTCAGGAGTGGCTCAGCTTCTACTTCAAGGCTCCCGATAGCGCCCCCGGCGTCTATCCCGAGCATGACCTCTTCATCCAGTCGATGAAGATGAAGAACACGCTGCGCCACATTATGGGCGAGGATCTCATCACTCACCTCGGCTTGGACTACTACGGCGAATAAGCGTCGCATCCGATAAACGAGCAGCGCGGAGGGCTTCGGCTCTCCGCGTTGCTGTTTGCGCTGCTGAAAAGGCTACTCGGCGACGGCCATCAGGCGCGGCCACAGAGCTTTGGTTCCGGTCTCGGTCTTGGTGGAGACGGCGAGGACTTCGTCGATCTCGTGCTCGCGTCGCAGGGCGGCGAGGCTCTTGGCCAGCGTGTTGCCGGAGAGCCGGTCGCTCTTGGTTCCCACGACGAGGAAGGGCCGTCCGGTCTGCTTGAAGAAGTCGATGAGCTGCTTGTCGCTGGGTTGGGGTGGGATGTTGGTGTCGACCAGACAGATGCCGAGGGCGAGCGTCTCGCGTTCGGCGATGTACGGCTCGATGAAGCTGGGCCACTCGGCGGAGATCGACCGCGAGATCTTGGCGTAGCCATAGCCGGGAAGGTCGGCGAAGATCAGCGTGGGACGAATCTTCTTCTTCTCTCCCGCGCCCTCGTGCAGAGCGAAAAAGTTGATGGCGCGGGTGCGTCCTGGAGTAGACGAGGTGTGCGCCTGTTTCGATCCCAGCAGGGCGTTGATAAGCGACGACTTGCCGACGTTGGAGCGTCCGAGAAACGCAATCTCGGGAGCATTGAAGGTCTTCGCCGGAGTGGGAAAGTGAGCGGCGTCGGTGGCGGAGAGAAGAAATACGGGAGTCAGTCGCATAGCTCCAGTCTAGTGCCTTTTGCCCGACGGCGCAGGTTGATGGGCCATCCCAGCAGCATCTCCTCCGGACCTGAGCGGGATTGATAATAAATAGACTCACGCAATTGCTGCGAATATGCATTCTTCGGCACAGCAATTAATGGCTGCGAATGCTAAACTTGACAGTAATGACTACCCCGCTGAAGACACTTTTTCTCAACCCTCCCTCCTTTGAAAAGTTTGATGGTGGCGCAAGCAGCCGCTGGCCTGCAACCCGCGAGATCGAGTCCTACTGGTATCCCGTGTGGCTGACCTACCCGGCAGGCATGTTGGAAGGATCGCGTCTTCTGGACGCTCCTCCACACCATATCAAGTGGGCCGAGGTTGTCACTATTCTGAAGGACTATGAGTTCCTCGTCCTCTTCACCAGCACGATGGGCTGGGAAGGCGATCAGAAGATGGCCACGGTCATCAAGCAGACCTACCCCAATATCAAGATTGCCTTTGTCGGACCTCCGGTGACCACCTCGACCGACCGCGCGCTGAACGAGTGTCCCGCGATCGATTTCGTCTGCCGCCGCGAGTTCGACTTCACCGTTGTGGAGTACGCCAACGGCAAGCCGTTGAACGAGATTCTGGGCGTCAGCTACAAGGATGAGAACGGCGTTATTCAGCACAACCCCGACCGTCCGCAGGTTACGCCGGAGCAGCTCGACGAGATGCCCTGGGCGACCGAAATCTACAACCGCGATCTGGACGTCACCAAGTACAACGTGCCCTTCCTTCTGCACCCGTTTGTCAGTCTCTACTCGACGCGTGGCTGTCCGGCGCAGTGTACCTTCTGCCTCTGGCCGCAGACGCTTAGCGGACACGCATGGCGCAAGCGCTCGACCGATGATGTTGCCGCCGAGATGGCCAACGCCAAGAAGCTCTTCCCCCACGTCAAGGAGTTCTTCTTCGACGACGACACCTTCAACATCCAGAAGGCGCGCACGATTGAGCTATGTGAGAAGCTGAAGCCGCTCGGCCTGACTTGGTCCTGCACCTCGCGCGTGACCACCGATTACGAGACGCTGAAGGCGATGAAGGAGGCGGGTTGCCGCCTGCTGATCGTGGGCTATGAGTCGGGCGATGCGCAGATTCTGAAGAACATCAAGAAGGGTGCAACCGTGCAGCGCGCGCTGGACTTCACTCGCGACTGCCACAAGCTGGGTCTGGTGGTTCATGGCGACTTCGTCCTCGGCCTCCCCGGCGAGACCAAGGAGTCGATCCGCAACACCATCGAGTTCGCCAAGCAGCTCGACTGCGAGACGATTCAGGTCTCGATGGCGCACGCCTTCCCCGGCACCGAACTCTACGACTACGCCAAGGAGAACGGCTTCATCACCAACCTCGCCATGAGCGATGATGAGGGCCACCAGATGGCGCACATCGAGTACCCCGGCCTTCCCGCCGAGTACGTTCTGGAGATGGTGAGCAAGTTCTACGACGAGTACTTCTTCCGTCCCAAGGCCGCAGCACGCGTCATCTGGAAGGCGATTGTAAACCGCGACGTGGCTCGACTCTACTCCGAGGCGCGCTCGTTCATGAAGCTGCGCGGCCAACGCAACAAGTCCGCCAAAGCCACCAAGGACGCCAACGCACTGAAGGCGCAGGAGTCCTCCAACTAATTTTCTCAGGTTGTCATTCTGGCTTTTCTGGCTGTCATTCAACTTTCAGGATTGTCATTCTGAGCGCAGCGAAGAATCCCCGCATTTTTTCGGCAACGTCAAAGCCGCCCGTACTCTTCAAAAAGTAACGGGCGGCTTCATCTTTGTCTCATCGAACGGCTCCATCGGCTTACCCCAGTCCTCGCTCAAATCCTGCCAAGTCGGATTGTGCTGAACAATCAACGCGATTTTTTTCGAACGCAACCAACCCTTGATCTCTTTCTCGCGGGCAATTGCAGTATCGATATATTGAAACCGCTCGAAGTAGACGAGTTTGTCAATGCCGTATTGTGCGGTGAAGGACTTCGGGTCGTCTGCGCTCTTATGCTGTTTGACTCGAACCATCATGTCATTCGTTACGCCAGTGTAGATGCGATGAAAGCTGTTGGCGAGAATATAGACGTAGTAGCAGTGTTTGCGCATGTGCTTTTGCGGCTTCTCTCCGAGTGTATTGCAGCCGCGAACGAAATGCGGGGATTCTTCCCCTTCGCTACGCTCGAGGGCCAGAATGACAAGCGTTCTGGTATTAGCTGTAAGGTATCCTTAATGTATGTGTGAGACGCGCAAGGGAGATTCGGTAACTAAAAAATGAAGCACACCCTCAGTCCGCAGCGATATTTGATCTTGCTGGCCGTGATGCTGACCGCCTCGGTCGGCGACACGCTGCTGTCGCACGGCATGACGCAGGTTGGGTCGGTCTCGATGGCGCATCTGGGGATGCTGTTGTCGGCGATGCGCAATCTCTGGGTGGTCTCTGGAATTCTCTGCTTGCTGGGGTTCTTTGCGAGCTATCTGACCGCGCTCTCCTGGGCCGATCTCACGTTTGTGCTGCCTTCGACGGCCTTCGGATACGTCGTCGTCGCGCTGCTGTCGAAGTTCTGGCTGCATGAGACGATCTCGCTCTATCGCTGGGCGGGGATTCTGCTGATTGTCTGCGGGGTGGGCTTCGTCGCCAATGGGCCATCGCTGACCGAGCACGCGCCGGATGAGATTGCGGGGGCGGATTCTGCCGAGGAAGCTCTTGCTGGCGCTGGCGAGAGCGCTGCAACGGACGGTGTGCGATGACGCCCATAAGCCCGATTGAGACATGGGCGACGATCGTTACGGTCGCGGCGACGGCGGTTGCGGGAGACGTGCTGACCGCCGGAGCCATGCGCCGCATCGGCGATCTGGACGAGATTCGCGCGAAGTCCGGGCTGGGCGGTGCGATCAGCGCGGTCGTGTCGAGCCCGATGTTTCTGCTCGGCGTCTTGTCGATGGCGGCCAGCTTCTTCTCGCTGCTCTTCACGCTCTCAAACGTGGAGGTCTCGCTGGCGGCTCCGGCCAGCGCCTCGCTGACTTTTCTGGGCAACGCCTTTGCCGCCAAGATCTTCCTCAAGGAAAATGTAGACCGGCGTCGCTGGATGGCCGCAATCTTTGTCTGCGCCGGAGTCTTCCTGCTGGCAAAGTAGGCGCACGGTCTCGCGATTTCTTTGAATCGACTCTGTCTCCGTTGAAAGCCTCTCTGCGGATTGACACATGGAATAAACTGAATAGAGAGGTGGTATGCGATGGCGGGGGAGGATCGGATAACGGCGCGGCAGCGGGCGATCCTGACGGCCATCGTCGAGTGCTACATCGAGACGGGCGAGCCGGTGGGTTCGGGGACGATTGCACGGCTGCGGGCCGTCGGCGGGGGAGTTTCCGGGGCCGGAATGAGTTCGGCGACGGTACGCAACGAGATGGCCGAGTTGGCTAGCATGGGCTTGTTGGAGCAGCCGCACACCTCGGCGGGACGGGTTCCCACGGCGCGTGCCTTTCGCCTCTATGTGGAGCGGCTGGGCGGCGCAGGCAGCGCCGGAGCGCGGTTGATAGGTGGGCCGCAGCGGATGAGTCTGGAGTCGCAGATCGACTCCAGTTTCGCCGGAATCTCCGGAACGCAGGCCATGTTGGAGCGCACCAGCCATGTGCTGGCGACGGTTTCAAGCGGCGTAGGCGTGGCTGTGGCGATGGTCGCCGGTGGCGATACGTTGGAGCACGTTCACTTCTCGCGGCTGGGCAAGGCCCGCGTACTGGCCGTGGTGGTGACCAGTTCCGGACTGGTGCGGGATCGCATGTTGACGATGGAGGTTGACGTCTCGGCGCGCGAACTGGAGGCTGCGGCCAACTTTCTCAACGAGCACTTCCGCGGCTGGAGCATTGAGCGGGTGCGGGCCGAGATCGGCAAGCTGGTAGAGCGCGAACGTAGCGAGTATCAGCGGTTGCTCGGCTCGGTTGAGCAACTCTGGGCCGGAGCGGTTCCCGTCGACGATGCGGGAGTACAGACGGTCTACGTCGAGGGCGTGGCCAATCTGCTGGGCGGACATGCCCTGGGCAATGCCGAAGACATGGCTCGGCTACGCGAGGTGTTGGCCGCGCTGGAGGCCAAACAGCGGCTGGTCGAGTTGCTGGACGCCTACATCGACGCACGGCAGGAGTCGGTGCGCGTGATCTTCGATCTGGAGGAGCATGCGCCGGAGATGGCTGGGCTGGTGCTGATCGCGGCTCCGGCACGGATGGTCGGCGAAGGACACGGGGCCGTCGGAGTGATTGGCCCGAAGCGAATTCATTATGAGAACACAATGAACGCCGTAAGCTATATTGCGCAGGTCTTCGAGCGAATGTTGCATCCAATAGGGTAGGAGATGCAGGGATTCTTCCCCTTTGCTTGGAATGACAGTGCTTCTAGTGGTGCGTGGTTTGGAATAACAGAATCGTGCGGATGAAGCTTGAATTGAGAGGGTGAGATGGCGGGTGAGTGGGAAAAAGTCGCGCGATGGGCCGGAATCGGCAACAATAGAGAGGACGGTATTTCGATGAGGAGCAAGCACAAGATGGCAGTAGAGACAGAGACGCAGGCCGTGGAGACAGCGTTGCCGGCAGTGGATGAGAAGGATTTGAAGGACGGAGTGGAGACGGCGGAGGCTGGTGCGGAGAGCGCGGGAGATCCAATCGCCGCGTTGCCGACGGAGTTGGACACGGTGCGCGAGGAGCGCGATCAGTTGATGGATCGTCTGGCGCGTCTACAGGCGGAGTTTGAGAACGCGCGGCGGCGCGAGGTCAAAGAGCGCGCGGATCTGCGCGACTACGCGGTGCAGGGCGCGGTCGAGCCGTTTCTTGCCGTGATGGATAACTTTCAACTCGCTCTGAAGGCCGATGGTTCGGTCGAGCAGTTGCGCGCCGGAATCGAGCTGATTCTGAAGCAGATGGAAGAGGCGCTCAAGGGCCTACAGGTGCAGCCGGTTGAGTCGGTCGGGACGCAGTTCGACCCACGAGTCCACGAGGCTCTGGGAAGCATCGAAACAGTGGAGTTCCCCGACCATCAGGTGATGGAGGAGATTCGCCGAGGCTATCGCATCCGCGAGAAGCTGCTGCGTCCGGCTCTGGTGCGAATCGCCAGCAATGCCTCCGTGGTCAGCGAGTAAGACAGCGGTTCGGGCAGTTCTCTCAATGGTGTGCATCAAAATTCGTTTGTCATTCTGAGCAAAGCGAAGAATCCCCGCATTTTGTTCGCAGTGGCAACGGAGTACAGCAATAGGAGAACCGCTCCAGGAAATATAGATTCGGGAACGATAACAGCAACTGCGTCGCAATGACGACATAGACTTTGGCGGGAAATTTCAAGAGATGAGTGCTACGGCTAACGTGACTAAAGTAGATTTTTATGAGGTGTTGCAGGTCTCGCGCGATGCGAACGATCAGGAGTTGAAGTCCAGCTATCGCAGGCTGGCGATGCAGTATCACCCGGATCGCAATCCGAACAATCCCGAGGCCGAGGAGAAGTTCAAGGAGTGCAGCGAGGCCTACCAGATTCTGAGCGACGCGGAGAAACGCGCCGCTTACGATCGCTACGGCCATGCAGCCTTCCAGAACGGCGGGCCGGCGGCGGGCAATCCCTTTGCCGGTGCGCAGGGCTTTCAGGGCGATCTGGGAGACATCTTCGGCGATCTCTTTGGCGAGATGTTTGGCGGCAACGCTGGCGGCGGGCGGCGAGCCTCGCGGGCGCAGCGTGGACGCGATCTGCGCTACGATCTGACGCTGGAGTTCGAGCAGGCCGTCTTCGGCGTTGAGAAGATGATCGAAATTCGTAGGCTGGAGCCGTGCGAGCAGTGCAGCGGAACGGGCAGCGCCAAGGGCAAGGCTCCGGTGACTTGTACCCAGTGTGGCGGTCGCGGACAGGTGCGATTCCAGCAGGGTTTCTTCACCATGGCCAAGACCTGCGCGCGCTGCAATGGGACGGGTTCGACGATCGCCGATCCCTGCACGGGCTGTCGCGGCGAAGGGGTACAGGCCAGGAAGCACGAAATTCTGGTCAAGGTTCCCGCAGGAGTCGAGCAGGACACGCGCATTCGCTATCAGGGCGAGGGCGAGGCGGGACGATTCGGCGGGCCGGCGGGAGATCTTTACGTCGTGCTCAGCGTCAAGGCGCACGAGTTCTTCGAGCGCGATGGCGACGATCTGCACTGCGTCATGCCAATCTCGTTTCCGCAGGCCGCGCTTGGCGCCGAGCTACAGATCGAGAGCATGGAAGGCCCGGTGACGATCAAGATTCCTGAAGGAACGCAGAGCGGACACCAGTTCAAGCTGCGCAACAAGGGCGTTCCGCACCTGAACTCGCACGGCAAGGGAGACCTCATCGTCGAGGTGCGCGTGCAGACGCCGTCCAAACTGAACAAGACGCAGAGGGAGTTGTTGCGCCAGCTCGGCGAGACGATGACGGTGGAGAATACGCCGACCAGCCACAGCCTCTTCTCCAAGATGAAGGACATGTTCAGCTAGCCTGTGCGGAGCGTCTTCGACGCAAAGACAAACACAGCGGCCACGAAGAGATTCGTGGCCGTTTACATTTGGGCGGATGCGATGGCGATAGCGGCGATGGCGGCGGTCTCGGCGCGCAGGATGCGTGGGCCCAATGTGACGTGCGTCCAGTTGTGCGTGGTGAACAGAGCCATCTCCTCCGGCGTCCAACCGCCTTCGGGGCCGATGGCCAGAGCGAGGTCGGCGTTGCTCTGATCTGCACTGCTCTTCAACGTCGAGACAAGCGTAAGGCTCTGCTCGGTCTCGCTGAGCAGGATGCGCGTTGCAGCGGACTCGCGGGCGAGCGCGGCGGCCAGCGTGATAGGGTCGTCGATATCGGGAATGTCGGTGCGGCGAGATTGTTTGGAACTCTCCAGAGCGATGCGCCGCCAGCGTTCCACGCGCTTGGGCGCGGCGAGAGCGAGATGCTTTTCGGTGCGGCGAGCGAGAATCGGCGTGATGCGCGCGACGCCCAACTCGGTTGCCTTCTCGATGGCCCATTCAAAGTGATCGAACTTGAAGACGGCCAGCAGCAGATGGATGGGCAGAGCCGCGTCTGTCTCCAACTCCTCATGCAGAAGGAAGCGAACCTCCTGCTCGGAGACGGAGACGATCTCGGCGCGGTGCAGGAAGCCGTTGGCGACGACGTCGTAGATCTGCCCCGGCTCGGCGCGCAGAACGCGGGCGAGGTGCTGCGCCTGCTCGCCGGTCAGCGAGGCTTCGGTGGGATGGGCGGTTTGTGGGGACCAGGCGTTGGCGATCCAGCGGCGTCGTGTCATGAAAATATTCTGTTGCTGCGAAGAGGTGCGGTTAGGGCATTGCGGTTTGAGCAATTTTCGTAATGGTGTATTTCATCGTCGAACGAGAATAAGCAGATTCCTCCGCTCGCGCTACGGAATGACAAAAAACAGTCTACATGAATTTGGGAGCCGCTCTATATGGGTAGAGTTTAGCTGTGCCAAGAAAAACGCAGATCCTTCGACTCGCGCTTTGCTCAGAATGACTATTCATCGTTAAGGATAGCAAGGAACCATGGACGAAGCAGAGATCAGTCGGGAGGGGAAGTCGGTTCAGGCAGGTCTTTCTGGACGATGTACTCGTCCATCAGGACGACGAGGAGGGCTGCTGTGGGGACGGCGACCAGCGCTCCGGTGACTCCGGCCAGATCCGTGCTGACGAGGAAGGAGATCAGCACCGTGAGTCCCATCAGGTTGACGCTGTGGCTCATGATGCGCGGCGTCAGATAGGCATTCTCCACGTTGACGTAGAGGAAGTAGAAGGCAAAGACTCCAGCCATCTTGGTCCAGGAGTCGAGTGCGGCGACCAGCCCGACCAGAAGGATGGTGACGATTCCTCCAGCGATGGGAATGATGTTCATCAGGCCCATGAGTACGCCGAGCAGAAAGAAGTAGCGCACGTGCAGCAGGCCAAAGGCGATGGTGCTGGAGACGCCGAGAATCAGCATCAGAAGCGTCTGGCCAAGCAGCCACTTGCTGACGCGCAACTCGGCGGTCTGTAGCGTGGCGTCGAGGCGCTGACGACATCCGGGAGAGAAGAGCGAGAGTATCCAGCGATAGGCGCTGTCTCCCTCCAGCATGAAGTAGACGCAGAGAACCAGCGCGGTGAGCAGGTCGAGCAGGCGCACCATGCAATCGGGGAAGGAGGCGAACAGATAGGCTGCGGTGGAGTCGAGTGCGTTTTCGGCTCGCAGAGTGAGGTTGTCGACGCCAATCTTGTCGGCCAGAGGAAGATGCTTGAGTTGCGCGACGATCGGAGGAATACGGTTGGGAAGGTCATCGGCAAACTGGTGCAGGTTGTTGATGACGGGGGGAAGTCCAGCGACCAGAAACAGAGTGAGCACGATGACGACTGCACTGAACAAAAGCAGCATGGCAACGGGACGCGTGATCGGCTGCCTGCCGCGCACGCGCAGGTTCATGATGGAGTTGACCATGGGTCTGAGGACTACGGCGAAGAGCGCGCTGACATAGATGAGGATCAAGACCTCGCGCAGTCTCCAGACCAGCGCCAGCGCCAGTAGGATCGCGATGGTGAAGAGAATATGGCTGCGAATCTCTCTGGTCGAACTCTCGGATTGAATCGGCGTTGACAGCGTCTCCTCCTCGGTGCTGAGACTATGATGCATCTAGTTTGCATCATGCGACGGTTGATGGGTAGAAGAAATAATGACAAGAATAAAAGTGAGACACGGTATTCGGAATGGTTGAGAACGGCTCGCTAGATGAGGCGAGCGAGCAGCGTGGCGACGGTCTCGTCCGGGGTAAGGTCGGCGGTGTCGATGGTCAGGCGGGCAAGACGGCGGTAGATGGGCTGGCGGGCGAGGAAGCGCGCCTCGGCGATGGCGGGGTCGGCGAGCAAGGGGCGGATCTGTTCGGGCTGGGCAGAGTTGGCCTGGTCGGGCGATGTAACTGCGGGGTTCAAGGCCTGTAACATGCAGCGGTCGAAGAGAGCAGGGAAGGGCGCGTTGAGAAAGATCGTCGCGGTGGCAGGAGTCTGCTCCAGAAGCAGGCGGTTGGTGAGGACCTCGGGCGCTCCTCCTCCCAGAGCCAGAACGAGCTGCGAGCGACCGAGGGCGGAGGCCAGAGCCTGCGACTCAAGCTGGCGGAAGCGCGGCTCGCCGTGCAGCGAAAAGAGCGAGGGAATGGTGAGGCCGGTGCGCGCCTCGATGTAGGCGTCCAGATCAAGGAACTCCCAGTTGAGGCGAGCGGCAAGCAGGCGTCCGACCGTGGTCTTGCCCGCACCCATGAAGCCGGAGAGGACGAGGCGACGAAGATGCGCGGGCGCGGTCGCGTTAGTGTGGGACTCGATGGCGGACTGGACGTTCATAAACGGCTCCTTGTAAGGTGTAACGCTAACTGCAATCGCTTAGTTGCTGAAGAGACAACTGTGGAGCAAAGAAAAACCGCGACCATGTTAGGGTCGCGGCTCAGCTAATATAGCGGATGCTCTGAAGTTCGATCTTTTTTTATCGATTCAGAGGTGCTCGCAAGCCTAGCTGACCCGCTCCCTGCCACCAAAGGCAGGGGTAGGTAAAGTAGCCGGACTGGAGCGAGCGCTTTTTCATCCTGCCAGTAAGACTACATCGGAAGAAGATTGGTTGCAAGGGGTGTCGATTTTTCTCGCAATTTTTTCTCGCAAATTCTACGCGGGAACAGTTCAGAATCGAAAGCGGAAGCAACCACGGATCAACACGGATCTTCACGGATAAAAGCAAGACCGTTCTGTCTTTAATCCGTGTCAATCCGTGGTCGGCGCTTGTCTCGTCTGGACTGCTAGTTGTGAAGTTGTTGTAGGAGCGGTTTCAGAGCGGCGCGCTGGTCGCCGGTGGGAGGGAGCAGGGGAAGGCGCGGCAGGCCTCCGAAGTAGCCGTTGAGTTCGCAGGCGAACTTCAGGCTGCCGACGCTGGACTCGGCGAGGACTGCGGCCTCGCGCAGGCGAGCCTGCTTCTCTTCGGCGAGCGGCTGGTCGTCGTCCTTCCATGCAGCGTAGACCTCGTAGCAGGCCTGCGGAGCGGCGGCGGCGAGGCTGGGCGCAGCTCCAACGGCTCCGGCGCGGAGAGCTTTCAGGATGGACTGCGTGGAACTGCTGAGGATCTGGAAGCCGACCGTCTTGCTGCGGGTACGCAGAGGCCGGACGGCGGGCGGGGCTTCGACGATTGCTGTTCCGGCCAGGCTGGCGGCAGAGACGAGACTGCGGGTAGCGCACTGTGCTGCGGCTCGCCTCATGCGCTCGGTGACGGCGGCGAAGACCATCGTAACGGGAACCTCGCGCTCGACGACTGTGGTGCGGGAGAGAAACTCGGCGATGGCCGCAGGGGAGCGATGCGTGATCAGGCCGATGATGTTGGGATGCGCGGCGAGTTCGACGACCATATCAGACGAGAGAGCGCTGCTGATCGTGCTGAGTAGAACGACGGGAAGAGGCGAGCGGTCGGCGACGGTCTGGAAGTAGGTGAGCACCTCACGACCGTGGGCTTCATCTTCCGAAGTGAAAATTGATGGTGCGGAGACGAGGACGGTATCGTAGGCCTGCTCGGCTGCGAAGTCGGCAAGGTCTAGGGTGGCGCGCACGCTGTCGCGGCTGATTCCAGCGATGAGAACCTTCTCCGTCGCTGCGGCCTGCGCTGCGACGCGAAGAACCTCGCGCGTCTCCTCGTCGGAGAGCAGCGTCGGCTCGCCGGTTGGACCAAGGAGGATGAGGCCAGCGGCAGAGGACTTCGAGGTGCGCGCAACGTTCGCGTCCAGCTTGGGCAGGTTCAGACGCCCGTCTGGGTAGAAGGGCGTTGTCACCGGGATTTGCAGGCCTTCGAGGAGCATAGTTCTCCAGATTCGAGGTACAAGGTTTGAGAGAAGGGCTATGAATGCGCCGGAGCGACGCTGGCGGGGTAGTAGACGGGCCAGTTTTTCTCGGCGCTGCGAGTGAGTAGATCGGGGGAGGGATTGACCGGGAAGGCGCGTCGAGCGATGGAGAGCATCGCCGCGTCATGCACGGAGTTGCCGAAGACGACGTCGGGAGCGGTGAGACCGACGCGGGCTAAGGAGGCGACCTTGCCCTCATCGGTGGGGACGTCCAGCAACTGGTTGGTGACTACGCCGTTGGCAATGGCTACGCGGGCGGAGAGAATGCGCTCGGGGGCGATGTCGAAGCGACGCATCCCCTCTTCGATGACCCAGTCGCAGGTGGAGCTGACAGCCCAGATCTCGGTGCCGCGAGACTGGAGCTGACGAACCAGCGTCAGCATCTCGGGAAAGATGTTGCGCTCGATGCTGGCTGCAAAGAACTCGGCGGCGGCGGCGCGCATCTCGCTATCGCGCAGTCCTTGATAGATCTGCACCATCTCGCCGCAGATGGCCAGCTCGGAGACCTGACCGCTGAGGTAGCCGCGATAGCGCGCATCAAGCTGGTCGATGGCATGACGCGAGAGCAGGCCATGCCGGATGGTCCAGGTCATGAAGCCGGAGCCGGCGTCGCCCGACCAGAGGGTGCCGTCGCAATCGAAGACCGCAACGGCGGGGGAGAGGTTCAGGACGGAGGCGTGAAACTCGGAGGTGGTCAGAATATTGGAATTAGTAGCTGTACTCACGGGTAGGCTGCTCTTCTGCACGGCTCAATGCGCGCTGTAATGGTTTTAAGCAACCATTGTACATGGCGACGAGGAATGGATTGTTACAGCGGTTTAGAGCGGAGCCTGCGCGTTGACGATGGGAATGCCCCGTGGCGGGGCGAAGCTGAAGTCGGCGGCGGGAACCGGGACGTTCTCTTCGAGTCCAGTAAAGGTGAACTCGGTCGTCGCTCCATCGGTCTCTTCCAGCCTCATGCGGGCGATGGCTCCGCTGGAGGTGACGGTCAGGGTGAGAAGATGGACGCGCTGCGCCATGCCCTTGGGAACGCCCGAGATGCGGAAGTTGGAGCCATCGGGCGCGGTGGCTAGATTGTCCAGTTCTTTGGCGAGTTGGGTGTGGCCGAGCAGGAGACGCAGCGGAGAGCGCAGGTCGTCGAGCTGTTTGGCGGGGGCGCGCGAGACCTGCGCATCGCCGGGGGTATAGAACCAGGCGTAACGACCGTCCAGAACGAATATCTTGCCGGTGGGCGCGTCGTAGCTCCAACGCATCAGGCCGGGCTTCTTCAGGGTGAGCGTGCCGCTCTCGGTGCGATTCATGCCCATGCCGGTGTAACGCTCGGTGTATCGGGCGCGCAGGGTGCGGAGGTGGTTGTAGTGGTCGTCCACGCGGCGGACGAGAGCGGCGTCCTGCGCACGGGATGGCAGGACGCACAGAAGCACGAGCAGTAGGGGAAGTGCGAGCGAGATGCGGGGATTCTTCACTTCGTTCAGAATGACAATCAAAACAGGCAAAGGCTAAAGCAGATTCCTCCGCTTCGCTACGGAATGACAATCCAATACGGAATGGCAATCCAATACGGAATGGCAATCCAATACGGAATGGCAATCCAATACGGAATGGCAATCCAATACGGAATGACAATCCAATACGGAACGACAATTCAGTACGGGAAGTCACTCCAGAATTACAACGACGAACCAGCGCCTACTGGATGGGCTGGGTGCAGTTGGTGGCTCCGGTCGGATCGAACTTGATGATGTTGTTCTCGTCGGAGCAGAAGCCTCGGTCGCCGGTCTTGCCGACCGTCTGCGGAACGGCGGTGACGGTGTAGGAGGTATACATATCCTGATTGTTGACCGTAACTTTATTGCCGCAGGTGACGGTGAAGGTGTAGCCGGACTTCTGACCACTGGAGGCTAGTCCTGGGTCGATCAACTGGGACGCCTGAGCCGAGGGCGCGCCGGACTTGGGATCGCCGCCGAGGCCGGAGAGCGGGCAGGCGTAGCCGGTGGCCGGGTACGCAGAGTTGTAGCTGGCCTCGGCCGAACTGATGGTGCGCAGGGTCTGAATGGCGGAGGTCTCGTCGGCTGTCTTCTTCACCTTCAACATCTGCGGCACGGCGAAGGCCATGATGATCAGCATGATCGACATGACGATCAGCAATTCGATGAGGGTGAAGCCGGATTCGAGGTTCGAGGTTCGAGGTTCAAGGTTCGAGGCGGTGGATTCGATGGTCGTCATATTTCCTCTGAAGCAGAATGAGCGCTTCGGTTCCGATAGAAACTGTAACAGGGCGCGGCTTAACATGCGAGGGCTTCGCGATTAATAACCAGATTGCCGAGATTGCCGAGGACGGTTACGGCGATTTGCTCGGGTTGGAAGAGTTGCTGCGCCAGCTCCTGAATGTCGGCGGAGGTTATAGTTTCGACGGCGGCGACGATCTCGTCGATCGAGTAAAAACGCCCGAAGTACATCTCCTGACGAGCGAGGTTCGACATGCGGCTCGACGAGCTTTCCAGGCCGAGGACGATGTTGCTCTTCAACTGATCCTTGGCGCGCTTCAACTCTGCCTCCTGAACGGGCTCCTCTTTGAGACGGCGCAACTCGGCGATGGTGAGCCGAATGACCTCGCCGGTCTTCTCGACGGAGGTTCCGGCGTAGATGCTGAGCGAGCCGGTGTCGCGGAAGGGGCTGGTCTCCGAGTAGATGGAGTAGGCCAGACCGCGTTCCTCGCGGATGGTCTGGAAGAGGCGCGAACTCATGCCTCCGCCCAGCATGGTGTTCAGCAGATAGACCCCGTAGCGCGCGGGCGAATCAACCGGCGGCGCGGGCATTCCCATACAGAGCTGCACCTGCTCCAACGACTTCTTGCGCTTAAGCGTGATGTGCGGGAAGGTGGCTGGCGAGGTGGGTTTGGCGATGTCGCCTTCGGGGCTGGCGGCGAGATCGCGGAAGCGTTCGGCGACCTGCGCTACAAAACGGTCGTGGTCGAGATTTCCCGCGGCGGAGAAGACCATGTTGCGCGGCGTAAAGCAGGAGCGGTAGAAGTCGAAGACGATCTGCTGGGTGAAGCTGGAGACGGACTTGACGGTGCCGAGAATGGGACGCCCCAGCGCATCGCCCTTCCAGAAGTTCTGGGTGAAGGTCTCGTGGACGAGGTAGTCGGGCGAATCCTCGTCCATCTTGATCTCCTCCAGAATGACTCCCTGTTCGCGGACGATGTCTTCGGGGGTAAAGGTGGGATGGAGAACCAGATCGGTGAGCAGGTCAAGCGCGCGGGATACGTTCTCGTCGAGGACTTTGATATTGAAACAGATTGCTTCCTTGCCGGTGAAGGCGTCCAGATTGCCGCCGATTGAATCCACCTCGCGGGCAAACTGCTGAGCGTCGCGCGTCGTGGTTCCCTTGAAGACCATGTGCTCGACGAAGTGCGAGATGCCGTTCAACTCCAGCGATTCGTCGCGTGAGCCGGAGCGAATCCAGACGCCCATCGAGACCGAGCGGACGTGCGGGATGCTCTCGGTGAGAACCAGCAAGCCGTTGGGGAGCACGGTGCGGCGGATGTTGCGGGAGGGGGATTTGGTTGCGGCAAATGGGGTGCAGGCTACGGTCATGCGGCTCCTTGTAACTGGAGCTATTGTTTCATAGTGGAGATGATGAGGTGCGGGCAAACTCGCGCTGCGGAGTAGAAGTTAGCGTAGCGGAGATCGCACAAAACCGACCACGGATAAACACGGATCTTCACGGATAAGAGCATTTCACCTAAATGGCGTGGACGTGGTGCAACGAAAAAAACAGATTTCTCCGCTTCGCTGTGGAATGACAAATAATGGCTGCGGAATGACAAATAATTATGGTCTATCGCAATACAGGAAATATCTAACAAGATCGTTCTGTCTTTAATCCGTGTTCATTCGTGTTTATCCGTGGTCGGTTCTTGTTCTCACCGGGAACAACTGCTGAACTAATCCCGTCTTCCTATTCCTCGTCTGGATGTGGTAGACTGGTTTTGCGCTCGACTTAAACGAGTGTAGGCATCGCAGGCAAAGACTTCCGGGCTGCAACTTTTGAGTTGCTGACTGTAGTCTGGCCAGAGACTGCGATCTGCCTCTGCCACCGCAGATCTTCCACACCTCGGCCATTGGGCTTCCGCGTAATGAAAGACGCAGAAGCAGATGAGTCGGAAAGCAAGGGAAGAAGTTGCGCTGGATGCTCTGGCTGGAAGATGCGTCACTGGACGCGTCTCGCCGTGCAGCAGCAGCGCTTCGAACTCAGGTAGCAATGCTGACTAAAGGAATTCCAAGGTGCTTTGGCGCCTCTGCACCCTTTTGCCGCTTCATCTACACCGATTGAATAAGGAAATATTTTGACTACCGCAACTCTTGAGCCTGAGGCTATGACGGAAGAATTTACAAGCAACACTTCTGCAACAAACAAACCCAATTTCACAAATACCAACAACACGATCCCTGCGGTCAACTTCGCCACTCCGACCAGCGCAAACGACAAGGACAAGCGCGACAGCGTTGTCGAGTCAGGCGAGATCGAGATCGATCCGGCGACCCACCTTCCCTTTCTGAAGGGCATCGAATTCAACGACTTCAACATCTCCGATGGGTTGAAGGGACGGTTGAGCAACGCCGGCTTCAAGACTCCGACTCCGGTGCAGGCCAAGGCAATTCCTCCGGCTCTCGATGGCGCGGATATTCTGGCGACGGCATCGACCGGAACCGGCAAGACGCTGAGCTTCCTGATCCCGATGATCGAGAAGATGGATGCGAATTCAGTGCCCTCGACCAAGGGCAAGCGTGGGCCGATCCGCTCGCTGATCCTGCTGCCGACTCGCGAGCTGGCGATGCAGGTGATGGAGGTCTACGCCAAGCTTGTGCCCAGTTCGAAGAACGACGCAGTGCTGGTGGTTGGCGGGTTGAGCGAACATACGCAGCTCGATCAGTTGGGCCGCGGGCCAAGGCTTGTGGTGGCGACTCCGGGACGGTTGGAAGACTTCCTTCGCCGCCGCGCGATCAACATCAACTCGGTCGAGATGCTGGTTCTCGACGAAGTGGATCGCATGTTGGATATGGGCTTCCTGCCCGCGATCCGTCGCATCGTTGGCGCGCTGCCTCGTACGCGGCAGACGATGTGCTACTCGGCCACGCTGGACGCCAATGTGCGCGAGGTGGTTCGCGACTACGTGAACAAGCCGGTGCGGGTGGAGATCGGCCAGACATCGCATCCCTGCGAGCAGGTTGAACTGCGCGCCTGTACCGTGATGCAGGATCAGAAGCTGGGTCTGCTGGATCAGATGCTGAAGGAAGAGACAGGCTCGTTCCTGGTCTTTTCGCGCACCAAGCACGGTGCGGATCGTATCTCGAAGAAGCTGGAACGGCTGGGTCACGATGTTGACGTGATTCACGGAGACCGCTCGCAGTCGCAGCGTACCGCCGCGCTGAAGGGCTTCTCCAGCGGCAAGCATCGCGTGTTGGTGGCGACCGATGTGGCCGCGCGCGGCATCGACGTACACGACATTGCCCATGTAGTGAACTACGATCTGCCCAATGGCACTGACGACTTTGTGCATCGCATTGGTCGTACGGGACGCGCTGGAGCCTCTGGCGTTGCGACGACCTTCGTCATGCCGCAGGAGCGATCTGACGCGCGGCGCATGGAGCGCGAGTTGAAGGTCAAGTTCCTCTGGCGCGAGGCCGATAAGAACCTTGAAAAAGAGGAGCGTAACAAGCCTCTCGATGTATCCAGCAAGGGCAGCGACCTGCTCTCGCTGGAAACTCGGGCCTGGAAGTCGGGCGATGCCTCTGCTCAAACGCAGGTTCGCAACAACGGCAGCAGCCCGTATAAGGGCAAAACCAACAGCGGATTCCGTAGTCGTCCGGGTGGCGGTGGCGGCTTCTCTGGCGGACGCGGCCCCGGTGGCGGCGGTCGTTCCAACAGCAGCCGTCCCGGCAGCAGCCGATCGGGTCCAGCTCGTCGCGGACAATAGTCCCGTTGCGGATGGTTCGATCGGTCAAACGGATCGGTCGAACCTTCACGCTTTGCAGCTTCGTTTGGCGCGCTAACCAGCCGTTGAGCGAAGCTGTCGTGCGTCGGGGTGGCGCGTTGACTTACCTGGGATTCACAAAAGAATCCACTGAAACCTGTAAAATGGAAGTAATCTTATGATCTCAGTTTCGAATGTCACGATGCGGTATGGCCAGAAGCTCCTCTTCGAGGACGTCTCGGTCACGTTTACGAGCGGTCGGCGGTATGGATTGACGGGGCCGAATGGCGCGGGCAAATCCACTTTTATGAAGGTGTTGACCGGAGAGATTGACGCACAGAAGGGAACGGTCGTGCGCCCGAAGAAGATCGGTGTACTCTCGCAGGATCAGTATGCCTTCGACGCCTATCGCGTCATCGATACGGTCATCATGGGCAATAAGCCCTTGTGGGCGGCGCTGGAAGAGCGCGAAATCATCTACAACAAGCCCGAGTTGACCGACGCGGACGGAAGCCGTTTGGGCGAGCTTGAGGGCATCGTCGGTGAAGAGGACGGCTACGAGGCCGAGTCCAATGCGGCGATTCTGCTACAGGGGCTGGACATTCCCGACGAGTTGCACGAGCGAAAAATGTCCGAGCTACAGGGCGGACAGAAGGTTCGTGTGCTGCTCTGTCAGGCGCTCTTCGGCGAGCCGCAGGCGTTGCTGCTGGACGAGCCGACCAACTATCTCGATCTGGATTCGATCCTGTGGCTACAGGACTTCCTCGTCCGCTACAACGGGACGCTGATTACCATCTCGCACGATCGGCATTTCTTGAACTCGGTCTGCACGCATATCGCCGACATCGACTACGAGACCATCATCACCTACAACGGCGGATACGACGACATGGTGGAGCAGAAGACCGCCATCCGTTCGCGCATCGAGAGCCAGAACGAGCAGCGCGAGAAGAAGATTGCGCAGTTGAACGACTTCATCGCACGCTTCTCCGCCGGTACGCGTTCGAGTCAGGTGAACTCGCGCAAGAAGGAGGTTGAGCGGCTGGCGACCACCGAGATGGCGCGCTCCAACATTCAGCGGCCTTATATTCGCTTCGAGCAGAAACGGCCTTCGGGCAAGCACGTTCTGGAGATTGAGGGCGTGTCGAAGGCGTATGAGCAGAAGGACGGCTCGCCGTTGCAGGTCATCAAGGAGTTCACGTCGTCGTGCATGCGTGGCGACAAGATTGTGCTGATGGGACGCAACGGACAGGGCAAGACGACGATGCTGAAGGCTCTGCTGGCCAATGCGCCGGGCGTCACCGAGACCGATCTGTCGATCGATTCGGGTGAGGTGAAGTGGGGACACGAGGCGCAGGTCGGGTACTTTGCGCAGGACTTCAAAAGCTCGATTGAGCTGGGCATGACGGTCAACGACTGGCTGCACCAGTTCGACGAGGACGCGACCAAGGAAGATATTCGCGGGATTCTCGGCCAGATGCTCTTCAAGGGCGAAGAGGGCTTGAAGATGACGGACGCTCTCTCTGGCGGCGAGGCGGCGCGACTGCTCTTCTGCAAGCTGATGTTGCAGAAGCCCAACGTGCTGGTGTTGGACGAGCCTTCAAACCATCTCGATCTCGAAGCCATCAATGCGCTGAATCTGGCGTTGCAGAAGTACGAGGGAACGGTGCTGTTGGTCACGCACGATCTCGACCTGATCGACGAGGTGGCCACGCGCATCTGGCACTTCGAGGGCGGCCCGGACGACTTCCGCATTGAAGATTTCAAGGGGCCGTACTCGGAGTATAAGCAGCAGATGGAGATGGCTGCGAAGTAGCTACGGAGGGTTGAACTGTTCCATCCTGGGGTGGCCTTTAGAACCTGTTTAATAACTTCAGAAGCCAGTAGTTTGAAGCTGTTGTTTCTGAGATAGGTCAGGGCTTTAGCCCTGACTCCAGAATCGGTACAGGAACAAGGGGCTTTAGCCCCCGGGATACGACCTTTGTTCGGCAAACCATTGCGGAATAGAGAGAACGGTCGAGTTATTGAACAGGTTCTTCGAGCAGGAGGGGCCGCCCAGTCGCTTTAGGGCAGCGTAATGCTATACTTTCTGGTATACGCGCAACCTTTTGTAGAGGTATGCAATCCAATTTGAACAAGACATGGCGACCGGACAGGTTCGCTGTGGAGGCGACCTATTCCACCGATTGATAAGCGTTCCGCAAAGAGCTTCATCCGTACCAACGAAAGAATTCGCGCGCGTGAAATTCGCGTCATCGACGAGAACGGCGAGCAACTCGGCGTCATGATCCCGTTTGAGGCCCTCAAGATGGCCCGTGAGCGGATGCTCGATCTAGTCGAGATCTCGCCCAACGCCGTGCCACCCGTCTGCAAGATTCAGGACTACGGCAAGTTCCTCTACGAGAAGGACAAGGGCGAACGCGCCGCGCGCAAGAAGCAGAAGGTCATCACCATCAAGGAAGTCAAGTTCTCGGTGACGGTGGATGAACACGACTACCAGACCAAGAAGAATATGGCCATCCGCTTCCTCGGAGACGGCGACAAGGTCAAGGCTTCGCTGCGCTTCAAGGGACGGCAGATGGCCCATCGCGATCTGGGATACAAGATCGTCAATCGCCTGATTATGGACATCGGCGACGCCGGACAGGTCGAGTTCATGCCGCGCATGGAAGGCACCACGCTGCACGCGATCATCGCTCCGACCAAGAAGGCCGAGGTCGTGGTGAAAAAGCCTGTGGTCGATGCAAAGCCCGCTCCCGTGGCGGCTCCGGTTGCTCCAGTGGCGACTTCGGAACCGCAAGCATAGAGCTTCAACGTTTTGACGCGTGGCTCAACTTTGCGATGCCATCGCACAGTTCAGACGGATCACTCTCCTGTGATCCGTCTTTCTATTGCAGCTCGAAGAATAGTCGTTCTGGCTACTACAAAATTTTCAGCGATGACGGTAATGTGTCGCACTGCGAGCAAAATACGGGGATTCTTCGCTGCGCTCAGAATGACAATCTCAGTATGGCCATGCATGACGATCTCAGTATGGCAATGCGATCTGGCTCTTCAACAAAAGAAATGCTCTACGCTCGGTTGGATTGCGCGGAGTCGAGTGGTTCCATATCGACGCCGACTTTGAGGGTATGGCCTCCTCCGCCAATCACCAGACCGTGCAGTGGGCTAACGTCGCCGAAGTCGCGTCCCCAGGCGAGCGTGACATGGTCGGTCGAGGGGACGACGTTGTTGGTGGGATCGACGTCGAGCCAGCCGTTGCCCGGCGAGTAGACAGAGACCCATGCGTGCGAGGCGTCGGCTCCAACCAGTCTTGGCTTGTTGGGGTGTGGATAGGTGCGCAGGTATCCGCTGACGTAGCGGGCGGCAAGATGCAGCGAGCGGAGGCAGGCGATCTGTACCTGCGCGAAGTCCTGACATACGCCGTGTCGCTTGCGAAAGACCTCTTCGGGAGGAGTGCGGACGTTGGTCACCTTTGGATCGAAGCGAAAGTCCTTGTGAATGCGCGAGGTCAGATCGAGCAGAGCCTGCGAGAGTGGGCGTCCGGGAGTGAAGGATTGCAGCGCATAGTCGGCGAAATCGGGATGGGTGCGGATGCGCGGCGACTCAAACGCGAACTGGTAGGCATCGAGTCCGGCGGGGCTGCGGTCTTCGGGCAGCGACTTGGCGACCAACTCCCAGGGAAGATCGGCTTTGCGCGACAACGGCGGCGCGACGTCAAGGGCGACCTCGCTGCGCGCCTCGACCAGCAACTCTGTGTGCGGCTCCTGAACGGTAAAGATGCAGAGGCGGTTGCCGAAGTAATCGATTCGCTCGGTGCTGGTTGCCGGACGCGGAGTGATGCGCAACTCGCTCGACAGCAGCTTTTGGTGCGGCAGGGAGCGAGGTTCCAGGCAGGCTACATGGCTGCCGACCGAGACCGGAAAGTCGTATTTGTACGTATTCTTGTGAACGATTCGATAGATCATGGTTGTGATCGGCTCATTGGCTTATGGTGATTGGCAGAGTGCGGGCGTGGCTGAAGTAGCGGTGCGATACGTTGTTCGACCAGGAGAGGAGCAAGCCCTCCAGATCTCCAAGAAAACGCTGTAGATTGGTGATGCCCTCGGAACTGACGGGCGTTGCCGTGCTGGACGTTGTCGCGCTGGATGAAGGGTATCTCATCTCTTGCAGATTAAAGCTGCGCAACATGGCCAGAGCCATCTGCATTGCTTGTAGGTCGTCCGACAGGTGGCGCGGCAGTTGTTGATAGAGATCGGCGAGATGTTTCAACTGAAAGCTCAGGGAGCGGGGATTAGTCTCGTCGGCCATGAGTACATCCAGCACGGCCAACGGCTGTAGCGTGGTGTAGTAGCGTGTTCGATAGGTCATCGAGCTATCGTCGACCTCAAGCAGATATTCGAGAAAAGACCATTCCTCTTCGGCAAGAGGCGCGGTGATCTCGCGCAGTTGCCGGGTCAGATAGACTGCGCGCTCCAGACGTCGGCCGATGCTCATGAACAACCACCCCGAGCCGCGAATAATGTTTTCGCGCTCCATGCCGGAGAAGGCGGAGAGCAGTTCAAGGCTGGCCGTCAGCATGGCGGGCAGTTCGAGAAACGGTGGAATCTGCTCGACTGGAATGGAGTCTCGCAGTTGAACGATGAGGTAGTTCATGTCGGCGGAGAGCCGCTCGCGAACATTGCCGCCAACGCGCGAGAGTTCTGCCAGAGTACAGACCAGACTGTCTGGACGATTGCTATCCGTCAGGACTCCAACCAGTTCCTTTTCAAATACTGCCGGGGTTGGTCTGCGAGCTTTTTTCGTCTTGGGCAGCTTGCTGAACTGCGAATCAAGACAACGATGCAGGCGGAGCAGACAGCGAAACTCCAACGGGTCGGCCTGACGAATGCGCGTGAGGATGGAGCGCACGATGCGCGCGATATTCTCCGACCTCTCGACGTAGCGACCGAGCCAGAAGACATTGTCGGCGACGCTGCTGGGCACGGCTCGCTCGCCGCGGCTCAGCTCCAGCGGAGCATTGCGCGGACGCAGCAGGCTGAAGGTGTCCACCGGGCTGTCCCAGAGTACCCATACGTCCTTGCTGTGACCTCCGCGCTGCATCGAGACGACGGAACCCTCCGACTCTGCAACGCGGGTGAGACCTCCGGGAATTGCAACCCATCCGTTGCCCGTATTGAGGACGTAGGCGCGCAGAACGATGCTGCGCGAGATGATATGCCCGTCCTCCCAGACCGGCGCGGTGGACAAGGCAACCTGCTCCTGCGCGACATACTCGCAGGGACGGGCGCGAAGCTGGTCGGCGATGCGTTGCTTCTCGTCCTGCGATATGTCTGCGCCGAAGACTGGCTCGATTCCACGCGCGGGAAAGGCTGGCTTTACGACTACGGAGTCGAGATGGTTCAGCACCCAATCAAGCGCGTAGGGCTGTCCGCACCACCAGGTTGCGACGGAGGGCAGTTTGAGGTTCTTGCCCAGCAGAAGTTTCGACAGGCCGGGAAGAAAGGGCATGACCGCCGCGCTCTCGATCAGGCCACTGCCCAGTGCGTTGGCCACCTTCACGTTGCCCGCAACCACGGCGTCCACCAGTCCGGGAACGCCGAGCAGCGAGTCTCCGCGCAACTCCAGCGGATCGCAGAAGCTGTCGTCAACGCGGCGCAGGATGACGTCGATCTTCTCCAGTCCGTTGACCGTCTTGAGAAAGACGCAGCGGTCGCGCACTGTGAGATCGGCTCCCTCAACCAGCGTGAATCCAAGGTAGCGCGCGATGTAGGAGTGTTCGAAGTAGGTCTCGTTATGCGGGCCGGGGGTCAGCAGGACGATGCGCGGATTGCTGCTCTGCGTCAGGTTGATGAGCGCCTCGCGTTGCGCGCGGAAGAACGGAGCGAGCCGCAACACATTCGAGGTGCGGAAGACTTCGGGCAGAACATCGGAGACGATGGTGCGATTCTCCAGCGCGTATCCGCTGCCCGAAGGAGCCTGCGTGCGATCGGCCATCACCCACCACTGGCCGTCTGGAGAACGCGCCAGATCAACCGCCAGCATATGGAGATAGCTCTGCGCAGGAACCTTTACCCCGACCAGCGGACGGAGAAACGCAGGGTTGGCATAGAGCAGTTCGGCGGGAAGATGTCCGCTCGCAACCAGACTCTGTGAGCCATATAGATCTTGCAGAATCAGGTTCAGCAACTGCGCCCGCTGAATAATTCCCGCTTCGATGTGGCGCCACTCCTTGGCCGGAATCAGGAAGGGAAGAATGTCGATCTTCCACGGGCGATTGGCTCCGAGAGGATCGTCGTAGATGTTGTAGGTGATTCCGTTCTCGCGGATGCGGCGCTCGGCGCGGCTCCAGCGTCGGCCCAACTCATCGGGGCCAATCTCTTCGAGCGAGTCCATCAGGTGCGCCCAGTGCGTACGCGGAGTCACCCCATCGGACGATAGCTCGTCATAGGCCGATCCATAGCGCAACGGTGGCTGATAGAGATCGATCGTCATAGGGCAATTCCCGACCTGTTGAGCAGTGTCTCCTGCACCCCGGACGGCAGGCGTAGATCGAGCGTCATCGGGAAGATCGGATTCACCTCCTCTTCTGGCAGCGTCACCGTACCGGACGCACAATCGACCTGCTGAAAGCGTTCCTTGCGCCGCTCTTTGGCCTCGGCAGCGTTGGCGGGCCGGGCCGCGTACAGAGTTCCGTCGGGTCGTCCCACATAGTAGATGCATCGGCCAATCAGCCGCTCGCTCCAACTGTCGATCAGATCGAAGACCAGCGGCGCATGAACCGGAACCGTGGGATGCAAGGTCGCAGACAGCTTCCGCGCGCGATAGCGTACGCCTGCGATGGCCACTCCTGGCTCATCGACGGCGCTTAGCGGAACCTTGCGACCATTGCACGTCACTACGTAGCGAGAGTCGGTCGTCAGACCGGAGAGCTTCACCTGAATCCGCTCCAGCGAGGAGTCCACGGTGCGAACCTTTCCGCCAGAGGCCGTCTCTTCGGCGAGTACGTTCCATGGCTCCAGCGCCTGACGCAGCTCCAGTTCAACTCCCTGCGCGGAGATCGTCCCGATCTTCGGAAGACGAAACTCGCGATGCGCGGCAAACCACTGCTCCTCGAAGTTGTAGCCCGCCGCGCGCAACTGACCGAGTACGTCGGAGAAGTCCTGCTCGATAAAGTACGGCAGCATGAAGCGGTCGTGCAGCGTCATTCCCCAGCGAATCAGGCTGCCTACAAAGGGTCGCTTCCAGAACACACTGACCAGCGCGCGCACCAGGAGCAGTTGCAACAGTTCCATGCGGACGTGGGGAGCCATCTCGAAGGCGCGCAACTCCAGCAAGCCGAGTTGCAGACCGAAGCCCTCTGGAGGAAAGAGTTTGTCGACGCAGAACTCCGCCCGATGCGAGTTCCCGGTCATATCGACCAGAAGATTGCGGAAGAGTCCATCGACGATCCACGCGGGACACTCGCCGGTCGGCAGATTGCGGAAGGCGACCTCCAACTCGTACAAGGCATCCATGCGCGCCTCGTCGACGCGCGGATACTGGCTGGTCGGGCCAACATACATTCCAGAGAACAGGTACGACAGCGACGGATGATTCTGCCAGAAGGACACCATGCTGCGCAGAAGATTCGGACGACGCAGCAACGGGCTATCCAGCACCGTCGCTCCGCCGATGACGATGTGACTGCCTCCGCCGGTTGCGACGTGGCCTCCATCGTAGTTGAACTTCTCGGCGGTCAGACGATTCTTGCGCACCTCATCGAAGAGCAGCGTGTTGATGGATACAAGCTCATCCCACGTACTTGCGGGAGGAAGATTGATCTCCAGAACGCCGGGGTCGGGCGTAACGCTGAAGAATCGCAGCCTCGGATCGTGGGGCGGAGTGTAGCCTTCCAGCCACACCGGCATCTGTAGATAAGCGCACGTATCCTCGACCGCCGCGACCAGATCGAGATAGTCCGCCAGCTTGGACGCATAGGGCAGGAAGATGTGGAGACGTCCCTCGCGCACCTGCACGCACAGCGAGGGGCGGATCAGCTCCGTCGCCGTCTCCGCCGTACTCGATTGCGGGGGAAGCGGATCGGCAATCGGGTCTACATCGAAGTACTCCATGCAGCGAACCGGAGACGAGGGAAGTTTGACCCGCTCTTCAAACGGAGCCGCGTCAAACTCGTATGCAATCTCATCCGGTGCGACCCACGGAATCGTCTCGGTAGGAATGCGAAAGCCAATTGGAGAATCTCCCGCCATCAACACCAGCCGCTCCGGTCGCGGGAACCACAACTGGCTCGACCAGCCCAGTCGTCCCTCCGGCTGGCGGCGGCGCAGTGGCAGAATGTATCCCGCAGGCTCGGTCGAGTCTTCTTCTGGATTGTAGGCGGGCAGCAGGTTCTCGCTGCTGACCTGTAGCCGTTGCGTCAGCGCCTTGCCAAAGCGCAGAGCCTCGGCCACGCCGTAGCCATAGTCCACGTCCTCGCGCGCAATGAGGTCGCAGTTCTCCCACACCGGGACGCTGTCGCTGCGCCAATAGCAACTCAGCGCCCAGCGCGGCAGCGGCTCGCCGGGATACCACTTACCCTGCCCGTAGTGCAGCATGGCTCCGGGCGCAGTCTTCTTGCTAATGGACTGAATCAGAGCCAGACCGCGACTCCGCTTGATCGGGCCATGCGCCTCGATGTTCCACTGTGCGCTCTCCGGCTCGTCGAGTCCGACGAAGGTCGGTTCGCCGCCCATGGTCAGGCGCACGTCCTGCTCCTCCAACTCCGCATCGACACGGTGCGCAACCGCTTCAACCTTCGCCCACTCCTCGTCGCTGAAGGGCTTGGAGAGGCGGGGCGTTTCGTTCATGCGACGCACAGACATGGAGAAGTTGAAGTCCACCTGCGCTGGCTCGACCGTGCCGCCAATCGGCGCGGCCTGCGAGGCGTTCGGCGTGCAGACCAGCGGAATGTGTCCCTCGCCGGCGAAGAGTCCCGAGGTGGAATCCATCCCGATCCATCCCGCTCCGGGCAGATAGACCTCGGCCCACGCATGTAGATCGGCGGAGTCGTGGATCGGCCCGCTTGCCCCGTCCAGCGCTGCCTCGTCTGCGGCCAACTGGATCAGATAGCCGGAGACAAAGCGCGCCGCCAGTCCCAGATGGCGAAGAACCTGCACCAGTAACCATGCCGAATCGCGACAGGATCCCATGCGCCGTTCGAGCGTCTCTTCGCAACTCTGTACGCCCGGCTCCATGCGCGTTCCATAGCCAATCTCGCCGCTCACCCTGCGATTGAGATCGTTCAGAAAGCTGATCGTCCCGCATCTCTGGCTCGGAATGCTGCTGAGAAAATCCCTCAGCCGAGGCCCAGCCGTCTCGGGCGTGCGATACGGCTCAAGATCCTTGACCAGCTCCGGCGCATACGAGAGGGGAAACTCCTCGATCCCCGGCTCCAGAAAGAAGTTGAAGGGATTGTATGGAGACAGATCCGCGACCAGAGTTACTTCCACCACAAACTCATTCGTCTTGTGGGGAAAGAGAAAGCGCGCCAGATAGTTGGAGTGCGGATCAAGCTGCCAGTTGAGCAGATGATCGGAGGGCGTGACGCTAAGCGAGTAGCTGAGAATCGGAGTCCGACAGTGCGGCGCAGGACGCAACTGGATCACCTGCGGACCCAGAGATACAGCCTTGTCGTACCGGTACGTTGTCCGGTGATTTAAAGCAACTTGTATGCCCATTCACCCTCATGCACCCATGCCAGAAGTTATGCGTTCGCGCTCGCCTGACACCACGTCCCATAAAGGCTCCAGACGTCTCGCGGAAGTTGTAACTGTAAGGCTACGTTAAATGTTGTTTGTTTGCGACCAAAATGCTTTGCTCGCGACAAAATTCATTCTGTTCAGGGTAGCATCTCAGATTATTGACGGGCGGATTGGCTGAGTCGCTCAGGACGGCCATGATTTTTTGTCATTCCGCAGCGAAGCAGACGACTCTGCTTCGCTCGTTGCGTCGCGACGGTCTAGACCATTAGGCAAAATGCTCTAATTCTTCTGTGCAGAGCGGCGGCGCTCGATCAATTCCTGAATGCTGAGGATCACCATCCGATGCTTCTCGGCGAACTGCTGGATCTGCTCGCCCTTGGTCATGGTGCCGTCGGGGTTGGTCAACTCGCTCAGGATCGCAGCGGGCTTGAAGCCAGCCATGATCGCCAGATCGATCGAGCCCTCGGTGTGGCCCTCGCGGCCCAGAACGCCGTTCTCCGCCGCGCGCAGGGGGAAGACGTGACCGGGACGGACGATGTCCTCCGGGCGCGCGTTGTCGGCGATGGCCGCGCGAATTGTGGTAACGCGATCCTGCGCCGAGACTCCGGTGGTGACGCCGTGGCGAGCCTCGATGGTCACCGTGAAGGCGGTCTGGAAGCGGCTCTCGTTGCTGGCCACCATCATAGGCAGTTCGAGACGGTCGGCGGTCGCGTTGTCCAGACACAGACAGACGATTCCGCTGCACTCGCGGATCAGCAGAGCCATGGTTTTGGGGGTAATCTTTTCGGCGGCGAGAATCAGGTCGGCCTCATTCTCGCGGTCGAAATCGTCCACCAGAACCACCGGATGCCCACGGCGCATGTCGTTCATAGCCTGAGCAAAACGCTCTTCGACGGGGGCATTGGGAGAGTACGCGGCGGGGGTATGGGCAACGGCGATGGCTGAATCGGGAAGGCTGGTAAAGGCGGACAATTTGACGCTCCTCGCAGGATCAGAGGCAGGCGTTTCAGGGCGCGAACATCCCAAGCAGAGCAAACTGGCCGCGATCTCTGTGGCCCATGGTCGACTGGTACATCTTCTTTCATCCGGACTGTTACCGTCGGCTCTGGAATCTGACCAGATCTGCTGACCCTGCTTGCGCAGGCGCTTGCGGGCTATCACCGCCGGTGGGGAATCGCACCCCGCCCTGAAGACGTATACCTATTGAAACTAGGATATACGCTTACGGGGGAACGTGGCGAAATTTCGCTGTAATGCCCGGAATTCAGCGGCTCAGCGGACTGGAAGGAAAACAATCTGGCGAACAGTTCGTTTTTTATTCGCTTGTTCCCGATTTGGATGCTAGAATTCGTCTTGACCTTCCAATCAGGAGAATTAAGCCGTGGCCGATGATCGCAACAGAGCAATAGAGACCGCACTCGCAGCACTGGAAAAGCAGTTTGGCAAAGGCTCGGTGATGCGTCTCGGGTCAAAGGAAGCGGTGGTTCCGATCGCGGTCATCTCGACCGGCTCGATCTCCTTCGACTCCGCGCTGGGTGTGGGCGGAGTGCCGCGCGGACGCGTCATCGAGATCTTCGGGCCGGAGTCCTCGGGCAAGACGACGATTACGTTGCAGATCATCGCCGAAGCGCAGAAGGCGGGCGGTCTCGCGGCCTTCGTCGATGCAGAGCACGCGCTCGACCCGGCCTATGCGAGGAAACTGGGCGTGGACATCGACAACCTGCTGATCTCGCAGCCGGACTATGGCGAGCAGGCGTTGGAGATCGTCGAGGCGCTGGTGCGTTCGGGCGCGATTGACGTTCTGGTGGTCGATTCGGTCGCCGCGCTGGTTCCCAAGGCCGAACTCGACGGCGAGATGGGCGATTCGCATATGGGCTTGCAGGCGCGGTTGATGTCGCAGGCTCTGCGCAAACTGACCGGAACGGTCTCGAAGTCGCGCACCTGCCTGATCTTCATTAATCAGATTCGCGACAAGATTGGCGTCATGTTCGGCAATCCGGAGACGACGACCGGCGGCAAGGCGCTGAAGTTCTACTCGTCCATGCGCATCGACATTCGCCGCATCGGCGCGGTCAAAGAGGGCGACGTGGTGGTTGGCTCGCGCACCAAGGTCAAGATTGTGAAGAACAAGGTCGCGGCTCCGTTCCGCGACGCCGAGTTCGACATTCTCTACGGCGAGGGAATCTCGCGCGAGGGCGATGCGCTGGACCTTGCAGTGGCCAACGGCATCGTCGACAAGAGCGGCGCGTGGTACAGCTTTCAGGGCGAACGCATCGGACAGGGACGCGAGAATGTGCGCGGCTTCCTGAAGGAGAACAAGGACGTCTTCGCACGGGTCGATAGCGAACTGCGCAAGAAGCTCGGCATCGGCGCAGCTCTGGTCGCTGCATCGGAGATTCCTGCGGTTCCGGCTGGAGCGGTATCGCTCGCAGCGGAAGTGGTCAAGGGCAAGAAGTAGTCCGCACAGGCAACAGCGCTGCGTTGCAGAACATTGGCTTGTGAAGAAAAGAGAATCGTTACGGAAAGGGGATTGAATTCCTTTTCGTAACGATTTTTGCTCTTGGAAGTTTAGTGCCAGTACCAGGTGAGCAGCATTGCTAGAATCGAGGTGATGACTCCCGCCATCGCCATCGCCAGCGAAGACACAGAGCCTTGCACCTCGGAGGTGCGAAGCAGGGAAGCGGTTCCGACGGCGTGGGACGAGGTTCCAATCGCCGCGCCGTGAGCGTTGTCGTGAAAGATGTGCGACATGCGCAGAACCGACGGGCCAACGATGCTGCCCAGAACTCCGGTGACCAGAACCATCGCTGCGGTAATCGCTGGGTTGCCATGCAATTCTGCCGAAACCTGAATCGCAATCGGCGTGGTCACGGACTTGGGCAGGGTCGACATGATGACCTCATGCGAGGCTCCGAAGAGCCATGCCACGATTCCGGCGGTGAACATTCCGACGATGGATCCGGCCAGCACGACCACCAGCAAGCGTCGCAGCGATCCTTTCAGTTTGATTCCCTGCTTGTACATCGGCACGCCGAGCGCGACGGTCGCCGGCCCCAGCAGATAGGTGAAGACGTTTCCGCCGATGCGATAGTCCGCATACGGGATGCGGAGAACGTAGAGCAGAAGCACCAATGCAAGGGAGGCTGTGACCAGGGGGCTTGCCCACATATAACGCTTCTGCACGCGCAACGAAGCCCAGTACAGAACGAGGGTCATGCCGATGGCAAAGGCGGGTGAGTTGAAGACCTCGGTCAGCGCTCTCATTTGTCTTCCGGCTCCGTGGCGGCGGCAGGAACAACATCGCGCAACAGGAAGTGGGCCAGGCCGCCCGTGGTCAGCAGCACGGCGATGAGGCTGGCGATGAGACTGGCCAGCAGAGCCACTCCGTCGCGGCGCAACTCGGCGGACATCTGGGTCAGGCCCGCCATCAGCGGGATAAACAGAAGCAGCATGTGGCGAACTAGAAAGTCGGCGGTGGTCTCTACCCACTCGACTTTGACGATCTCGATCGCCAGCGCCGTGGTGAACAGGAGCAGGCCCAGAACGCCCGCAGGCAGCGGCACTCCGACTTTGTGAAGCCCCATCCCAGCGAGTTGAAAGCCGATGAGGATGCTGAATCCGAGGATGACTTTGAAAGTTTTCATGGTTTTGTTTGTGGCGACGACTGTAGAGAATCGGAGGTGAAACCCTTTCGGAATTGCTATCGACCAATTTGTTTGTCATTCCGTAGCAAAGCGAAGGAATCTGCTTTTGCTCACTCCGCAACGGTCTCCATCATTATCGGAACTGCTCTAATCTGGCCAGTCGTTGCGATTTGGCGATTCTTTTCATCCGAAATCAAGCCTAACATTACTGGCCTTACCAGTCAACCGTGTATACGCGGTGCTACTATTTAGAAATGGATCCGCTAACTTCTGGCGCAAAGGTCTCTCCCTTTTCTATCGTCCGCTCGACGCGGGCGCACGAGCAGATTGTAGAGCAGCTACAGCATGCGATTTTGAGCGGAAAGCTGGCTCCCGGATCGCGTCTGCCGTCGGAGCGAGCGATGATGGTTGAGTTTCAGGTCAGCCGTCCGACGGTTCGCGAGGCTCTGCGCGTGGCGGAAAACATTGGGCTGATCTCGGTGCGCCCCGGCGATCCGGGAGGATCGAAGGTGCTGGGAACGCCGAGCGTTGGAATCGCGCGCGTCTTCGACAGCCTGCTACAGACAGGCTGTACCTCGGCTCTGGAGTTGCTGGAGATGCGGGTTGTGTTGGATTCCTCCGCCGCGGCATTGGCCAGCACACAGCCGAAGAGCCATCTGAGCGGCCTGCACGAGGCGCTGCGCAAGATGCAGGCGACGACCGATCTGCACAGCTTTGCCGAGCAGGATGCGAACTTCCACGAGGCGGTGATTGTGGCCAGCGGAAACCGAATCTTCCACCTCGTCTTTCAAGCGCTGAATGAGCCCATCCGCACGATGATCGAGAACACTCTTCGCTCCTCCGAGCCGCGCAGTCGCGAGGAGACGCTACAGCAGCATGCCGCCATCGTGGAGGCGATTCAGAAGGGCGAGGCGCATCAGGCCGCCTGCGCCGTGCGCAGCCATCTGCGAGAGTTCTACCTGCCCATTCTGCCCGCTCAGGATAGACGACACCTGAAGTCGTTTTTGCAGGCGATGGAAAGATAGGCGAGAGACATGCAAAAGAAGGGGTACCCGAGTGTTGCGGGTACCCCTTTTTGCTGGATGCGGTAAGGTTTGCTGCTTGTGGCAGCGCCTGCCGCTGCTTGAGTCCGACGTGAGTCGGAGCTAGTTTACTTCCGGGCCATCGACATGCGGGTTGCGACCGCGTCCGCCGTCGAATCCGACGGGCGCTCCAGGGCCTCCGGGGCCGGGTGCGCCAGGGCCAACATGGGAGCTGAGTTTGGTCCACTGCTCAGGGGTGAGAACGCCGCGGATGCCGAGAAGCATTCTGGCGTGTGCCTCTTCGAGTTCGGCGCGGGCCTCTGCAACCTTGTGGATCTGGGCGAGAGCCTTGGTGGTATCAACCGGGTTGGCGCTCATCAGCGGCTCAAGGAAGAGATCCTGCTTCTCCAGATTTGCCTTCAGGTCGATGAGTTCGAGGCGGCTCTTCTCAAAGACTCCGTTGATGCGCGTGATCTGGTCGGGCGTCAGAGCGAGCTTCTGCACGACCATGGGGTTCTTCCACCACATGCCCTCGGGCTTGAATCCCTCGTGTCCCTTGGCCTGCATGCCCGCATCCTTGTGCTGCGCCTGAGCCTGCATCTTGCCGTGCTGCATCATGCCGGGGTGGTGCATTGTGCCGGGCTGCATCGCGCCATCCGGAGGGGTCTGGCGCTCAACGGGAGCGGCTTGTGTGGTTGCATCGTCGGCTGGTGCCGGAGCCGGAGGCTGCTGGGCGAGGGCGATGGAGCCGCAGAGCGCGAGTGCGGCCACAGAAAATAGCGATGTGAAGGTTGATTTGGGGGTCATAGTTTTAGTTCTTCCTTTGGGGTGAAGTGGTCTCGTTTGGTTCGGTGGAAACGGTAGATTCGTCGGTCGAGGGATCAGCAAGCGCCTGCATCGAGCTGGGAACCGATGCGGAGATCTCGCTGTTGACATCGTTCAGCAGCGCCTCGTCGGATTGGACGGGGGAGGCTGATACGCTGGCGACAGCCGCTGGTTGCGGCGTCGGAAGAGTATGCCGATGCAAAACCTGCATAGGCAGAAACGTGGTCATAAGCATGGCTGCGGCGGCGAACCAGTAGGCCGGAGCAAAGAGGTGCGAGAACGCGGGACGGCGCGACGGAGCCGCCCATCGCGGACGAATCAGGTTCGGCTGATGCAGAAACTGGCTCTCGGCGTAGGCGTCGCTGGCCTCGCGGAAGAGGACGAGCGAGGTGCGCAGGCTGGCCAACTCGGCGGCGCAGGACTCGCAGACCAGCAGATGGGCCTCGGCGAGGGCCAGTTCTGGGGCGATGGCTCCGTCGCGACGGGCAAGTAGCTGGTCGATCTGCTCTTCGCTCAGGTGCGAGCTGGCGGATTGCGAACCGCTCGGGCTTGTGGCGCCGAGGTCAACGTGTTGCTGTGGTACGAGTTGAGGAGTCATAGCGTCTCCTTGGACGTGAGGCTGTGAGAGTTGGACCTGCGCGGCGTAAGGTCGCGAGGCGGTGGGTTGTGTTGCGCGCGAACGATGGCAAGTGCGCGGTAAAGGTGGCTCTTGACCGTGCTCACGGGCAGGCCGGTGACGGTGGCGATCTCGGCGATCTCCATCTCTTCGAGGAAGCGCAGCAGAAAGATGCTGCGCTGTCGTTCGGAGAGGCCGTCGACGGTCTTCCAGATTCCGGCGACCTGTTGTTGCGCGATCAACTGTGTCTCAGCCGAGCATTCGTGATTGGGAACGCTGGTGGCGACATCGGCGACATCGACCGCGCTGGCCGAGACGCGTTTCCAGAAGCGAAAGCGTCCGGTGCGGGTGTGATCTCGCGCCAGATTCAGCGCGATTCGAATCAGCCAGGTAGCGATCGAGCAGTCCTCGCGGAAGCTGTCTCGGGCGTTCCAGGCGCGAAGAAAAGTCTCCTGCGTCAGCGTCTCGGCGGAGTCGCGGTCGCGCAAAGTAGCCAGCAGAAAGCGGAAGACGCGCGGCTGGTAGAGTGCGACGATGCCGTTCAGGTCGTCCAGCGCGGTGGATCGGTACTTTTCGCCCGAGGCAAGGTCGTCGAGAGGGACGCTGCCGAGGGTGAGATCCGTCGCTGAAAAGCTCTGTGTTTCTTCAGGTGCCATGTGGTTCCAATCCTGCAATTGCAAAATCTGGACGGCTGCTTCTCTTGCCACTTCTTTTGCGAAACGGCTACCGTCGGCCATTTCGTGCGGCTACTAGAACAGACGGAGGCCAGTGCCGGGAAGTCTACACCGGCGCAGAATATTTTATCGGGGAAGATTTTTCCCTCTGGCCGGGGAAGAGGGTATTCTGCTAGTACGCATGAAAAAAGTTAAGGCGATTTATCCGGGAACCTTCGATCCGCTGACCAATGGACATCTGGACCTGATTGAGCGTGGGTCGAGAATTGTAGACGAGCTGGTTGTGGCGATTCTGCGCAACTCGGGCAAGGGCGCTCCGCTGTTTACGGTGGAGGAGCGGATGGAGATGATCGCGGCGGCAATCGCCGAGGCGGGCTTCGAGAACGTCACGGTGACGACCTTCGACGGGCTGATGGTTAACTTCGCGCGCCAGCAGGGGGCGAAGGCGGTCTTGCGCGGGATTCGCGCCATCACCGACTACGAGTACGAGTTTCCCATGGCGATGATGAATCGCAAGCTCGACCCTGAACTGGAGACGTTGTTCATGATGCCGACCGAGCAGTACACCTACGTCAGCTCGCGGCTGATCAAGGAGGTCTTCCAGCTAGGCGGCGATGTGACCGATCTGGTGCCGCCGTCGGTGATGGAACTGATGCGCGCCAGAATGCCGATCAAGAGTTAGAACCACTTCGGAGCCGCTAAACCACTTTATTTGTCATTCCGCAGCGAAGCGTAGGAATCTGCTTTTGCTCGCTCCACGGCGGCCTGTTTTTTTCCGCGCCACGTTGCTCTACTCCTGGGCAAAAATGCACTAGATTGCCATCCGCATCGTTGTCGCAAGTTTTCCTGCTTTATATCCCCCGGAAAATCTGCGAGACTGGATAGTGTGAGCACAACAATAAGCAACAAGATTTTATCGGACCGGATCAACCGGATTGAGCTCTCAGCGACAATGGCCATCTCGGCCGAGGCACTGAGAATGAAGGCGAGTGGGATCAGCCTGTCGGATTTTGGCGCTGGCGAGCCGCACTTTGCGACGCCGCAGCACATCAAGGACGCGGCGATCGCGGCGATTACGGCGAACTTCACGCGCTACACGGCAGTCTCTGGAACTCCCGAGGTGCGCAAGGCGGTGGTCGAGCGCCACGCCACAGACTTTGGCTCGAACTACGCGGTCGAGGAGTGCGTCTTCACCACGGGCGGCAAGCAGGCGCTCTTCAACGTCATGCAGGTGCTGGTCGATCACGGCGACGAGGTGATTCTTCCGGCTCCCTTCTGGGTCTCGTTCAAGGACATCATTCAGTACGCCGGGGGCAAGGTCGTGCTGGTCAAGAGCGACGAGCGCGAGAACTTCCGCGTCACCGCCAAGATGATTGAGGCCGCCATTACGCCGAAGACCAAGGCCATCATTCTGAATACGCCGTCGAATCCATCGGGAGCCGTCGTCTCTCCCGCCGATCTGGAAGCCATTGTGCGTCTGGCTCATGCGCGCGGAATCTTTGTGCTGCTGGACGAGTGCTACACCTATCTGACCTACGCCGGAGTCCCGGTCAGCGGCGGCAGTTTCACGGATTGCAAAGAACATATCGTCGTTCTGGGATCGCTCTCGAAGACCTATGCGATGACCGGTTGGCGCGCTGGCTTTGCGTTGGGGGCGAAGCAGGTGATCGCGGCGATGAGCAAGCTACAGTCGCAGAGCACCTCGAACACGACCAGCTTTGTGCAGAAGGCGTCGATTGCGGCGCTCACCGGCTCGCAGCAGTGCGTGGTCGATATGCGGACGGATTATCTGAAGCTGCGCGACCGCATTCTGGCCGGGTTCAAGACGATTCCCGGACTCACTTGCACGGTGCCGCAGGGCGCGTTCTACGTCTATCCCAACGTCAGTGCATTCTTCGGCAGGGGCGGGCTGAACACGGCCACCGACGTGGCTTCCCGACTTCTGAGCGAGGCCGGTGTGGTGGTGGTTCCCAGCGAACCCTTCGGAACCAGCGAACACATTCGTCTCTCCTACGCGGTCTCGTCCGACGTGGTCGACGAGGGCGTGAAGCGGATGCGCGAGTTCTTTGCCAGGTTGAGCTAGAGCATTTTCACGGTTACTGTAATGCAGAATGATATTGTCATTCTGACACTACACGAAATGCCGGGGAAGAATCCCCACATTATGTTCGCAGCGCGAACCATTACACTGTTGCTGAAAATGAGCTGGTGAATGGGGAAAGTCGGCTATATTTCATATCAGGCAGAGTCATTTTCCACGAACACGAGGGGTCAATGAATTCTACGGACGGTAAGACGGGGCCACGGTTTGCTCCGGTGATTCTGGCGGGCGGCAGCGGAACGCGATTCTGGCCGAGGAGCCGACGCGCTCACGCCAAGCAGGTGTTGGCGCTCGATGGCAATCGGACGATGATCCAGCAGACGATGGATCGTCTTCTTCCGCTGGCCTCGGCGAAAAACATCTGGGTTGTCACAAACCACTTGCTGGATAAGGTGATTGCGGAACAGCTTTTGCCGGTTCCGCGCGGCAACATTCTGAGCGAGCCGGCGGCGCGCAATACCGCTCCGGCCTGCGCTCTGGCGGCGTTTCTGCTGGAACCGACCGAGCCGGACACTATCATCGGAATCTTTCCCTCCGACCATGTCATCAAGGATCAGGCTCGCTTCGACGAGGTGATTCGCGCGGGAGTCGCTCTGGCTGCCAGCGGCGAGCGAATCGTCGTGCTGGGCGTGCCTCCGACGCGCGCTGAGACGGGCTATGGCTACATCGAACTGGGCGAGACGCTCGATGCGTCCACCGTCCCCTGTGGCGATCTTCCGGTGCGGCGCGTCAAGCGGTTCACCGAGAAGCCCGACAAGGCGCGGGCAGAGCAGTTTGTCGCTTCAGGAAACTACATATGGAACAGCGGAATGTTCCTGTGGAGTGCGCGCACGCTGGCCAATGCCATTCGCGAGCACTGTCCGCAGATGGCTCCGCTGCTGGAGAAGATTGCTGCGGCTCACAAGCTGGATCAGCGCGCAAACTTCGAGAGCCTCTTCGCCGAGGTCTATCCGCTGTGTCAGAACATCAGCATCGACTACGCAGTGCTGGAACCGCGTTCGGCCAAGGGCGAGATGGCCTCGGAGATCTACTGCCTTCCGGCGGACTTTGCCTGGAACGATCTTGGCACATGGACCTCGCTGCACGAACACATTGCAAACTGTTCGCCGGAGGAGGCTGCGTTGGTGAACGTCTGCGACGGAGCCAATACGCAGAGCATTATCATCGATGCGAAGGGCAACTACGTCTTCGCGCAGGGCAAGACCGTGGCGCTGGTCGGCGTCAACAATCTGGTGGTGGTCGAAACGCCGGACGCGCTCTTGATTACCACGCGCGAGCGTTCGCAGGACACCTCCAAGGTGGTCGAAGA
The DNA here is from genome assembly GCA_031296325.1 of Acidobacteriaceae bacterium. Taxonomy (GTDB): domain Bacteria; phylum Acidobacteriota; class Terriglobia; order Terriglobales; family Acidobacteriaceae; genus Edaphobacter. Next base: position 5,681 of record JARLFY010000030.1, on the reverse strand, counting down.
ACTCAAGGCGCGTGGCCGTTACGATCTGATCTAGCCTTACCGCAGTAGCTTTCAAACGCAGCATCAAGGGAGAATCAAACAAGCAGATGGCAGAGACTACGGCGGCAGTGAAGTTTGGCACGGACGGATGGCGCGGCATTATTGCGGACGACTTTACCTTCGCCAACGTGCGTGTGGCGGCGCGGGCGATTGCGCACTATGTGTTGCAGCAGGAGGATGCCACGCGCGGAGTCTGCATAGGCTACGACACGCGCTTCGGCTCGCGATCCTTTGCCAAAGTCGTCGCCGAGGTACTGGCCAAGGCGGGAATTCCGGTCGCTCTGGGCACGGAGATTACGCCGACCCCGGCGCTCTCCTTTGCTGTGCGCGGACGCAAGGCCGCCGGTGGAGTGATGATTACCTCCAGCCACAATCCAGCCGAGTGGAACGGCGTGAAGTACAAGGCCAGCTACGGTGGATCGGGCAAGCCGTCGATCATCAGCGCGATTGAGAGCTATCTGGGCGAACCGCTGCCCGATGCCGCGACGCCGGCCACGATCGAAGAGGTCAACTTCAACCCGGAATACATCACGGCGATTGCCAAGTTCGTCGACCTCACCGCGATTCGCAACTCCGGCTACAAGTTCCTCATCGACTGCATGTACGGCTGCGGGCGCGGCATCATCGCGGGAATCTTTACTCGCGCCGATATTCCCTTCGTAGAGATTCGCAGCGAGTTGAATCCGCTCTTTCCCGGCATCAACCCCGAGCCGATTCTGCCCCACATTCATGCCTCGCAGTTGGCCGTGGTCGCGGAGAAGTGCGACGCGGGCTTCATCACCGACGGCGATGCCGACCGCATCGGCGCAGTCGATGAGAACGGCAACGTCGTCGATGCGCACAAGGTCTACGCGGTTCTGCTGCACTGGCTGCTGACGCGCAAGGGCTGGCCGGGCGATGTCACCCGCGCCTTCAATACCACCAAGATGCTCGACCGCATTGCGGCAAAGTACGGACGAACCCTGCACGAGCACGGCATCGGCTTCAAGTACGTCTGCGACCTGATGCTGGAGCGTGAGATCCTGATCGGCGGCGAGGAATCCGGCGGAGTCGGCATCAGCCGTCACCTGCCAGAGCGCGATGGGCTGCTGAACTCGCTGCTGTTGGCCAACGTCATGGCAGACGAGCATAAGACGCTGGGCCAACTCGTCGCGGCGTTGCAGGAGGAGTTTGGTGAGCATCAGTACGGACGCATCGACATGCACATCGACGAGCAGTTGAAGCAGTCCGCCATAACGCGAGCGCGCGCTCTGACCGCTGGCGACACCATGGCCGGAATGAAGATTCTGCGCGTGGAGACGATGGACGGCATCAAGTTCTTCCTCGATAATCCGGTCGCCGCAACCAAGAAGAATGCGGCGGAGACGTGGCTGTTGCTGCGCGCCTCCGGCACCGAACCGCTGCTGCGCGTCTACTGCGAGAGCTGTTCGACCGAGTCGGTCACGGAGATTCTGGAAGCCGCACGAGCCTTCGTGCTGGCAGGGAGCGTCGCGTGATCGAGACTGCGGAAGAGGAAATGTTGACGGTTGAAACCAAAGCTCTGCTCTTTGACATGGACGGTGTTCTCATCAGCTCCATTGGCTCGGTGGTGCGCTGCTGGCAGCGTTGGTGCAAGCTGTACAACGTCGTCAATGCCGAGCAGTTTCACGTTCCCCACGGCACTCGCGCGGTGGACATCGTGCGTCTGCTGAAGCCGGAGTTCGACGAGGCGCAGGTAGCCGAAGGGCTGCGCGTCATCGAGGACATGGAGGTCGAGGACACCGCCGACCTGACGGTATTTCCGGGAGTGAAGGATCTGCTCGCAGGCCTTCCGCCGGAGCGTTGGGTGATCGTCACCTCGGCGACGAGTCGGCTTCTGATCGGGCGCCTGAAGGCGGCTGGCCTGCCAATTCCCGCGCAGTTCATCAGCGGAGACATGGTCGTCCACGGCAAGCCCGATCCAGAACCCTATCGACGCGGCGCAGAACTGCTGGGCTTTGCCCCCAGCGAGTGCGTGGTGGTCGAAGATGCTCCGTCCGGAGTGGGCGCGGGAGTGGCTGCGGGGTGCCGCGTACTCGGCGTGTTGGGAACGCACACGGCGGAGAAGCTGCACGCCGCCTCGTGGATCACCCGGTCGCTCGAAGTGGTCTCCGTGACGGCAACCTCGGACGGCCTGAAGCTGCAATTTCCTTCAGCGCGATAAATCACGGTTCAGAGTCGCTATAGCGCAATTTGCTTGTCATTCCGCAGTGTAGCGGAGGAATCTGCTTTTGCTCGCTCCTCACTCGTAATAAAATCCCGGAGTTTTTTGCGGATTCACTGAGCTGCTAACTGAGCCAGCAAAGCTTTGAGTGCGCGGCCGCGGTGGTTCAGGGCGAGGCGGTCTGCGGCGGGCAGTTCCGCCATTGTGTGGCCAAGCTGGGGAACCAGAAAAAGCGGGTCGTATCCAAAGCCGCCCGCGCCGCGTGGCGCGCTCAGGATGATCCCTTCGACGCTCCCCTCGGCAGTCAGAAGAACCTGGCCGTCGCGGGCCAGCGCCAGAACGCAGCGATAACGCGCCTGCCTACGCTCCTCGGCAACGCCTGCGAGCGAGGCCAGCAGCGCGGCGTTATTGCGATGGTCGGGGTCGTCATGAGGAGCAGGGAAGGGCGTGGCTTGAGCTGCATTTGCGGCAGCCAGATCGGCGGCAAAGCGTGCGCTGCGAACTCCGGGCGCTCCATCGAGGGCGTCGACCTCCAGACCTGAGTCGTCGGCCAGAACCAGCAGCCCCGGCGCGCGCAGGGAATAGTAGACGGCCTTCAGACGAGCGTTTCCCTCAAAGGTTGGCTCGTCCTCGGGCGGCGCGGGAATGCTGGCGAGCGAGGGAAGCGCTTCGATGCGGATGGAGGCTGAGCCTTCGGCGGCACGGGCAAAGTCGCGGAGTTTGCCCGGATTGGTGGTCGCTGCGTATAGATGCATGTGTCTTAGATCCTGTCAGGAACCGTTTAGGTAATGGCGTAGACCGTCGCGGCGCGAGCGAAATGCGGGGATTCTTCGCTCCGCTCAGAATGACAGACAAATTGGTCTACAACAATTTTGTGCCAGAGCTATTGGAATGACAGCAGGAGTGCGCAGGCTCTGGTTCAGGCTCGGCCTTGTGGCAACAACTGTGCGTCGGCTCTGGAGCAGCTTTTGGCTCGGCGTGGCAGCAACTGTGAACTGGCTCCGGCACATGCGCTGGTTTTGCGTGGCAGCAGGAGTGCGTGGGTTCTGGCTCAGGCTGACAGCAACTCTGGACTGGCTCGGGCTGGCAGCAGGAGTGAGGCGCGGCGTCGGGGTCGGCGACGGTGTTGTCCATCTCGCGCATCATGGCGGGACCGCCGGTGCGCAGGAAGCGGATCATCAGCAGGACGCTCAGCAACAGGAAGAAGAGGTTCAGCACTGAGGTATAGTTCCAGCGGATTGCGTCGTGCATGATGTGGAGCTGTGTGTGCGCGGGAATCAGGTGCAGCGCGGAGAACAGGGCTTCGACGATCAGCGCGGCTCCCGCCATCGCAATGTAGAAGACGATGGCGAGCAGAGCGGCGATCTTCAGTCCGTAATACTTGCGGTAGATGTTGAGTATGGGGAAGATCAGCAGGTCGGCGAAGAGGAAGCTGATGACTCCGCCAAAGCTGATGCCTCCGTTCCACAGCACGGCGGCCAGAGGAACATTGCCGACCGAGCAGACGAACGAGAGAACCGCGACCAGCGGCCCGACCAGCGGCCCCCAGATCTTGGCCAGCAGCGGATGGCCGGTCAGGAAGAAGGCCTGCCAGAAGCTGGTGGGCACAAACGCAGCGATGATGCCGGAGAGCAGCAGTCCGAGAGCGATGTCCGGCACCAGACAGTACCAGTCCATCCAGTAGTAGTGGCTGGTTGCGGTCAGTCCGGCGGGCGAGCGCAGTTTTTGCAGGAAGGTTCCCTCGTGCAGGCTCATGTCCATAGCGGCGTGGCCCTCCATGCGACCGGCGATGCCGCGATTGGCGTAGACGCGCGCGGCTTCGATGACGCGCGGGCGCAGTGTGGCGCGCAGCAGAACGACCAGCAGCGTAATCATGATCGGCCCGCCGATGAACTCCGCCGCCATGAACTGCCAGCCGAGCATTACGCAGAGCAGAACGCTCAACTCAACGACCAGATTGGTTGAGGCAAACTGGAAGGCCATTGCGGCGATGAAGTCCGCGCCCTTGCGGAAGAGGGTGCGCGCCAGAGCCGTCGCCGCATAGGAGCAGGAGGACGAAGCCGCGCCGAGTCCGGTGGCCTTCAGAATGGTGCGCGGCGAGGAGTCAGGCAGAAGCCTGGAGAGCTGTGCCTTGGAGACGGCCGACTCGACGATCGACGAGAGTAGAAAGCCTAGGCAGAGAGCCCAGAGAATCTCCCACGCCATGATTCCGGTCATTTCCAGAGCTTCGAGCGACTTTTCCAGCATAGGGACTCCTTGCGCACCAGATTTTTATACGGGATTGGATAAGTATAGAAGACAAGTCGCCTTGAACGAAGCGGCCCTTTCGATCTACGGACGCAATTGTTTTTCTGACTTCTTGGTGCGAGTCGTAATAGAGGCGGAATCTTTGCTACAATTGATTTGCGAGACGGTGACAGTTTCGTTGTCTAAAAGCGCATTCAATATGAGTGTTGGATAGACAGACGTGTGGAGTTTCTTTCTGCCCATTTGATTCGCCGGATGCAAGGTTCGATTCGGGGAGATGGTGTCAGGAGGAAGAGCGCACGGTAGGAAAGCCAGTAAACTCTGAGGCTTGAGAGAAGTTGCTCTAAATACAGAGGGGACGTAGCTCAGTTGGTTAGAGCGCTGCCCTGTCACGGCAGAGGTCGCGGGTTCGAGCCCCGTCGTCCCCGCCATAAAACCTAAGAAAACAAAGGTTTTATGGCAAGTGGCAAGATTAAGGGGCACCTTTGAGGGTGCTGACGAGGGTGCCGGAGCGATCCGCACCTTTTTTCTTTTGTGGTTGCGCACCCCGCGAGGGTGCAGATGAGGGTGCTGAAAGCGCCTTCTTTCCCGCCTCAAATACCATTTCCATTACCAGATTGTTCGCCTCCCTTTTTGTCGCGGAGATGGCTCGCGTGTAAACGTCGAGCGTGATCCGCGAATTGGCATGGCGCAGAAGCTCCTGCGCCGTTTTGAGGTCCACTCCTGCCGCCCGTAGATTCGTAGCAAGCGAATGGCGAAAACTATGCCAGCCGATTGCCTTGCCCTTGATCTCGGCCCGCAACAGTGCGGGACGGATGACCTTCTTGAGCAACGTGTCCGGCGAGAGCGGTTGCTTACCTCCAAGCCGGATCGACGGGAAAAGGAAGTCTTCGTCGCTGTTGTACGGCGATTCCTTCCGCCAGACTTCGAGGCATTCAATGACAGACGAGTGTAATGGGACCGGTTTGCGGCTCGCCTCGGTTTTGGTATCTCCGAAGTGATTGCGTACGCAGGAACGGCGGACGTTCACCTGTAGGAGTTCGAGATCTATATCGCGCCAGGTTAGCGCGACCAGCTCGGACCTCCTGAGTCCCGTGCTCCCTGCCAGCATCACCATGGCCCGTTCCCGAAGATCCAACTGGGCCAGAAGAGCTGCCAGCTCGGCTGGTGAGAGCACGTCGGGTTCCCGCAGCCGTTTGGCCGAAGTCCTGAC
>JARLFY010000029.1 GCA_031296325.1 Acidobacteriaceae bacterium | reverse complement strand
TCGGCGGATTTTGAGTCCGCTGCGTCTGCCAGTTCCGCCATCCCGGCTCTACACTGTAAGTACAAGTGCAAATTAATGAACTACTTACATCATTCCATCCTGCAAGATCTCAAGGATCCTACATAAACCGTTGACCGCTTGGTGGCAACGTCCTTGGAAGCATTATTAGTATCGCATAAGCGATGAGCCGCTGCCAGCCAAAGCTATAGCGCGAACCTTCATCTTGCAGGGGATTGGGCGGGGCGATCTCTCAGGCCCTCGGTTCTTGTCAGGCAACGGCAAAGATTAAGCGCGGCTGACTCTTTCGGAAATTTGTTATTCTTGAATATGTCATTCAACTCTGGCGTAAACGATTTGGCGACTTCCAGCACACGAGAAATTCCCTTCAACTACACCTCGGCCGACGATCGTCAGGCGATTGCGTTTCTGCTTGGCTCCGAGACGGTTCGTGTATTGGACGAGCTTCGCAGCGTTCGCGTCACGGGTCGCTCCGCCCGTCGCTTGATGCGCATCTTTGGCGACGTGATGATTCACCGTCGCAACCCATACCTCTTTCAGGAGCTGGTTGATTCCGCCGATCGCCGTCGCCGCTTCTTTGAAGGCATTGCCAAGGACTCGGATGCCATTTCGGCTGGGGCAAACGGCGATCCGCGCGTGTTGGACACGCTGGAGCGATGCCGCAAGCTGATCGCGGAGTTTCGTAGCGACGTTGAGGGCGCACCCGCACTGCGCAGCCGCATCAAGCACTCGCTTGGCGCGATTGTCGGCGGCGACAATGTTCTCTTCGACCCCTTCACGCTGGTCTCCCATGCCACCGACGCAACCGATTGGCGCCTGTATCTTCCTCTCGCCGTGGTGACGCCAGAGGTGGAGGCTCATGTAGCGCCGCTATTGGCCGCCATTGGCCGTCTTGGACTCAAGGCTATTCCGCGCGGAGCGGGAACCGGATTAACCGGAGGCGCGGTTCCGCTGCGCTCCGGTTGCGTTCTGGTGAACACGGAACGGCTCAACCACATTCGCAGTATCAGCCAGCGCGACTTCCAACTCGCCGATGGCCGCACTGCCTCCTCGCATGTAATGGAGTTGGAGGCTGGGGTTATTACCGAGAAGGCCATGGAGCGCGCCAGCGAGGACGGTCTTGTCTTTGCCACCGATCCGACCAGCGCATGGGCCAGTACCGTGGGCGGCAACATTGCAGAGAACGCCGGCGGAAAGCTCGCCGTGCGTTGGGGAACGTGCATCGACAATCTGTTGGAGTGGCAGATGGCCATGCCCAGTGGCCAGCGCTGGACGGTGCGCCGCACCAACCATCAGTTGCGCAAGATCATGCCGCAGGACGTCGTGACCTTCGACGTGGTGAATGAGCAGGGTTCGCCCGTAAAGCAGATCGAGTTGCGCGGCACCGAGATCCGCAAGAACGGCCTGTGGAAGGACATCACCAACAAGACTCTGGGCGGACTTCCCGGAATGCAGAAGGAGGGAACCGACGGCGTCATCACCTCGGCGACCTTTGTTCTCTATCCCGCATACAAGGCGAAGCAGACCCTCTGTCTGGAGTTCTTTGGGCAGGACTTTGAAGAGGCCAGTCACGTCATTCTGGAGCTTTCGCGAGCCTTCCCGTTTCCAGAGGAAGATCAGGAGACGCTGCTCGCGCTCGAACACTTCGACGACGAGTATATTCGCGCCATCGGCTATAAGATCAAGGCCGCGCGCACCCAGACTCCCCGAGCGGTTTTGCTGATCGACGTTGCGGGAAACACCGTGGAGCAGGCCTCGCGCGGAGTGGAGCGCATCCGCGCCATCCTTGCGGAGCATCCCAACACCCTGATGTTTGTCGCGCGCGACGGTGCCGAGGCGCAGCGCTTCTGGGCTGACCGCAAGAAGCTGGGAGCCATTGCCCGCCGCACCAACGCCTTCAAGATGAACGAGGACATCGTCCTTCCACTGGAAGCCTTGGCCGAGTTTGCCCACTTTGTCGACGACGTCAACATCGAAGAGGAGCGTTACTCGCAGCTTCTCTTTGCCCTGCGCGCCGAAGAGATTCTCTCCGCTCCCATCGAGGGCGAGGATGCGGAACAGCTTGCCAGCAAGGTCTCCGCCTGGGGCGAACTGTGCGCAAACTTCCGCCAGCAGGTCGAGGGTCTCGAAGACAAGGCACTGCGTTCGCTCGCCGCCTTGCAGGAGTTTCGCGATGGTCTGGAGCGGCTGGTACGTGGCTATCCCTCCGTGCTGGAGTCGCTGGAACGCGCCCACAATGAAGTTCGCGACCGACGCATTGTTCTGGCTACGCACATGCACGCCGGCGACGGCAACGTCCACGTCAACGTCCCTGTTCTCTCCAACGACAGGCCCATGTTGAAGCGCACCGACATGCGCATCGACGACGTTATGGCGAAGGTGATCTCGCTCGGCGGCGTGGTCAGCGGCGAACACGGAATCGGCGTCACCAAGCTGAAGTATATGGAGCCGGAGCGCATCACCGAGCTGACCGCCTATCGTCACGAGGTCGATCCCGGCGGCCTGATGAATCCCGGCAAGCTACAGGATTACGCTGCGCTGGACTACATCTTCACTCCCTCGTTCAACCTGTTGGAGCTTGAGGCCCGCATCCTGCAACACGGCCAGTTGGAAGAGCTTTCGCGCAAGATTGCCCACTGCGTTCGCTGCGGAAAGTGCAAGCCGGATTGCTGCGTCTTCCATCCCGGACGCGGCATGTTCTTCCATCCGCGCAACAAGAATCTGGCCATTGGCTCGCTGATTGAGGCGTTGCTGTACGACGCACAGCGCAAGCTCTCCACCAACTTTGAGCTTCTGCCCAGACTGGAAGAGGTTGCCGACCACTGCACTATCTGCCACAAGTGCCTGCCCGTCTGCCCGGTCGACATCGACACTGGCGAGGTCTCGGTGCTGGAGCGCGAGATCCTCTCCGGCTGGGGATACAAGCGCACGCCGATGGCGACCAAGCTGACGCTGGGCTACCTGGACAGCCACTCCCCGACCTACAACAAGCTCTTCCGCGCCTCGGTCATCCAACTCGGCGGAACGGCGCAGCGCATGGCCAGCAAGATCGTCTCGCCGTTGCAGTCCATCAGCGGAGCCTCGAACTTCTATCCGCTCCAGATGCTGCGCTCTTCGCTGCCTGCGTATCCCAGCGAGACTCTGCGCGATGTTCTGCCCAACTGCGAGCCGGATCAGGCTCTGGTCTTCGAGCCAGACGCGTCGGCAAACGTTGCGCCCGAGAATTGCAAGACCGTCTTCTACTTCCCCGGCTGCGGCTCCGAGCGGCTCTTCTCCGACGTCTCCATGGCGACGATTCATATGCTGCTGGAGTTGGGAACGCGCGTGGTTCTGCCCCCGCCTTTTCTCTGCTGCGGATTTCCCGCCCACGTCAACGCCAAGACCGCGCAGCATTCGCGCACCGTTCTGCGCGATTCGATGCTCTTCGCCCAGATCCGCGAGATGTTCGCCCATCTGGACTTCGATGCCTGCGTCGTCACCTGCGGAACCTGCCGCGAGGGCCTGGTCAGCATGGACACGGCAAAACTCTTTAGGCGCATCGTCGATGCGGGAGGCTACATGCTGGAGCGCGGCCTGAAGGTCGAAGGCTCAGGCAACTACCTCTACCACGCGCCCTGCCACGACTCGCTCGACGGCAAGGCCACCGGCGTTCTGCAAAAACTCGGCGGCTTCAGCACCGTCACCGCCGTGCCGCACTGCTGTTCGGAGGCGGGAACCCTCTCGCTCTCGCGGCCAGACATCACCGACTCCATGCTGCACCGCAAGAGCGAAGCGATCACCGAGGCTCTGAACGGTGCGAAGGCCACCATGCTCACCAACTGCCCGTCCTGCCTGCAAGGTCTCGGACGCAACCGCGATCTCGGCATCGATCCTAAACACATCGTCGTCGCGCTCGCAGAGAAACACTCCGGCCCAGAGTGGATGCAGAAGTTTCTGACGCAGGCCAGCCAAGCCAGCGCCGTAAGATTTTAGGGCGTTTCGGAGACGGATCCAGAGCATTTTCACTCTCGTCGTAGAGAACTCAGGTTTGCCATTCTGGGCGAGCGAAGATCCCCGCATTTCGCTCGCGCCACAACGCTCGTACTCCGCCTGCGCGAGAGGACGTGTGCCAGAAAAGTGGTAGAGAAGTGGATAAAGTAGGCATATTTTTGCGGGAGTCTCAATTTATTACGCCCATCTCATAGATTCCAATAATCAGTGTTTGGTCCTTCAAATGCTCTATATAGAGCGCGCGAAGAAGATCCCGGATGCTGGGGGTCTGTATGTGTTCTGCCCGCGCAGGCCTCTTCTTGAGCATCCGAAGCTGGTTTTTTCCTTCTCCGGCTGTTACTAAGGAGGAAATATGAAAAATATCGGTAAGATTGTCCTACTCGGAGCGGTTATCGCCGCCTCCGTTTCAATCGCATCCGCTACAAGCATCACGTATACCTTGGGAAGCTTCGCCACCGGTTCGTCCATTGGAGCCGATAGCAACTCGGCCATGAGCTGGATTGGCGTTGACTATACAGTGCGCGGAGGGGTTCTCGGCTCGTTTTCCGCGCCTCCGCAGTCCACAACCTATACCCTGAACCCATACAGCACGTGGCTAAGTCCGGTTGCCAACTCAACCTGGATTGGAATGGATCCGCAGGCTGGACCCGACGGTTCGTTCAACCCGCCCTATGGCTACTATGAGTTCCAGACGACCTTCAGTGCAGTCGCTGGGCTTTATAGCGGGGTGCTTGATGTGCTGGCCGACGATACGACCGAAGTCCTGTTGAACGGAACTCAGATCGTTACCTTTGGAAGCCTGGGTGGCGATGGCCAGTGCGCCGACAACGTGCCGAATTGCACGAGTCAGGACATCATCAGCCTGAATAATGTCGCGTTGCTGGCGAACAATACGCTAACCTTCATCGTCGAGCAGGTGGGAGAGAATTATGCCAATAATGATGATCCTTCCGGCGTTGACTTTGACGCTAGTCTCACCTCAACCCCAGAGCCCAGCAGTCTGCTACTCCTTGGTACTGGGTTGGTTGGTGCGGCGGGGTTGCTTTTGCGCCGCCGTCAGCGCTCCCATAACGTATAGCGCTTCAGCATCATGAAGGCTCTCAGGCGGGACGTTGCAGAGGCGGCGTCCCGCTTTTTTTGCATTGCGACTAAAGAATTTCCCGAATTGCTGTAGACCGATTTGTTTGTCCTTCCGTAGCGAGGCAAAGGAATCTGCTGTCGCACGCTCTACGACGGTCTATCCCATACCGAAACTGCTTTGATGGGTCCCCCTTATCGACAGCATCTACAACTATGGTGGTACATAAGTAGCGTAAATGACGCAATATTTTGCATACACACCTTTGTCCTGTCTGCAAGTTATTGATTACAGGACGCGATATTTGGCATTCCAAGTGCACTAGTCAGGGGACAAAGAAGATCCCAGCATCTGGGAGACTGCAAATTCATCACCAGAACAGGGTTCTTCCCCTCGTATTTGCAGTTTGGGCTCGTTCCGCTCCCAGGCGGTTTAGTTACTAAGGAGGCAGTATGAAGAACATTGGTAAGCTTGCCCTTCTTGGAGCGGTCATTCTCGGCTCCGTGTCTGTAGCATCGGCTACTACTATCACCTATACATTGGGAAGCTATGCATCCACGGCTACGGCCATCGCAGCCGATAGCAATTCAGCCTTAAGCCTGATTGGGGTTGATTTGACATCGCGTGCGGCCCCGCTCGGATCGTTTAGCGCGCCTTCAACGGCTGGTTATTCGGCCTCAACCTACTATCTGAACCCATATAGCGCATGGGCCAGCCCGGTTGCCAATTCGACCTGGGTCGGCGTTAATCCATATGCTGGTCCCAATGGCTACAGCGACCCACTCTATGGCTACTATGAGTTCCAGTCGACCTTCACCGCAGTTGGAGGAACTTACAGCGGAGTAATTAACGTATTGGCCGACGATACGACTGAGGTTCTGTTGAATGGGACGATGATTGTCCCCTTTGGAGTTTTGGGCGGGGATGGCGAATGCTCAGACGGCGCCCCGGGGTGCTTGTCGTCAACGGAATACACCGGCATCCTGAACAATATCTCTCTGCTCTCCGGGACTAACACGCTAACCTTCATCGTCGAGCAGGTGGGAAATTACAGCGCTTACGGTAATGGCGATCCCTCCGGCGTTGACTTTGACGCTACCCTCAACTCAACCCCCGAGCCCAGTTCTCTGCTGCTCCTCGGTACTGGGTTGGTTGGCGCGGCTGGATTGCTCTTCCGCCGTCGTCAGCAGTCTCATAACGTATAACCCTTCAGCATCTTGAAGGCTTTCAGGCGGGACGTCGAAGAGGCGGCGTCCCGTCTTTCTGTGTGTCGAGATCAATGTAATCTCACACTTCTGAGTGCAAACAAAGAGCCGCCCCACTCGACAACTCTCCGAGTGGGGCGGCTCTGTTCTGGCTCAGTTTTGTCGCCGCTGAACGATGCTCAGTTTTGACGCCACTGAGTTGCGGCTGGCTGCGCGATCAGGCGGCCGCCTTAGCCTCGACCTGCTTGATCCCACTGGCAGGAGGTCCAATCTCGACCTTGACCTGCTTGGGCTTTGCGGCCTCCTTCTTGGCCATTGTGATGGTCAGGACGCCGGCATCGTAGCTGGCTTTGACCGCTGCGCTGTCGACAGTTTGTGGCAGGGTGAAGCTGCGCGTAAAGCTGCCGTAGCTCCGCTCGATGCGGTGGAAGTTTTCTTCTTTCTGGTCGGTTTCCATCTTGCGCTCGCCCTTGATGGTGAGCATCTGGTTCTCCACGCTAACGTCCAGATTTTCCTGCTTGATGCCCGGAACCTCCAGTTTCAGAACAAGTTGCTGCGCATCTTCGTAGATGTCGACCGGTGGGATAAAACTTCCCATCGTGAGCGACTCCTGTTCGGTCTCCGTGCGGCCAAAGTCGTTGAAGATGGAGTTGAACCGATTTTGTAGCATGGCCATGTCGGCCAGGGGTGTATGGAAGGGGACAAATCGAGTCAGGCCTGTCATATCAAGCCTCCTCTTGGATATAGTTGAAGTTTTGCCGCTCCCGCTTGGGGGCTAGATCATTATATCCACGGTGGATTATACCGCAAAATGTGATATGCGGCAATAGGTAATTCGTGTTTTTGCGAAAAATGCACGACATTTTTCCACGTGTACGCATCAGGCTGTAGAGTGATTCGGAATTGCTATAAGCTAATCTGTTTGTCATTCCGTAGCAACGCGAAGGCATCTGCTTCTTGCTGGTTTCATTATGGTCTACACCGTTACCGAGGATGCTGTAAAAAGTCATACGGAGTTTCATTCCCATGCTCCGCCAAACCAGCTATTGGATTAATTCCACCACCACCACCGCGTTGCAGCACAAAGCCACTGCAACTTGATAAAATGGATTGCGCACGCAGATGCACCGAGTTTACGGCGCAGACGGCGCAACCATAAGGAGATCCATGGCAACCCTTCTCGAACAGCTTCGCAGTATGACCAAGGTCGTCGCCGACTCCGGCGACATCAACTCCATCGAAAAGTTCAAGCCGACGGACTCCACCACGAACCCTTCGCTGATTGCGGCTGCGGCGCAGATGCCCGCCTACCAGTCCATCGTTGACAATGTGTTGAAGCAGGCGCGCGTCGAGGCTGGCAGCTCCGCCTCCGACGAGGACGTTGCCGCGCTCGCCTTTGATACTCTCGCCGTCGCTTTCGGACGCCAGATTCTGGAGATCGTTCCCGGCCGCGTCTCCACCGAGGTCGATGCGCGCCTCTCCTACAACACCGAGGCCACGCTGACGCAGGCTCGCGACATCATCGCGCAGTACGACAAGGCGGGCATTGGCCGCGACCGTGTACTCATCAAGATCGCTTCCACCTGGGAGGGAATCAAGGCCGCCGAGATTCTGGAGCGCGAGGGAATCCACTGCAACCTGACTCTGCTCTTTGGGCTGCATCAGGCCATCGCCTGCGCCGAAGCCAAGGTCACGCTGATCTCGCCCTTCGTCGGACGCATTCTGGACTGGTACAAGAAGGACACGGGCAAGGACTACTCCGGCGCGGATGATCCCGGCGTCATCTCCGTGACCACCATCTATAACTACTACAAGAAGTTCGGCTACAAGACGCAGGTCATGGGAGCCAGCTTCCGCAACATCGGCGAGATCACCGAACTGGCCGGTTGCGACCTGCTGACCATCGCACCCAAGCTGCTTGCCGAACTCGAAGCCAGCAGCGCTGAGCTGCCAAAGAAGCTCGACGCAGCCAAGGCCGCCAGCATGCCCATCGAGAAGCTCACCATCGACAAGGCCACCTTCGACAAGATGCATGCCGCCGACCGCATGGCCAACGACAAGCTGAAAGAGGGAATCGAGGGTTTCTCCGCCGCTCTCGAAGATCTGGAGAAGATGCTCACCAAGCGCCTCAGCGAGATCAGCTAGGTCGCCGCATCTTTCAACCTGCATCGCCAAAGACCGCGCCCACTCCGGCGCGGTCTTTTATTTCAGTTGAAGATTTCAACCGGAGAGACAGGGAGGCCGGACGCGCTTTCTGTAGACTGGTAGCCATGAGCAAAGATGGGTTGGAGCGGCAGGTAACGGGCGAGGCGCGGGTTCGCGTTCGCTATGCGGAGACCGACCAGATGGGAGTGGTCTATCACGCGAACTATCTGGTCTGGTTCGAGGTGGGGCGGGTCGAGCTGATGCGTCAGATTGGTCTCAACTACAAGCAGATGGAGATCGAAGAGGGCTGTCGCATCGCCGTCGCCGAGGCCACCGCGCGCTACAAGTCTCCGGCGCGCTACGACGAGGAGCTGATCGTCGAGACGCGGGTGAAGAGCGTGCGCGGGCCCATCATCCGCTTCCTCTACCGCGTTCTGCGCGTCGAGGACGGACTCCTGCTCTGCGAGGGCGAGACCGTTCACATCGTCGTGGGCAACGACATGAAGCGTCGCGCGATGCCGAAGAAATATGCAGCACTGCTCGGCGCCGCCGCATCCCATACTTAGGCCTGAAACCTACGGAGAGATTCGATGAGCGAAGCGACTGCAAAAAAGACGGCGAAGGTAGCTCTGATTACCGGAGCAAACAAGGGCATTGGCTTCGAGACGGCGCGGCAGTTGGGCGTGTTGGGCATCACCGTGCTGCTTGGTGTGCGCGACCTGAAGCGAGGCGAAGAGGCTGCGGCAAAGTTGAAGGAGCAGGGAATCGACGCCCGCGCCGTGAAGCTGGACGTGCTCGATTCCAACGACGTTGCGGCAGCGGCAGCAGCGATCCAGCGCGACTTTGGGCATCTTGATATTTTGGTGAACAACGCCGGAATCGCCGTCGAGCCGATGGGCGGCAATAGTACGCTGACCATCTCCGACGCGACGCTGCGCAACACCTTCCAGACCAACTTCTTCGCCGTCGTCGAGTTGACGCAGGCGCTTCTGCCGCTCTTGAAGGTAAGCCCCGCCGGACGCATCGTCAACGTCTCCAGCATTCTTGGCTCGCTCAAGCTACACGCCACCGAGGGATCGCCGATCTACGAGGCCAAGATGTTTGCCTACGACGCCTCGAAGACTGCGTTGAACGCCTACACCATTCATCTGGCCCACGCCCTGCGCGAGACCAGGATCAAGGTGAACTCGGCGCATCCCGGCTGGGTCAAGACCGACCTCGGCGGTACGGGAGCGATCATGGAAATTGTCGATGGAGCCAAGACCAGCGTCCGCCTAGCCACGCTGCCAGACAGCGGCCCAACCGGCGGCTTCTTTCACCTGAACGACGCGCTGCCCTGGTAGCCCACTTTCGGAATTGCTATCGACCAGAAATAATTGTCATTCTTCTCGGCGCTCAGAATGACAATGCATTCTTGTTCCCTTCACGCGAGTTTCTGCTGGATGACGTTGCCGTCCGCTGCCAGCGCGCACAAAACGCCTGCGGACATACGAATTTCCCTGTCTATCGCCCTCTCGTGATTGCGAATCGTATGCTCCGTGTGGAATGATGTACAAGAAAAAAAGTCGTAGCCATAGAGAAATGCATCCGGTCGCCAGCACGGGGCGGCCAGCATAGATCCTTGGTCTCTAGTACGACAGCCGGAATCATGCAGCGTTTGCACTTCGGCGACCCACCCTGAAAAATCGAACGGAGAGACTGCACATTATGAAGAGATTGGTGAACAAGCCCCTGAAGCCTTCCGATCCGCGAGCCCTGATCGCTGTTGATCTGGGTGCGGAGAGCTGCCGCGTCTCGCTGCTGCGCTGGAAGGACGGACGAGCGTCGATTCAGTTGGTTCACCGCTTCTCGAACAATCCGCGCGAGGTGGATGGCGGTCTGCGCTGGGATCTCAACTGCATCATCAATGGTCTGGAAGACGGTCTGCGAAAGTGTGCCGAGCTTGCTCCCGAGGGCATTCGCTCGCTCGCCGTCGATGGCTGGGCGGTCGATTATGTGCGCGTGGATGGGGCTGGGAAGCCGCTCGCCGATCCCTTCTGCTATCGCGATCAGCGCACCATCAAGGCCGAACGCGCGGCTCATCGCAAGTGCAGTCAGGATCTGATGCGCGAGTACACGGGAATCCAGATTCTCGCTCTCAACACCGTTTATCAGCTCTATGCGGACTCGCTGGCCGGCCTGCCCGAGGGGCAGCAGTGGCTCAATCTGCCGGAGTTCCTGCTCGCACACTGGGGCGGCGCGCGCGTGGCCGAGTACACCAACGCGACGCACACCCAACTGGTGGAGCTGTACAAGAAACAGTGGTGCCGCGACATCTTCAGCGCGCTGCATCTGGATCTGGCCTGCGCCCCCAAGATCGTTCCTCCCGGAACCGAGCTGGGCAAGCTCTCCGGGCCGCTGGCCGAGCTGCCCGCCTTCGCCGACACCACGCTGATCGCGCCCGCCTGCCATGACACGGCCTCAGCCATCGCTGGCATTCCGGCCACAGGAAATGATTGGGCCTACATCAGCTCTGGAACCTGGTCGCTGGTCGGCACGTTGATCGAACAGCCGCGCAACGGCACCGCCGCAGCGTCGGAGAACTTCACCAACCTCGGAGCCGTCGGCGACCGCATCTGTTTCCATAAGAACGTCAACGGCATGTGGCTGATCCGTCAGTGCACCGAGCAGTGGGCGTTGGACGGAAAGGTTTGGCCGGTCGCGGAGTTGGTTGCCGCAGCCGAACAGATCGCCTGCCCGGATGGTCTGCTCGACGTGGACGATCCCGATCTGTTGCTGCCCGAGCGCATGCCGCAGCGCATCAACGCGCAACGCATCAAGCGCGGCTATGCCCCGCTCGATGAGAACCCGGAGAACGCGCCTGCCTTCGCTTGTCTCATCTTCCATTCGCTGGCAGCGCGTTACGCCAAGGTTCTCGACCGCGTCGCTTTCCTGACCGGCAAGAAGCTGAAGCGGTTGTTCATCGTCGGCGGAGCCAGCCAGAACGCCTTTCTCAACCGCCTCACTGCGGAGGCCACGCGTCTGGAGGTCTTCCGCGGCTCGCCCGAGAGTTCGACGGTTGGCAACTTCGCCGTGCAGCTTGCTGCGCTCGAAGGCAGCACGGATCCGATCACCGGAGCCTACGCCGAGCCGGTTGCTCGCTGGGCTGGTCTCTTTATCGAGGCGCTTGAGCATCCAGTCGCCATTCCTGAAGCCGCTCCCTCTGTAAACTAGCGGGGAGCGGAAAAGTATTGCTTCGCAGTGAGACACGGTATACTGAATATTGTGAATACGACCACTTTGGATACCCTTGGCCTCGGCCATGACGACACGGCGATTGCCACCAAGCGCGTGCTGCTTCTGAAGCCTCGAGGCTTTTGCGCGGGCGTTGTACGCGCCATCGACATTGTGCAGATTGCGCTGGAGACCTTTGGCGCACCGATCTACGTTCGCAAGGAGATCGTCCACAATAGCTATGTCGTCACCGATCTGGCCAAGAAGGGCGCGATCTTTGTCACCGAACTGGACGAGGTTCCCGAGGGCGCGCGCGTCATCTATTCGGCACATGGAGTCGCCCCGGCAGTTCGCGAGCACGCGGCGGAGCGGAAGCTGAAGGTAATTGACGCAACTTGTCCGCTGGTGACCAAGGTGCATCTGGAGGCGATCAAGTTCTCCAAGCAAGGCTACTCGCTGGTTTTGGTCGGACATCGCGACCACGAAGAGGTGGAAGGAACGCAGGGCGAGGCTCCGCTGGTGACGCAGGTTGTCTCCACCGTAGAGGAGGTCAATGCGCTGGTGGTTCCCGACCCAAACAAGGTTGCATACCTGACCCAGACGACGCTGTCGCTGGACGAGGCGCGGCACATGATCGATGCGCTAAAGCGGAAGTTTCCCAATATTGCGGGTCCTCATGCGCAGGATATTTGCTATGCCACGGAGAATCGTCAGGTTGCCGTGAAGAAGGTCGCTCATGAAGCGGATCTGGTGCTGGTGGTAGGCTCGAAGAACAGCTCGAACTCCAACCGGCTGGTTGAGGTTTCAAAGAATCTGGGTACACACTCTTATTTGATTGATTCAGCGGATGCGATTCAGGCAGACTGGCTTGAGGGCGTCAATACTGTTGCTGTAACGGCGGGTGCGTCGGCGCCTGAAGTGTTGGTTCAGCATGTAGTGGATTATCTGCAGAAGATGGGGTATGGATCGGTTGATGAGGTTGAGGTAATGCCTGAGAATGTGCGCTTCGGACTCCCACCGGAGATCGTTCAGGCCATCGCGTCGGCCCCTCCGACTCAGAAGGCGACGCCCCAGAAATAAACGCAATCTACGCAGGCCGGGCCTCACAGAGAAGCCTGCGAGTTGCAATTCCAGATCGTTCAGGCAGAGTGTAATTATCCACCTGAACGATCCAGAGAGTAAAAAATCGATGAGTACAACTTCAGAGAAGATGAAAGCGGAGCCTGCAAAGCCCGCGAAGCCGCGCTATGGGCGGATGGATCTTGGGCTGGATAAGGTGAAGGCAAGCGTAAGTCGCGCCGCAGAGTGGCTTCTGGGGCAGCAGCACGTCGACGGCTACTGGTGCGGCGAGTTGGAAGCCGACGTGATGCTGGAGGCCGACTACATCTTCATGCACACGCTGCTGGGAACGGGCGATCCGGGCAAGATGCAGCGCGCTTTGAACGAGATTCTGCGCCACCAGAACGCGGACGGTGGATGGAGTCAGTATCCCGGAGGTCCGTCGTTCGTAGACTACGGAGTGAAGTCCTATCTTGCGTTGAAGCTGATGGGTTGGTCGGCGGACGATCCGCTGATGGTGAAGGCGCGCAAGAGCATTCTGGCCAATGGCGGCGTGGTGAAGTGCAATACCTTTACCAAGATTTATCTGTGCGCTCTGGGGCAGTATGACTACAATGCGATGCCGGCGGTTCCGCCCGAAATCGTTCTATTTCCCAACTGGTTTTACTTCAATATCTACGAGATCTCTTCGTGGTCGCGCGGCATGCTGGTGCCGATGTCGATCATGTATGCGAAGAAGCCGTTCAAGAAGATTCCCGCAGAGCAGAGCATCGACGAACTGTATGTGGGAGGACGCGAGAAGGCCAATCTTCACCTGCGCTGGGATCGCAAGAAGATCGTCAGTTGGCGGAACTTCTTTATCCTGCTGGATCGCATGATGCATCTTGCGGAGCGCGTTCACATTCGCCCCGTACGTCATCTGGCGTTGAAGCGTGCCGAGAAGTGGATGATGGCGCGCTTCGAGAAATCGGATGGTTTGGGAGCCATCTACCCGGCTATGTTGAATGCGATTATTGCGCTCTGTTGCCTGGGCTACTCCCAGGACGATCCGCAGTTTATTCGCGCGATGGATGAGTTTGAGAAGCTGGGAATCGACTGCCCCGACGGCGAGCCGAACTACCCGACGCCGACCTTCCGCATGCAGCCCTGCAAGCCCCCGGTATGGGATACGGCACAGGCGGTCTGCGCGCTGGGCGAGGCTGGAATCTCGAAGACGGATCCGCGCATGTTGAAGGCCGCCGACTGGCTGTTGAGCAAAGAGGTGCGGCAGAAGGGCGACTGGTCGGTAAAGGTTCCCAACGTCGAGCCGGGCGGTTGGTGCTTCGAGTTCAACAACGAATTCTATCCCGACGTGGACGATACGGCGCAGGTTTTGATGGCGCTGAAGGCTGTCGACAATCCGCGCGATCGCTACCAGCACGAGGTCTGCGAACGGGCGCTGAACTGGCTGCTGGCCATGCAGTGCAAGGGCGGCGGTTGGGCCAGCTTCGATAAAGACAACACCAAGATGATCTTCCAGTACATCCCCTTCGCCGATCACAACGCGATGCTGGATCCGCCGACGGTCGACATTACCGGACGCATTCTGGAGATGCTGGCGAGCTACGGGTACACCCGCCGCGACAAGCGAGTGGAACAGGCGATCCAGTTTGTACTGAAAGAGCAGGAGTCGGACGGGAGCTGGTTCGGACGCTGGGGCGTGAACTATCTGTATGGAACGTTCCTGGTGCTGCGCGGACTGGAGGCCATGGGAATATGGAACCACGAGCCGCAGATTCAGCAGGCGACCGAGTGGATCCGCATGGTGCAGAACGCCGACGGCGGATGGGGCGAGACCTGCGGAACCTACGACGATCCCAACACGCGCGGCGAGGGAGTCAGTACGGCCTCGCAGACGGCCTGGGCGCTGCTTGCGCTGCTGGCGGGCGGCGATACGCGCTCGGATTCGCTGGCCAAGGGCGTGCGCTGGTTGATCTCGCAGCAGCATGAAGATGGTTCCTGGGACGAGTTGGCCGAGGGACGCAACGGCGAGAGCTACTACACCGGAACGGGATTCCCCCGCGTCTTCTATCTGGGCTATCACCTGTACAAGCAGTACTTTCCGCTGTTGGCGCTGACGACTTATCAGCGCGTAATGGATAAGGAATCTGCGGCAGTATAGGTCGCATCTTTTATATAGGGAAATTTATTTATTTAGCCGTGCAGATTAATTAATTCAGCAATATTTTCTGCGCAGAGCAATAAGGAGAACTACGGATGGCAGTGCCTATCTCGCAAGCCTGGACCGTTGCTAGTTATGTGTTGAAGCAGAAGCTGGCCGGACGCAAGCGGTATCCTCTGGTGCTGATGCTGGAACCTCTGTTTCGCTGCAATCTGGCCTGCGCCGGATGCGGAAAGATTCAGTACCCGGCGCATATCCTGAAGACCGACCTGACGCCGGAGGAGTGTTTCCGCGCGGTTGAGGAGTGTGGAACGCCGATGGTTTCTATCCCCGGCGGAGAGCCGCTGCTACATCCGCAGATGCCGGAGATTGTTGCTGGACTCGTGGCGCGCAAGAAGTACGTTTATATGTGTACCAATGCGCTGCTGTTGAAGCAGAAGCTGCATCTGTTTACTCCGAGCAAGTATCTCTCGTTCTCGGTTCATCTCGATGGGCAGCGCGAGCATCACGATCTTTCGGTCTGTCGCGAGGGAGGCTACGACATCGCTATGGAGGGCGTGAAGGCCGCTGTGGCTGCGGGTTTCCGCGTCACGACCAACACGACGCTCTTCGACGGAGCCGATCCGAACAGCGTACGCGCGCACTTCGACGACCTGATGGCGGCTGGAGTCGAAAGCATGATGGTCTCGCCCGGATATACCTACGAGAAGGCGCCGGATCAGAACCATTTTCTGGGCAAGGCTCGTTCGCGCAGAATGTTTCGTGCGATTCTTTCGAATCGCAAAAAGAACTGGCAATTTAATACCCACCCATTATTTTCGGAATTTCTAATGGGCAAGCAGAACTTTGAATGTACGCCTTGGGGAATGCCGACTTATTCGATCTTCGGCTGGCAGAAGCCTTGCTACCTGCTGCAAGACGGCTACGCTGATACTTTTCAGGAGTTGCTGGATTCGGTCGAGTGGGAGAACTACGGCGCAAAGAGCGGCAATCCGAAGTGTGCGAATTGCATGGTTCACTCCGGCCACGAGGCCTCGGCGGTGGACTATAACTTCAGTTCGTTGAAGGGATTCTGGGAGACGGCCAAGCGGTATATCTTCCCCTCGCTCTACGAGGATGCAGAGGCGCAGAAGTTGCTGAATGAATGGCCGAAGACGCAGCGCGGGCCGCTGGTGCAGATTGCGACTCCGGTGGCGGGTACGAAGCAGGAAGCAGCGGAGTTGCAGGAGGTTGCGCGTGACTAGTTTGACCGAAGAGGCAGCGAAATTGGCACAGAGCCGTGCAGATGAAAACGAGATCGCCGCAGGGCGCGAGCGCGAGCAGCTTGAGGGCTGGGTGCCGGAGATGGCCACTGAAGACGAGGTGCGTGAGGCACTGGAGAAGGCCTTCGACTATCGCGGCGACATTACCGTGACTCGCAAAGATGGCAGTCAGGTGCAGGGATATTTATTCGATCGGCGCAGCGGTTCTACGCTGGCGAATTCTTTTGTGAAAATTATTCCGACCTATGAAAAAAACAAGTTGAATATTGCCTATGCGGATATTGCTGCGCTGGAGTTTTCCGGTCGCGATAATGCTGCGGGAAAGACCTTTGAGGCCTGGGTAAAAAAATACTGGGAAAAGAAGGCTGCGGGCGAAACAAATATTCAGATTGAGCCAGAGAAACTGGACTAGATTTATTGACCAATGAATCGTTTTGCACTGCAAACAAAATGCGGTGATTCTTCGCTACGCTCAGAATGACAATCCATTTTAGAGCGTTTCTCGAATTACTGTAGATCGAATTCTTTGTCATTCCGTAGCGCAAGCGGAGGAATCTGCTTATGGCTCGTTCGACGACGGCGTATTCCATTGCGGGAACTGCTTTAATTGCTCAGAGTAACAATAATTAATTATGAAGATATTTCTTACTGGGGCTACGGGTTTTGTAGGCAGTCATGTGGCGCGGGCATATGCTGCGGCGGGCGCGGAGTTGCGTCTTCTGACGCGTTCGACCAGCAGGCTGGCGGCGATTGATGGTCTGGCGGCTGACGTTGTCGTCGGAGATCTGCGGCAGGTGGAGTCGCTGCGCACGGCGTTGCGTGGGTGCGACGCGCTGGTGCATGTGGCGGCGGATTATCGGCTGTGGGTGCGCGATCCGCAGGAGATGTACGCGTCCAATGTTGACGGCACGCGCGAACTGCTGAAGTTGGCGCGCGAAGAGGGCGTGGGCAAAGTCGTCTACACATCGAGCGTGGCGACGATGGGTTTCAAGGCCGACGGAACCATCGTCGATGAGGCGACGCCCGTCTCGCTCGACGACATGATCGGGCCGTACAAGCGGTCGAAGTTCATGGCCGAGTTGGAGGCGATCAAGGCCGCGCGCGCAGGGCAGCATGTGATGATCCTGAATCCGACGACGCCCATTGGCGCAGGCGACGCCAAGCCTACGCCGACTGGGCGCATCATCGTCGACTTCTTGAATCGCAACTTTCCGGCGTATGTGGAGACGGGGCTGAATCTGGTGGATGTCTCGGAGGTTGCGCGGATGAACGTGGTTGCGCTGGAGCGCGGCGCTCCGGGCGAGCGGTACATTCTGGGCGGAGAGAATCTCTCGCTGAAGCAGATTCTGGATCGCATGGCGGCGATGACGGGACTGCCGTCGCCGACCATGAAGGTGCCTCATGCGGTGGCTCTGGCCTTCGCTTACTTCGACGAGTTTTTTACCGGCAAGCTGCGGGGCAAGGAGCCGCGCGCAAACGTCGAAGAGGTTCGCCTGTCGAAGAAGACGATGTTCGCGTCTTCGGCCAAGGCGGAGCGCGAACTGGGCTTCCGCGTACTGCCGGTCGATGCCGCAATGCGTTCGGCGATTGAGTGGTTTCTGGCAAATGGCTATGCGCCTCCGCTGGCGAACGGGCTGCGATGAAGCGGGTTCCGGCGATTATTGCAGCACTCCCGCGCGAGATCGCTGCGCTGGTGAAGGGGTGGGAGCGGCGGTCGCCTGCGCGCGGTGTTGCGGTCTACTCCAATGGCGAAGCGGTGGTTGCCTGCGCAGGGATGGGCGTGGCGCGAGTGGCTCTGGCAGTGCAGGCTGCGATGGATGCGTTGCCTGTGACGGATCTGCTCTCGGTGGGGCTGGCCGGGGCTTGCGATCCGAAGCTGCGCGTAGGAGAACTTGTTCGCGCGGGTGTGGTGCTGGATTCGCGAACCGGCGAACGATTTGAAGACTCGCCGTTCAGTCAGCTTCTAGTCAGTTCGGACGCGATTGCCAGCGTGAGGGAGAAGGCTCGGCTGCATGCGACCTGCTACGCTCACGCTGTCGATATGGAGGCTGCATCCGTGGCTCGGCTTGCGCGTGAGCGCGGGCTGGGGTTTCACGCGATCAAGGTGATCTCCGATGAAGCCGACTTCGAACTGGCGGAGTTGGCGCGCTTCTCGACTGCGGACGGGCAGTTTCGCGAGGGAGCCTTCGCCTTGCATGCGGCGCTGCATCCGGCGATGTGGAGCAAGGTGATTGCGTTGGGGCGCAACAGCGGCAAGGCCGTCGCTGCGCTAACGGTTGCGCTGCGCGGAGAGCTAGACTGGTACAGGAATCTCGCTTGAAGGATTCAGGGAAGAGCGAATTGAACAAGTCGATCGAATCGGTCAGGTCTGGCAGTGGAGCGCGGATTCATGCTGCGCCGATCAGTGCGCAATGGATTGAGGTGGAAGCGATGAGTGTGGAGAAGATGAGCGTGCAGGCGATTGCAACGGAGAAGATCAGCGCAGAGAAGATTGGGGCGCGACCGATTGTTACGCGGCCAACGATTCCGGCAACGATGCGCGCGGCGGTCTATCGCGGCATCAACGACGTGCGCGTGGAGACGGTTCCGGTTCCGGTCAACGCCGATGGAACGATTGACGAGGGCGAGGTGTTGGTGCGCATCGATACCTGCGGCATCTGCGGAACAGATCTGAAGAAGATTCACTCTGGCTCGCACACGGCTCCGCGCATCTTCGGTCACGAGATGGCCGGAACCATCGTGCGGGTCGGCGCAGGCGTCGAACACTTCGCCATTGGCGACCGCGTGATGGCTTATCACCACATTCCCTGCGGCGAGTGCTACTACTGTCGCAAGCGAACCTTTGCCCAGTGCGAGACCTACAAGAAGGTCGGTTGCACGGCGGGATTTGCGGCGGCGGGCGGAGGCTTCGCCGAGTACATTCGCGTTGCCGAGTGGATCGTCGGCAAACCGGGGAAGACGGCAGGACTCATCAAGATTCCCGACGACATTCCCTTCGAGCAGGCCTCGTTTATCGAGCCGGTGAATACCTGCTTCAAGGCGGTGCGCCTACTCGATCTGAAGCCGGACGAGACGGTGCTGGTCATCGGGCAGGGGCCGATTGGAATTCTGATTGCCGCGTTGGCGCGACGCACTGGCGCGACGGTGTTGACCAGCGATCTATATGCCGAGCGACACGCGGTTGCGGCGAAGTTTGGTTTGCATTATCCGCTGGATGCGCGCGGCGACGTGGTGGCGGCGGCGAAGGCTGCAACCGAGGGGCGCGGCGCGGATGTGGCTCTGGTTGCGGTGGGTTCGGACGCTCTGATCCGCGTGGCGATGGACGCAGTGCGACCGGGCGGACGCGTGATGCTCTTTGCCGCGACGCAGCACGGCGAGGCGATCTTCGATCCGGCGGCGGTTTGCATGGACGAGAAGACGCTGATGGGTTCGTACTCGGCTTCGGTAGCGATCAACGACGCGGTGGCTGAGCTTGTCTTTGAAGGCTATCGCGATGGCAGCTTCGATCTGACGCAACTTGTCTCGCACCGTTTTTCTCTAGAGCAGGCGGTCGCGGCGATCGACCTTGCGTCGAATCCGCAGGCCAGCTCGATGAAGATTCTGATCCAGCCGCAGCGGTGATGTGCGCTGGATTACAGCCGTCTCCACTTTTGATCGATAGAGTACTTGAGTGGAGTTATTACGTTATTTGACCTGTCTGTACGCAAGTCAGTAGATTTATAGGCCGGATGTGCTGATCGCCAACTTTTTGCGGAGTAGCACAGAGGCGTCGTCAAGGTTTGGGTAGGCAACAAAACAGAAGCATCAAGATTCGATTCCGAGGAGTGAAGCAACATGATGAATGAAGAGCGTCTATTTCCTTCCGAGCCCTCTGCTCGAGCCGTGGCTGTGAAGCTGTATGAGAGCGTCCGCAATCTGCCGATCATCTCTCCACATGGGCATACGGATCCAAGCTGGTTTGCCGAGAACAAGCCGTTCCCCAATCCTGCCGCGCTCTTTATTCAGCCCGACCATTACATCTTCCGCATGCTCTACTCGCAGGGAATCTCGCTGGAATCGCTGGGCGTTCCGCAGGTGGATGGCAAGCAGAGTGCCGATCCGCGTGAGGTCTGGCGCATCTTTGCCCGGAATTATTTTCTGTTTCGCGGCACTCCTACGCGGCTGTGGCTCGACTTTGCACTGGAGAAGGGCTTCGGTCTGAAGGATCGTCTCTCTGCTGACAACGCGGATGAGTACTACGACATCATCGACAAGAAGCTGCAGACGCCGGAGTTCCTGCCACGCGCGTTGTATGAGCGCTTCAACATCGCAGTGCTTGCGACGACCGATGCCGCAGTCGATTCGCTGGAGCATCACAAGGCGATTCTAGCCTCGGGCTGGAAGGGCCGCGTGGTTCCGACCTTCCGCCCCGACGCGGTGATTGATGCCGAGTATTCGGGCTTTCAGGACAATCTGAAGATGCTGGGCGAAGTGACCAATCTGGACGTCTCGAACTGGAAGGGCTACCTCGACGCTCTGCGCATGCGCCGCCAGTACTTCAAGAAGTATGGCGCAACGGCGACCGACCACGGCCACCTGACCGCGCAGACCGCCGACCTGTCGCTTCTGGATGCGGAAAATCTGTACAAGCGCATCTTTACCAATAAGCTGGCTCCGGGCGACGTGGAGTTGTTTCAGGCGCAGATGCTGACCGAGATGGCCGGCATGAGCGCCGAAGACGGACTCGTGATGCAGTTGCATCCCGGCTCCATTCGCAACTACAACACGCCGGTCTACGAGAAATTTGGCCGCGACAAGGGCGCCGACATTCCTTCCCCGACGGAGTACGTTCGCGCTCTGCGTCCGCTGCTCAACAAGTACGGCAATGAAACCAGCTTTACCCTGATCCTGTTCACCCTTGATGAGACGACCTACTCTCGCGAGCTGGCACCGATTGCGGGCCACTTCCCGTCGGTCAAGCTCGGCCCATCGTGGTGGTTCCACGACTCTCCCGAGGGCATGATGCGCTTCCGCGAGGCGGCGACCGAGACGGCGGGCTTCTATAACACGGTCGGCTTCAACGACGATACGCGTGCGTTCCTGTCGATTCCGGCGCGGCACGACGTGGCTCGCCGCGTGGACTGCGCCTTCCTGTCGCGACTCGTCGCCGAGAAGCGACTGGATGAGGCAGAGGCGTTCGAGGTGGTCAAGGATCTGACGGTCAACCTGGTGCGCAAGGCATACAAGTTCTAGCCATTCAGAATTTTGCGCATATAAAGAGCGGATAACGTCGATCCATGACGTTATCCGCTTCTTTGTTTCTGGAAGATGTTTCCCCCTGAAACGAAGTGAAGGGGAAGAATCCCCCGCACTTTGTTCGTAGCGAGGCAATCTTCCCCGATGTAACGCTCACTAGCCTGTAACACCCCATGCGCCCAACGCGCGAGCTACATCGCTGGCGGATGGTGTGGATCGACAGGGCTGGTTCTGGAGGACTTCTTCGCAATCAGGGTGCTCTTTGCTCCGCCGGGGTTAACCGAGTCGCGAAGTTCCTTCGAGGGTTTGAAGAAAGGAACGCGCTTGGCTGGAACATCGACTCGCTCTCCGGTCTTGGGATTGCGTCCGATGCGTGAGTTGCGCTGGCGAGTACGGAAGCTGCCAAAGCCGCGGACTTCGACCTTGTCGTCGGCTTTGAGCGCACTGATGA
Source organism: Acidobacteriaceae bacterium (assembly GCA_031296325.1). Classification (GTDB taxonomy): domain Bacteria; phylum Acidobacteriota; class Terriglobia; order Terriglobales; family Acidobacteriaceae; genus Edaphobacter. The sequence goes on along the minus strand of JARLFY010000029.1, from coordinate 4,852 downwards.
CGGACTCGAAGAGGGTTTCGACGATGATTTCTCCGTCGCGGCGGGTGAGGTCGCCGAGGGCAGTTACTCTATCGACCAAGTCGGCTTTCGTCATGGGGGGAATCTCCTTGGGGCGTGTGCGCTACATCTAGCTTATCGCTGATTGTAGACGGGATGCTGGACTTTCGTCAGCTTTACAAATAAATAATTTGACGGAGTGTGGGGTAAAAGAGAACCGAGATACTTCGTTCTGCCGAATATGCACCTCGCGCCCGTTCTTCGATACTATCGATGATGCAGTCTGGCTGTAAATCGTTGCCATAATGTTGGATCTTTTTGCTCTTCGACCAGACCGCGCGGCTGATCTTCGACGGTGAAAGATTTTCCCTGAAAGACGGCCAGAGGATTTGTGACGCAGAGGCTGCGCGCGTAGTCCGCTCCGTATTTTTTGGCGACCAGATCGTGAGCCTCACGCATGCGTGGCGGACGCGAGCCGAGGTTGTGCGCGTCGCTGGCCAGAAAGTGAACCCAGCGCTTGTCGAGCAACTCGAACGCCATCTGCTGCGCGCGCTTGCCCTTGTGCCCGGTCAGCGCGTCCGCCGTTACCTGAACCAACATTCCTCCGCGCAGCCAGTCGATCATGCGGCTGGAATCTTTCTGAAGCGTTGGATTGCGCTCGGGATGGGTCAGGACCGGCGTCATCCCCGCCAGACGAAGTTGGAAGTAGGTCTCGGTCAGGCCGGGAGGAAGGCCGAAGTCCGGCAGTTCCACCAGCAGGTAGCCGAGTCCGTTGATGCTGAAGCGCTTCGAGTCCGTCAGAGCTAGTTGGATGTTGTCGAAGGAGAGATGAAAGTCGCATCCGAGGCCCAGCGTCAGGGGAAGACTCTCTGCGGCCAGTCGCTCCCGCAGTTCGTCGGCCTTGGCGGCATTCGCCTCCGGGTCGAAGGTGTAGTAGTTGTTTGCGTGCGGGGTGCAGACGATGTGCGTGATGCCCTCGGCGACCGCCAGTCGCGCCATCTCAACTGAGGTCTCCATGCTGTCGGAGCCGTCGTCCAGACCCGGAAGTAGATGGTGGTGAATGTCTATCATGACTCTCGCAAGAGCTGCCCTCGCGGCGCTCAGATGTCCACGCTCTGTTTGCAGTTCTCGTAATGTGTATACGGTTGTCGAATGAAGAAAAGCAGATTCCTCCGCTTCGCTACGGAATGACAAACAAAAGAGCTACGGAATGACAAACAAAAGAGCTACGGAATGACAGGCAGCGCGTTCTACAGTAATTCAGGAACTGCTTACGCCGTGGCGAGGCTGTGCGCCATTGACTGAAAGAGCAGCAGGCCGTCCGCGGAACCCAGCAGTGCCTCGCTGGAGCGATCCGGGTGGGGCATCATGCCGAGCACGTTGCGTCCCTCGCTCAGAATCCCCGCGATGTTCTCCAACGATCCGTTGGGGTTTGCCTCGGCGGTCAATTCGCCCGTCGGTGTGGCATAGCGGAAGGCGATGCGGTCGTCCTTCTTCAGCGTGGCCAGTGTATCGGCGTCGCAGAAGTAGTTGCCCTCCATGTGTCCGATGGGCATGCGTAGAACCTGTCCTCGCGTGAGTCCGTTGGTGAAGGCCGAGTTGGTCGTCTCCACGCGCAGATTCATCTGGCGGCAGATGTATCGCTGGCTGGCGTTGCGCATCAGCGCTCCGGGCAGCAGGCCGGATTCGCACAGAATCTGAAATCCGTTGCAGATGCCCATCACCAGTCCGCCCTTTTCGGCGAAGCTGCGCACGCTCTGCATGATGGGGGAGAATCGCGCCAAGGCTCCGGTACGCAGGTAGTCGCCGTAGGAAAAGCCACCGGGAACCAGAATCGCATCGCAGCCTTGCAGATCGTGCGAGGCGTGCCAGAGATAGGTTACGGGGACGCCTGTCACCTCGCCGAGGGCGTGGTGCGTGTCGTGATCGCAGTTGGAACCGGGAAAGACAAGAACGCCGAACTTCATAGGTCTAGATTATCATTTCGCTCGCTGCTTCGCTGAAGACGTGCGGCGCCTCTAGCGATGATGGCTCATCGTGAGGCGGAAGACGCCCTGATCGACGCCAGGATTGCTGTCTCCCATCCCCGCATTCGATATGTGGTGGTAGAGATACTCCAGCCGCACCGAGGAGTGTTTACTGGAGAAGACCTGTACTCCGGGGCCGAATGCAAAGGTAAAGTTGAAGCGGTTCGAGTCGTCGACCGGAAGGTCGCGACCGGAGACGAGGAAGCCAAGATCGACGGCGAAGCTGGGCTGGATGCGCGAGCGCGGGAAGAAGGTCGTGCGCCCTCCCAGCGGAGACATTCCGACGGCGTAGCTGGTCTCGCGTCCATAGATGGGGTAGACCTTGATGCCTGTATAGGTAATTCCCACGGGCGTTGAAGGATCGATATGGATCACTCGAATCGGCGAGTTCGCGGTAGTAGAGGTCACTCCGCCGTAGGTGGCCGTGGTGGCGACGACGGCCGGATCGCTCTCCATATAGAAGGGAAGAAGCGAAAACTCATAGTCCCAGCGAACCTTATCGGTCGAGCCGATGCGATGGGTGTACTCCAGCCCCGCCATCCAACTGCGCCGCTGTTCGGACATCCCAATCAACATGTGGCTGGAGTCTGGACTGTAGCTGGAGAAGACGCCAAAGCTCTCTTTGCCGCCAAATCCGCCAATCTCCTGAGCCCGCGCAGAAGTGCTCCAGATCGAGAGGCAGATCGGGATCGCGAAGAGCGAGAGCAGAGCGGCCCGAATGGGGGAACGTGCGCCCTTGATCGAGATTTCCAGAGCTTTGAGCCGGTCGGATGATGCCTTGTGCAAACGAAAACCCTCGGCAGTGCAGAGGCGCAAACTCGCGCTCCGAGAAGCATACATCAGAAGAACAGGAAGAATACAGCCAGCGTCCTGCGTCTCTAATTTGCAACACTGAAAATTACACCAGAGAGCTTCTCGAATTACTGTAGACCGAATTCTTTTCCTGTCCGTAAATCTGTTGTATGGCTCGCTTGACGACGGCATACAACATTACGGGGACGGCTCTATGCGCGATGGGGTCGGGGATTGAGGTTTGCACGAAGGCTATTGGGCGGGAAAACTCAGCCGCGTAGTTTGGCGAGCAGGTCGGTGGGGTGTATGGGCTTGGCGAGGATCTCGAACTCGTGCCCCTGTAGCCGCGCCTTCTCCAATAGATCGGACGTTGCGGCCTGACCGGAGAAGAGCAGAACCTTGCAGTGGGGCACTCTGGCGCGAGTTGCGATGGCGGTCTCGATTCCCGTCTTTCCGGTCATAATCACATCGGAGATCAGCATGTCGGGCCGAAATTCCTCCAGCGCGTCGATGGCATCCTCGCCGCTGTAGACGGGGCGCGCCTCAAATCCAGCTTGATTCAAGATGATGGCGAGCGTGTTGGCTATAACTCGTTCGTCGTCGGCGATAAGGACGCGGAGCTTGGAGGTTGTTGCAGTGGACGCTTCAGTCATGCGCGGTTTCCTCAATCAATGGTCGGTGATGAATCTTTAGCCGTGGATGCAAACGGCATTCCCGTGACTCTTCTTCGCCTTCTATGCAGATCATACGCCGCAGCGAATCAACCAACCTCTCTTCCAGACGAGGACGACCTTGGCTCACAGATGAGCGCATTGGATCGCTCGCTGCATGATGGCTAACGGCTGCGCGTCTCGAAGAGTCGCACGACTGTCTTTGCATTCTCGCGCATATCGTAGCGTTGATGGAAGCATTTTTGCGCGCGGGCTGTCATGGTCTGACGTTCGTTTGGCGGAAGCTTGATCCAGCGCGCGAGCAGGCGTTCCGTTCCAGCGGCTGTGTCCGTTTCCATCAGGCCAGCGCCATCGGCGGCGATCTCGGCGGCGATGTTGACCTTGTCGGAGAGCAGAACGGGCTTGGCGCAGGCCAGCGCCTCGGCTACGGCGATGCCGAAGTTCTCCTGATGCGAGGGCAGGACGAAGGCCTCGCAGCAGCGGAATGCTCCCCACTTTGCCTCGCCCAGCAGCATTCCCGGCCAGTGGATGCGCTCGGCGACTCCGGCGGCCTGCGCCGCGCGTTGCAGTTCTACGCGCCAGTTCTGCGGATCTGGACCCGCCATGACGAGATCGAGTTCGGGGTCGCTTGTAGCCTGCTTGACGAAGGCGTTCACGAGCAGGTCGCAGCCCTTCTTGCGGTTGATTCTTCCCAAGAAGAGCAGAAATCTCCGCTTGCGCACCGAGGGGCATGCGGCGAAGAAGGCCTCGCGCTGCACTCTCTGCGACTCGGTATCGCTCGGCGGAGGCGTCGTGCCGAAGGGAACGACGAAGGGACTCCAGCGGTGCAGCCAGAAGCTCTGCTGGGCGAGTTCCGCCTCGGCCTTGCAGGTGAACAGGACTCGCGCCGCGCCGCGCAGTACCCAGTATTCCACCGGAAGCCAGTAGAGCCACTTCTTCCAGTGCTTGGCCGGGAAGGCGCGTTTGAAGTAGGGATCGAGCATTCCGTGCGGAAAGACCATGTAGGGAACGCGACCGCCCATCGTGCGCCAGATGGCGTAGCCGCAGTACTGCCATAGGCCGTGGACGACCACTCCGTCGAAACGCGAACGGTTCGCGCGCAGCCAGGGGATGAGCCTGTGAGTGCGTCCGTAGGTGGCGGCTCTGGGTCCGAGCGCGTGAACCGGAAAGGCAAACTGTTGCAGGAACGGCGCGGCTGGATCGTCCAAGGTCGCGACCTCCTGCGTGTGTTCCTGCGAGCCGTGCTCCAGCAGGACGCGCACCACCTCGACCGGGCCGCCAGTGGCCGGATCGAGCGTCGGGATGATGTGCAGGATGCGCATGAAGTCTCTCGCCATCCTACGCGACGAAGCCCGGCACGACATG
>JARLFY010000028.1 GCA_031296325.1 Acidobacteriaceae bacterium | reverse complement strand
TGTTCGACGGGTTGTGCTTGGCCAAAACCTTGGTAATCGCCGCGGTCAGCGTCGTTTTGCCATGATCAATATGCCCGATCGTTCCAACGTTTACATGTGGCTTCGACCGATCAAACTTTTCCTTGCCCATTGCTCTTCTCCCTCTCTGATTGACCGGCTGTTGCCGGAGATTCAAAAAACAAAATCGTTTAGTAGTACGCGTACAGCCTGAAAAACTTTGTGCGCAACTCGGGGGCGACCGTCTCCAGCGTGGCCAGGTAGAACTCGCGAATCAACCCCTGATCCCCGTTCCCCAGACGGCTGTATTCCGTAGCCGCCGGCGCGCCCAAAATTCCCTTGCGCAATACCAACTCGAAGTCGCGGATGCGCAGCCCTGCGCTCTGCAACGACTTCAAAAAATCATTAACCTTCGCTGCGGAGAAGGCCGCTTCAATGGCGGATTGAACCGCGCCATAGTTCTGCGGATCGGTCACCGAAATCAATCCCTGCTCACGCAATGCGGTCAACTTGCAACTCCTGCCTCGACGAGGCCTTTAAAAACACAAATCGGAAGATCTGGAGCGGGAGACGGGAATCGAACCCGCGACCAACAGCTTGGAAGGCTGAGACTCTACCACTGAGTTACTCCCGCCAGCGTTACAGCGATTCGGCGAGTGAACATCTCTTCCCTGCCGAGTCGCGGCCCTGACGACCCGCTTGCTACCTGATTCTGGAGCTGGCAGAGAGGATTGAACTCTCGACCTCTCCCTTACCAAGGGAGTGCTCTACCACTGAGCTATGCCAGCATTTCAAACAACTTTACTATCCTACCTCGAACGAGCCCGTCCGAGCACTATGCGGAAGGCAAAAAATGCCAACAACAACCAAGTCAGCGAACGAAACTTCCCCGCCTCCATGGTCTGCCAGGACGCCAAGCCCAAGATCGCTAGTACAACCAGCGCGATCATCATGCGTCCGCGACTGGCAGGGCTTAGATCCACAACCGCTCCAAACAACAGTTCTTACCGCTACAACTAACTTACAACTCAACAAATAAATGGTGCACAGGGGAGGATTCGAACCTCCGTAACTCGAAGAGTGGCAGATTTACAGTCTGCTGCCATTAACCACTCGGCCACCTGTGCATCTTACGCCTGCCGTCTGCAAACGCGCATTCCTGACCCCATCGCGCCAGAACTTACCGTCGATTCAACCGCGAATCGTGCGGAGATTGCCCTGAAGGAGTGGTGTGAGGCCTGCATGCCCGAAGAAAACAAGCATTACAACCAAATCCGTCCAACCTTTGCTGCATCGACTTGCCCGAGCCAGACTGCGGCGGCCCGAATCGTGTGGAGCTGGCGAAGGGATTTGAACCCCCGACCCTCTGATTACAAATCAGATGCTCTACCAACTGAGCTACGCCAGCCCAAACAGTCGAATGCGCTGTCCGTAAAGGGCAGCGCACAGTATCAACATTAGCATAGTCGACCTGGTTGAGCAATGCCGAAGTCTTCCCCTCAACGCCAGAGCCGCAAATATTTTTTCTCCGTCCACTCTGATGACGGAATTTACACCTGAACACCCCCCGCAGCCTGATCTTTCCCCGGCTTGTTCTTTGCCACAAACAGCACGGTAAAAACCATCCCGGCAGAGAAGACAAACAGCAGCCAATATGCATCGATAAACGACATCGTTGTGGCCTGCCGCAGCACCTCCGCGTAGATCCTTCCCACAGCTTGATTCAGCGAATCCGGATACCCCAATCCTCTAATTTTCAAATGCTGCGCCAGTGCAGCGACGGAGCGACGAAAGTTGGGATCGTTGATCGAGACATTATTCGCCATCCGACTCTGGTGAAGCTGCGCCCGCCGCGCCAGCATGGTCGTCACAAACGAGGTTCCCACGCTGCTCCCGATGTTGCGCACAAAGTTCACCAGCCCCGCAATCGCCGTACTCTTCTCCAGCGACAGGCCAAAGTACGCAGCCAGACTCGCCGGAATAAAGATCAGCCCAATCGGAATCCGTTGCACCACGCACACCCACGAAGCCGCTCCGAAACTCATCTGTAGATCCATCATCCGACTGGTAAACCACATGCTTCCCGCGATCATCGCCCACCCCAGAGCGAGCAGATAGCGAGCCTGAATCCTGGACGAGAGCATCCCCACCGTCGGCATGGTGATAAACATGACCAGCGCGCCCAGCGACACTGCCTCGCCCGCCAGCGAGGCCGAGTAGCCCATCAGATTCTGCAAAAACAGCGGCATCAGCACAATGCTGGAGAAGGCAATGAATCCGATGAAAAACATCTGTACGCAGCAGGCGGAAAAGTTCATGCTTTTGAAAAGTCGCACGTCCACCAGAGGATCTTTCTGACGCCACTCCCAGATCGGCAGCGCGACCAGACACACCGCCGAGATCACCACCAGCGTGGCGATGAAGTGCGAGCCAAACCAGTCGTCCTCCTGTCCCTTGTCCAGAAAGATCTGCAACGCGCCCACGCCCAGTATCAGCAGAGAGAAGCCAATGTAGTCGAAGCGAAAGCTCTTCAGCCGTTTCAAAAACGGCGGATCGTCCACGACCTTGTAGACCATCAGCAGCGTCAGCAAACACAGCGGCAGCTTGAGCAGAAAAATCCATCGCCACGAGTAGTTATCGGTGATCCACCCACCTACCGTCGGCCCCACCGCCGTCGCCGCAAAGACGCTGACTGCGAACAGCGAAGCCGCTGGCCCACGCTTGTTCGCCGGAAACGAATCCATCAGAATGGCCTGCGCCATCGGCTGTAATCCTCCGCCGCCTGCGCCTTGCAGAGCGCGCGCAATCAGCAGCATCGGCAGACTGGTCGCCATTCCGCAGAAGACCGAACTCAGGGTGAAGATCGACAGACAGATCAGAAAATATCGCTTGCGCCCCAGCGCGCTCACCATCCAACCCGCCGCCGGAAGCACAATCGCGTTGGCCACAAGATACGAGGTCAGAACCCACGTACTCTCGCTGCTGCTCGCCCCCAGACTTCCCGCTATGTGCGGCAGAGCCACATTGGCGATGCTGGTGTCCAGCACCTCCATGAACGCAGCCATGGAGACGACCACCGCGATCAGCCAGGGATTCGCCCGTGGCCGCCAAGCCCCCTCGGCAAGCTCCTCCGAGTCGCTCATTGCAGCGCCTCGCACGCAGCATTCCCCGCTGTCGGCCCCTTTATCGAAGTCTGCTCAGGCCGCTCGTCCAAGATTGCCTGCGCGCTTTCACCGCAGTTCTCGTACACATAAACCTCGCACGGCCACTCTACACCCACCTACGCCTGCACTGTCCAGCCAGCTTGCCGCGTTTCCCCACGATGCGGCTACCAGGCGTGGAAGAATCCCTCCCGCTCGGACATCTGCACCTTGGCTCCAAACAGCTCGCTCAACACCGGCGCGGTCAGCAATTTTTCCTTCGCCCCATCGGCCACAATCCGTCCCTTGCGCATCAGAATCACCCGCTTGATCTCCGGCAGAATGTCCGCGATGCAGTGGGTTATCAGCAGAATTCCGGTGCCCTGTTGCGCCAACCCTCGCAGCATCGTCCGCAGCTCCTGCTGCGCCGCCAGATCCAGCGCGTTGGAAGGTTCGTCGAGCAGCAGCATCTGTTCGTTTGCACTAAAATCCGTGTCTCCAGATCTGGCCCCAGAACCCACCAGCGCGCGCCCGATCATCACCCGCCTCTGCTCGCCCGCCGACATCTGTCCCACCGGCTTCTCCGCAATTCCAACCGCTCCGACCAGCGCCAACACCTCCTCGGCCCGCGCCCGCATCGCATCCGTCACGGTCAGATTCGGCCACAGCGTCGAGCTGGAAAAAAATCCCGTCAACACCGCGTCGCGCCCAGTCGTCCTCAGTGTAGGCTTTCCCGGCAGCTCCGCCGAGACGACTCCCAGCCTCCGCTTCAACTCGGTCAGGTCCCACCGCTCGCGGCCAAAGATGCTCACCCGCGTCCCGTCCATCGCCAACGGATAGCACTCGCAGGTCATCGTCTTGATCAGCGTCGATTTGCCGCAACCGTTCGGCCCCAGAATGGCGATCTGTTCGCCCGCCTCGACCCGCAAATTGATCTCGTGCAGCACGGTCGTCGCACCGCGCGCCACATGGACATTCACCAACTCCAAAAAGGACTGCATGTCTTCAGAATAGTCGCTCTCTCCCCGCTCGTTCACTCAGCCCCTCTATAATCAACCCAAACAAATGCCCGATCAGGACGCTCCACTCCGGCAATCCCGCTCCTCCCGCATTGCGATCGCCCTGCTGGCGCTTGCGACTCTCTGGTGCCTCTATTGGTTCGTCCATGCGCGGCACTATTGGGAGGACGACGCATACATCCACTTGGAGTTCGCCCGCAGCCTTGCCGCCGGTCGCGGCTTCTCCTTCAACGGACACGTCGTCGCCGGAGACACCGCTCCGCTCTGGGTCTTTCTTCTGGCCGGAATACACTCCCTCATCCCAGACTGGCTGGTCGCAGGAAAGCTCCTCTCTGCCCTTGGCGTGGCCCTCGGACTCAGCGGAGCCTACGCCTTCGCTCGCCGCCTTGCCGCCAAGCTCCTTCCGCCGCAAACCGCCGCCATCTTTCCCGCCGCCGTTGTGCTTCTCGTCGTAGCCAACCCCTACTTCTGCTACTGGGCCTACTCCGGCATGGAGCCTCTCGCCGCCTCTGGACTGGCCTTCTTTGCCGTCCTGGCCGCCACGCGTGACCGACCCTCCATCAAGTCCTTCCTCATCGCCAGCCTACTCACCGGCCTCGCTCCGCTTCTGCGCCCTGAGATGATCTTCCTGACAGCTCTGCTGGCCCTGCCGCTCCTGGCTCAGTGGCGCAGGATTCCCGTCCGCCCGAGCTCACTCTCCAGACCGACAGCCTTCCTCTCCGGTCTGCTTCTCCTCGTCGGGCCAACCGTCCTCTGGTCTCTCTATTCCCTGCACGCCTTCGGTCATCTGTTGCCCAACACCAACGCCGCCAAGCGCGCCGCAGCCTCCGACTCCATCCTTCGCCATCTGCTCTCGATCTACTCGTTCGGCTTCCCCCTGATTCTCTGCGGCCTCCTCGCTGGCGTTGCCTACCTCCTGATGCGTCCGGCTTCCGTACGCCGCTCGCTGGCCGCAGCCATTGCCACCGAGTTCAGGTCATCCGTCGCCAACGAAGCCGCGCACCACGCCCACAGCCTGCCTCTCGCGGGATGGATCTTCCTCCTCTGGCCAGCCATTGCGACCCTCTTCTACATCGCCAACCACACCTACGTCCAAACGCGTTACATTCTGGTCACCGCCCCCGGCCTCACTCTGGTCATCCTGATCCTCGCCTTGCAAGCCTCTCGCCACACCGGCCGCGTCCTCTATGCAGCCGCGCTCATTGCAGCTCTCGCCGTTAGCTTGATCTCCGTCCGCCCCTTCATCCGCAACAAGGCAATCAACTGCCAGATTACGGCGAGCCTCGGCGAATACATGCGCGACCGCCTGCTCCCCGAAGCTCCCGTCGCCGTCTACTCCATCGGCGAGATCGCCTTCGTCTCCCAACACCCCATCATCGACATTGGCGGAATCACTCGCCCCGGAGCCATCCCCTACCTCAACGCCCCGCCCGAGACCATGCTCGGCTGGGCGCGCACTCAGGGCGCGCAGTACTTCATCGGAGAGAGGCCCGAACCAAACGCCATCCTCGTCTTCGCCGCCGACCAACGCTTCATCGGCTGGTCCCTCCACCCCGCGCTCTACGACACCACCAACTCTCTGGAACTCTGGAAGCTCACCCCGCTAACCCCGAATCACTAGACCATTTTGTTTGTCATTCCGTAGCGAAGCGAAGGAATCTGCTTCTCCTCGCTCCACGACGATCACCCCATCACTGAAAATGCCCTAAAGATCTCCAAATCGCATACACTGGTGCGCATGAAGAAGAGTCTTCCCCGCCGCGTGTTTCTCAAGCAGACCGCTCTGGCCGCCGCCGCCCTGCCCTTCGCTTCAATCCCCTGCTTCGCCGAACCAGCCGCAGCGCCGCGCCCGCACTTCCCCACCGCCGATCCCGCCTGGGCCGTCACATGGGATGCGGCTCTCGCCGTCCTCGCCGGGAACGTCCGCAGCATGCCGCGCTATGACCACCCCGTGCTGGTCGAGGGCAGCACCTACGCCGGCATCTGGCAGGAGTGCGCCCCGTTGGAGGGACTCGTCTACGGCAGCCTCGCCAAGTACGTCGCCGAGCAACCCAACGCGCCCTCGCCGCTCGCCGTCGCCCGCGCCAACCACATGGCCTTCTTCGCGCAGCAGAAACCCGACGGCCAAATCCCCGCCTCCATCAAGCTGGCCGACGCGGTCGGAACCACCGCCGGTTACGGCCAGATCCAGATGGTCGTCCCCATCGCCGCCACCGCATGGGAGTTGGCCCAGCAGACCGGCGATCAGGAGCTTCTCGCCACCGCCTACGCCTCCTGTAGCCGCTGGGACGCATGGCTGCGCCGCTATCGCAACACACGCAAGACCGGCCTCGTCGAGGGCTTCTGCACCTACGACACCGGCCACGACAACTCCCCGCGCTGGACGGGTGTTCCCAACCGCTGCCCCGACGCCGACGCGCGCAAATCCGCGGCCCTTCTCTCCATGCCGCGCCTCTGCCCCGACCTCTCCGCCACCGCCTACGGAGCGCGCATCGCTCTGGCCGCCATGGCCCACGCCCTCGGCAAACCCTCCGAACAGGCCCGCTGGCTGGCCGACGCCGAGCAGATCCGCCTGCTCATCCTAACCAGACTCTACTGCCCCGAAGACGCCGCCTTCTACGATCTCGATGCGCAAAACAAGTTTGTGCGCGTCCGTGGCGACCTCATCACCCGCGTCCTAGGCGAACACGTTCTCGACCCGGTCAAAGACCGCGCCATCTTTGAAGCCGTCTGGACTCGCCAGATCCACAATCCCAAGACCTTCTGGACGCCCTACCCGCTTCCCTCCATCGCCATCGACGACCCCACCTTCGTCCGTCCCATTCCGCGCAACAGTTGGGGCGGAGCCGCGCAGGCTCTCACCGCTCTGCGCGCCCCGCGTTGGCTTCCCTACTACGGCAAACAGGCCGAGCTGACTGTCCTGATGCAGCAGTGGTGCGCCGCCATCCTGCGCCACGGCGAGTTCCGCCAGCAGATCGACCCGCTCACCGGAGACTTCACCCAGAACGATCCCGGAGGCTACTCCCCCGCCGCTCTCGTCTTCCTCGACTTCGCCCGCCGCCTAAGCCAGACATAACCGCAAAGACCTTATTTGTCATTCCGCAGCGCAGCAGAGGAATCTGCCTTTTCTTTGTCCGTCCGTGTCACTACCTCGTTTGCCATCCTGACTACTTCGTTTGTCATCCTGAGCGCAGCGAAGGATCCCCGCATTTTGCTCGCGCTGCGACGCCCTATACCATCGCTGAAACTCGTCGTATCACGACCTTCCTCTGGCAAAAGGTTCCGAAGATCTGCCACGATTCCCCGCGTACCATCTCTGCACTTCCCGCGCGGCGCAACTCTGCGAGACAATTTAGCTTATGCTGTGTTCTTCGTCTGCCCCAAAGCCTAGTTCGCGCCTGCTCGCTGCCAGTCTGCGGATCGCAGCCTTCCTGTTGCTGGCAACGGCCTGCGCCTCCGCGCAGACGCTGGTTCGCCCCGGCTGGGCAGGCTCCGGCCTGAACATCGACCCGTGGTGGAAGCACGCCGTCTTCTACAAGATCGGCCCCACGCCCTCCGAAACAAACCAAGCCACGGCATTTACACCAGAGACGGACTTTAAGGCGCTCACTCTCCGCCTCGACGCACTGCGCGCGTTAGGCGTGGACGCTCTGCTCCTGCCCGCGCCCCGTCTCCCTGCACTCGGTCTTTCCGACTCCGCCAACCCCAATCCCGCACTCGACGATCTGGACGACCTGATTCATCAGGCCAGCCGACGCGACATCCGCGTCCTCGTCACCTTTCCCGCCTCCAGCGTCACCGCCGATCTCTCCGCCGCAGCGCGCTTCTGGATCAGCCGCGGAGTTGCTGGCTTCCATCTGGTCACGCCGCCCGAGACCAGCCCGCAGGACGCACAGTCCATCGCGCAGACCTTGCGAAAGATCACTAGCAGCGCGATCGGCCAGCGCATCGTCCTCACCGACTTCAGCCCCGAATCCAGCGCCAGTGCAGCGTCTCCCACTCCGTCGCTCCGCCGCAACTACAACCGACACAGCAGCAGCCGACGCAGCGAAAATCTCCGCGCCGATCGCCGCAACGACTCCGCCTCCGCGCAGCTTGTGATCGATCCAAGACTGGCCCAGATCAACCAGCCCGAGGCATCCAACCTGCGCCCGCTGCTCGCCCAGTCGCTCCAGAAACCCAATCTTCTGCTGGACTTCCACGCTCCCGCGCTGCATCCCGATGCGCCCGATCCCTACCCCGCGCTGGCCAAGGCAATGGCCACGCTTCTGCTTACAACCCACTCCACCGCGCTGATCGACGCCGACCGTGAGATTCAGAGCGAAGAGATCGCCACTCGTCAGGCCGCAGACCGAGAGATTGCCCGCAATAAGACGAATCCGGCCTCAAATCTACGCGCTACAGCCACTCCCGCCCCAGCATCGCTGGGCGAATGGTACAGCCAGTTGAGCGCACTCCACCACGGCAACGCCACGCTGCGCTCCGGCAGCGTAACGCCTCTCAACTTCGACAGCCAGAACGCGCTCGTTTGGGTGAGTCGTACAACTTCGACCTCCAGCCTGACAGCTCCGGTAGTCGTCGCCTGCAACCTCTCGTCGTCGCCGCTGCAACTCTCGCTGGGGGACGCCATCAAGGCCATCAACCTGCGCGGCACATACCTGCGAACCCTGCTCCGTTCCGATCTGGCAATCGGCCCGCAGGATCTGAACAACGTCATCCTGCCGCCCTTCGGCGTCTACATCGGAGAGTTGCACCGCTGACCAAGGGAGGTCTCTGTTCAAAAAAACTCAGTCCGAAAAATCCTGAGGAATATCCTGCTTCCAGTCGAGGAAGGCCGACTCCAGCGTGTATTTGTACTCATATTCGAGAAGTTCCAACTTCCCGGGCCAGATGTTATTCGAGCGAACCAGCTTGCGAACCCGCACCGGGTTGATCGGCAACTTGATCCGAAAGACTCGTTCCAGCACAAGCAGAGGATAAGACAGAGCCAGCAGAAGAGTCCTTGGCACATTCAGAGGATGGCGCGTCTTGCCGATGGCCTTCAGGATGGCGCCGACCATCTGTTCCATCGTCGGCGGCGGATTCACCGTGACGTTGAGCGACAGCGTTGGCGACTCGTCCGTGCGCAGCACATCCAGACCAAAGAAAGCCACACGGCAAAGCTCCTTCACATAAATGGCGGACTTGATGGTCTTGCGATTTCCAAGATAGACGAAGTAGCCCTTGACCAGACTACGCACCAGTCGCGTGACGTTGCCGCCCTCTCCTGGGCCGAAGACCACCCCCGGACGAAGCACCAACAGCCTGCGCCCCTCTTTAGCAGCCTGCCAGGCCAGATGCATCTTCTCCGCCACCAGCTTTGAACTCCCGTACGGGGTCTCTGGCGTGGGCAGCGAGGTCTCCGTCTTCTTCTCTTCGCTGGGACCGTATGGCGATATGCTGCTGGTGAACACGATCGTCTTGCAATCAACCGTACTAGCCCAGGAGCAGATGTTCTCAGCGCCCAGCAGGTTGGTCTCAAAGTATTCCTGCGCGGCATGTCCCGGCTCGCGATGAACCGCAGCCAGATTGAAGATCAGATCGGCCTTCTCCGGCAGCAGACCCGCAGGAATCGGCTTTCGCACATCATGCGCAATATACTTGACTTTTCCCGAGTTCAGCCCAGCCTGAAACACCTGACTGTACGAATGATTGCGCGGCCCGACCAAATCGATGAGAAATATTTGCTCAGCCACATCATGCATCAACAGGTGCTGCGTCAGATGCGTTCCGATAAATCCCGTACCGCCAAAGAGAACAACCGTTTTCATCTAAAGGATGGCTTTCTGTAACTCTGAAACTACCGTTATAGGTGCAAGTCAAAGTGTGCGTTGTCATTTTAGAGCATTTCTACGGGTACTGGAATGGAGGACTAGTCCTTCCGCACTCGAACGAAGTGAAGGGAAAAAGCCCACTCATCTTGCTCGCAGCGCGATACATTCCGTCCTCGTTGAAAATGCTCTGATGAAACCAGAATATCCGTATTTTGTTCGGAGCGCGACAGACAGGCACACCTTACGCCAGAATTTCCAGCCCGATGCCAGAACAACATTCAGCCAGACGAAGTCAGCCAAGCGAGGGGGGGCCTGAGACCGTGATATTCGATCCGCCCGATGCTTTAGATACCTCTCCGGGAAGCCCCGTCGGAAGATCCCAGAATCTCTTGTGGTAGGAGAACTTCTTCGACAGCCCTCGTCCCAGTCGCGCCCCATGCTTCCCCAGCTTATACCCCAACGCCTTCGATACAGTCCGAAACAGAGCGTACGGAATCAGGTACGGGGCTTGGTGCATAAGATAGGAAAGCTCTGACAGTACAAATCGCTTCCCTTCATCGTTGGGCTTGCCGAACTTCTCGCACAGCCACGCCTCGCTCCGGTGATAGACTCCCGTGTCGAAGTAGCGCCGAAACTCCTGAGCAACGCTGAAGGCATGCGAGTGATATACCTGAGCCTCTGCGACGTAGGCCAGTTTACGCCCCTCCAGCAACAGTTTCCCGGCCACCAGAGCGTCTTCCGCCATGATTACGTCCGGCGAAAAACCGCCGACCCGCTGCAACTCATCCACGCGGTAGGCGGAGAAGCTGTTCGACAGAAACGCTGCCTTGATCCCCAGCACATGACGACTCTCAAAATCGCGCACTTCGCTCTGCGCCGGATAGTTGAAGAGCCGCGCATGAGCCTCGATCGCCCCCGCTCCGGGCCTCGGCAACTGCCTGCCATAGGCCGCCGCCACATCCGAGTCTTCAAACGCAGCAAGCAGGCGATCCAATGCGTCGGAGTCGGCCAGAATTGCATCCTGAGTCAGAAAGACAACGATGCTCGCCCATGGCACCAGAGCAAGTGCGGCCTGCCGAGTCCCGCCATGATTGAAATCTTTGCGGTCGATGCAAACGACCCTGTACCCATCCTTCGCAGCAAGCTCGCGCGTCCCATCGTCGGAACTTGAATCCACAATCAGCACTTGCTCAGGGGGAAGCCCTTGTAGCCGCAACCCAGCGCTGAGACGATCCCAGAACTTGCGCGCATTAATCGTCGGAATGATGATCGCGACATGCGATCGCGATACCGCCTTATCGACGGGGAGAGACGTTTCCTTGATCGTCGACATGGCCAACTCCATTCCTTAATACGATGCAACGATCGCGCATAGCAACGGCTGCGCACACTTGCTGCAAACTCTCAGAAAACAAAGAATCAAGCTGGAGATGCTATACCGATAGCTCACCCAGTCCTTGTAATTTTACTATACCCAGAACGGCTTCCGGCCTTCTGCGCCACAGAAGCAGAAGAAGGATGTAACTGCGCAAGGGATACGTTATACCGACAAAGGAGACCGTACTATCCCGACGAAGAAGACAATTCCCCGGAAGCTTTTATGAATTGCCGGGTGCCCCATCCATCGCAGCAACATCGCGATGGATGGGATGAACACATCGCACACCACGAGCCGTTGCCTTAGCCTTAGCCCCTGCCTTTGTCTTTAGCCCGCCCCATACCAGCCCAGACCGAAGGCCTAGGAACTCGTCCCGGCCAATCCCAAGAGGGCTGAAGGCCCGTCCCATAGCCTTCGCGCAAGCATCATCCCTGAACCAGATATATATCGATACGACGCAGCCCAAATAACGTTCAACTCAAAGCCAGAGGAATAAACAAACTGCGGAAAAATCGGGGTCAGTTAGACTTGCTGCACTTCTTCATGATGGCGGCGTGCAGGCGATCCCGCAGCGCATCGGGAAACTCGTAGAGTTCATTCTCGCGATAAATGGAGATCGTCTTGCGCGTCGTATCCATCACCACCTCGCAGTGGCTGCACTTCTTCACGTGCGCCTTCACGTCGGCGATCAGGTCCGCCTCCAGATGGTCGTCGAAGTAGTCGGTCAGTTTGCTCAGAAATTCGGTACAGGTCACGACTTGCTCCCTCCGCTGGTCTGGTGAAAGTAGCGACTCAGCCGTTCGCGCAGTTGCAGACGAGCGCGCAGCAATCTCGATTTGACGGCAGGTACGCTCAAGCCAAGTGCCTCCGCTGTCTCTTCGGTGGACAGGTTCTCCACGTCGCGCAGAGTGAATACGGTGCGGAATCCGGGAGGCAGGCCCTGAATTGTCTTGCGCAGAATCTCGCCGAGTTCGTTCTTCCCATAAAGTTGCTCCGGGTTCGGTCTCCACTCCGCAAAGTCTCTCGGAATGGCTCCATCTTCCGTCTGAACATCCTCGTCCATTGAGACGGTCCTGCTGGTCTTGCGCTTGCGCAGCCGCATCAGGCTTTCGTTTACCGCAATCCGCACCAGCCAGGTAGAAAACTTCGAGTTCCCCTGAAACTGATCCAGTTTGCCGTAGGCCTTAAGAAACGCTTCCTGAGCAATGTCTTCGGCGTCTTCGCGATTCTGCGTAATGTGCTGCGCTACGCGAAAGATCTGCCTCTCGTATTGCCGCACCAGTTGCTCGAACGCCGCTGTGTCGCCCTGTTTGGCACGCGCAACCAGCGCCACATCAGGATGTATCTCTTCGGTCTCTGGGGATTGGATGGCTGGCATAAGTAAAAGTTGCAAGAGTCCTGACTAAATCCGACCGGCTCGCGTCGAGCAGAGTTGGAATGTGTGCGGAGCGAATCATCGCAACTGCTATCAGTGTAAATGCCTGCCCTGTTGCACGGCAATGGCAGAGACGCAACAACTGAACCGCAAGACCTTTTTCTACGCAAGCAGACGGCCCCGCCCAGCCCCTGACTCCGCGCTCTATGCGTTGTCTTTGACAACAACATTTCAGTAATCTCTATAGACCAATTTGTTTGTCATTCCGCAGCCTCTTTTGTTTGTCATTCCGCAGCGAAGCGAAGGAATCTGCTTTTCCTCGCTTCGCGACGGTCTACCCCATTACCGAAATACTCTAAATTTCCTCCAATCCGCAAGAAAAGACGTGTGCAGAATGGTTCGCTCTGGCAGGCTATCTGCTCCGCGCACCCGATGCGGCTTTAGAATCGAAGTTCGGGGCTTGGCGGATTCGAGGGTGGGCGAGCGTCGTCCTCCGCAGCTCGATCGTTGCAGCGCACGGTAGTTGGAACGTGCGGCGGTTGGAGTGTGAAGTAATGTCGGACAGAAAAATCTTCTATCGTGTGGCCGTGTATATGGCTGTAGTCTCCTCCTGCCTGCTGGGCTTCGGACGCAGCCTGCGTGCGCAGTCCTCCCCTGACACGACCACGACGCAGACCGCGAAGAAGAAGCCCGCCGTCACTAAAAAGAACGCGACAAAGAAGACCTCCGCAGATAAATCCACAGAAGCAAAATCCACCGCAGCCAAGAGCGCCCCGGAAAAATCCGCCACACCGCAGTCCGCTCCCGCAAACCCCGCACACCCCAGTTCCACCAAGAAGCCGACGACCAGCATCCACAAAAAGACCGCAGGCCACAGTGCAAAGCCGGCGTCGAAGGGCGACGCCAACAAGCACGCTGCCTACAACAAGCCGCCGACGACGCGCAGCATCAAGCTGACCAGCGCCTTTCTGGCCTCGGCGCAACTCCGTCCCATGGCGCAGCAGCTAGCCGCCTCGCGCTCTCCGGCCTCGTACTCTGGAGTTCAGGTCTATGCGCAGAACCACCCCGGCGAGGGAGCGGCAGCGGCGTATCTCGCGCTGGGCCACGCCTACGCGCTGGATCATCGCTACGCCGACGCCTCCACCGACTTCAGCCGCGCCAAACACTCCGGCGAGGCGCTGAACGACTACGCCGACTACCTCGGCGCGCAGGCCGCCATTCAGGCCAACCACGCGGGCGATGCCTACCCTCTGCTCGACCACTTCGCCGAACGCTATCCGGACAGCATCTTCGTCGCCACTGTTCCAGCGTTGCTGGCTCAGGCGCACCTGCAACAGTCCGATGCACTGGGAGCCTTGCAGGTTCTCGCTCCGCTGGCCAACACGCCCGCTGGCCAGTCGGTCAACTTCCGTTACACTCTGGCCCGCGCCTATCAACTGGTCGGAGACGCGGCGCATGCAGCTCCGATCTTCCGTAACCTCTACGCCACCCAGCCCTTTTCCTTTGAGGCGACACAGTCCGCCGCGCAGTTGCTGGCGATGGGCCAGCCGCTCTCCGCCGGCGAGCGCAAGATCCACGCCGACGCGCTCTTCAACGCCAAGCGTTACGGCGAGGCCCGCTCCGAGTACGACGCCATTGGACGTAACAATCCGCAGCTCAGCCCAGCCGACCGCGACGCTCTGGCCGTCTACCTGGCCGTCTGCGAGTTCAAGCTGAAGAACCTCAGCCGCTCCGACATCGAACGCCTGCCCAACAACAACGACGACACCGGAGCACTGAAGCTCTACATGCTGGCCGAGCTGTCGCGCAGCGAGGACGACCGCGTCGGCCATGACGCCATCATCCAGCAGATGGTCGCGCGCTACCCCGCCAGTCGCTGGCTCGAAGAAGCGCTCTACTCCGGCGGCAACATGTACCTGCTCAAGCACGACGCTGGGCAGACGATCTATCACTACGCCACGCTGGTCAAGCTCTTCCCCAACAGCACCTACGCTCCCTCGGCCCACTGGCGCGCAGCCTGGATGAACTATCACACGCGCAACTACTCCGAAGCGGCGCGGCTGATGGACGAGCAGATCGTGCGCTACCCCGGAGGCATTGAGATCCCCGCCGCGCTCTACTGGCGCGGGCGCATCTACGAGGACGAGGAGCATAACTTCCCTCAGGCGGCAAACTACTACCGCCGCCTCTCGGAGGTCTACGCCGACTATTACTACGCCAACCTCGCTCGCCAGCGTCTCTCCGTGCTCAAGGCGCAGCCCCCCGTCGCGCCAGCCTCCGCCCTGAACGCCGCCCAAAAGGCACCTAATCCGAACCTGATCGACGAGCTACCCGAGAACGACGTTCACCTCATCAAGGCGCGCCTTCTCGCCAACGCCGCACTCAACGAGTACATTGGGCCGGAGATTCACGCCAGCCCCACCGCCGACCAGTGGGGAACGCTCGCTCAGGCCGAGATCTACGTCTCCTACGGCGAGTACACCCGCGCGCTCCAATTCATGAAGCATAGCGGCATCTCCTTCTTCACTCTGCCCATGGATCAGGTTCCCGCCATCTACTGGCGCCTGCTCTTCCCCCAGCCGTACTGGAAGGAGCTGGTCGCAAACGCTGGCGAAAATAGCTTAGATCCCTATCTGGTCGCTTCGCTCATCCGGCAGGAGTCGGAGTTCAACGCCGGAGCCACCAGTCCGGCCAACGCCTACGGCCTCATGCAGCTTCTCCCCTCGGTCGGCAAGGCGATGGCCAAGAAGCACGGCATCAAGCACTTCGACACCCGGCAACTGCTCGATCCCACGATCAATCTGGAGTTGGGTACGACCAACCTGAAGCAGGTTCTGGACCGCTTCGGCGGTCAGGTAGAGTACGCCCTCGCCGCCTACAACGCAGGAGACACGCCCGTCCGCCAGTGGATCGCCAACAACGACTTCAAAGACGTCCCCGAGTTCGTCGAGTCGATCCCCTACAGCGAGACACGCGAGTACGTCCAGGCCATCCTGCGCAATCGCGAGATGTACCGCTCCCTCTACCCCATCCGCTAGATATTTTTTGAACCGCTATTGCCGATTTGAATTGCTATAGACCAAGAATGAATTGTCATTCTGAGCGGAGCGAAGAATCCCCGCATTTTGCTCGTTGCGCAATGCTCTGCCGGGTGCCTCATTCATCGCAGCAACATCGCGATGGATGGGATGCAAAAAAGCTCGCACCACAGGCCATTGTTCTTCCCGTTGCGGTTGTCTGGCAAGGGCTGAAGGCCCGACCTACAACTTCAACGAACCACCATCTCAGCACGAGGGCTTGATGCCATCCGCCTTTTCGCGTATGTCGCTGTACTCTTCCGTGTAGGGCTTCTTGCGGAAGGTCGTCCACAGATAGTTGAGGGTGTATCGCCATGCGATGGTCACCATCCCCTCCTCCTTCAGCCGTCGCGCCGAGGAGTACATCTTCAGATCGAAGGTAAACTTCACCTGCCCCACGCTGTTCAGTCGGCGCGCAATGTCGGTGTCTTCGCCATAAAATGCGATCGACGTATCGAATCCGCCGATCTTCTCCAGAGCCTCGCGCCGCAGCACAAAGTTTCCTCCCTGCACCATCGATCCGGCGCGCAGCACATAGCGATTCAGCGCGTAGACCAGAAAAGCCACCGCATAGAATCCCTGCACGCTCACACGCTGACGCGGCGTCAGATCGTAGTAGACGAACGGGCCGCTCAACGCGACCATCTTCGGCTCCTCCGCAAAGCCAGCGAGTACCTGTGCCACCCATCCCGGAGTCAGCCGCGAGTCGGAGTCGACGTTGGCGATCAACTCGCCCGTACTTGCCGCAAATCCCGCCTGCCGCGCAAACGTCAACCCCTTGCGCATCTCGTCGACCACGCGTACGCCGGGGTAGCCCAGCGCGACCTCGCGCGTACGATCAGTACTGGCATTGTTGACCACGATGATCTCGACCGCATCGCTCATTCCCTGCGTCTGTGCCAGGATCGACTCCAGGCAAGCGGGGAGATACATCTCTTCGTTGTACGCTGGAACCACAAAGCTAAGCCGCATATGCCTCCCAGTCTATCCTTCAATTGTTAAAGGACTCTGACAATTTCACCGGGAATTCAAAAGAATATTCTCGCTCAGAACTCCCGGCTTGAGAGTTTCGGAGTTGCAATGCCCCAATTTGTTTGTCATTCCGTAGCAAAGCGAAGGAATCTGCTTTACCTCGCTCCGTGATGGCCTGCACCATTACCGAAAATGCTGCTAACCTGCTCCTATCCTGTTAATCTGCGTCACTGGAGTAGAGGACAAACAAATGAGCGAGCAACCGGGAAAGATTGGAATCGTGGGAGCGGGTAGCGTGGGCGCGACCATCGCCTACGCCTGCATGGTGCGCGGAGTTGGCAAGCACATCAGCCTGTACGACGTGGCTCGGGCCAAGGTCGAGGCCGAGGTGCTCGACCTGAACCACGGCCTGATGTTCGTGCCGATGGCCACCGTTGACGGATCCGACGACATCAACGTGCTGGCGAACTCCGACGTCATCGTGGTGACCGCAGGCGCCAAGCAGAAGCCCGGACAGACGCGCATCGATCTGGCGAGCGTTAACACCGGAATCTGCCGCTCGCTGATCCCCGAGCTGCTGCGCGTAGCTCCCAACGCCACGCTGTTGATGGTAACCAACCCGGTCGACGTGCTCACCTACATCGCGCTGAAGCTGAGCGGACTCGAGAGCCATCGCGTTATGGGCAGCGGAACTGTACTCGACAGCTCTCGCTTCCGCTTCCTCATCGCGCAGCGCTGCTCGGTCGCGGTGCAGAACGTCCACGCCTACATCGCCGGAGAGCACGGCGACAGCGAGATTCCCCTGTGGGCCAGCGCCAGCATTGGCAGTGTTCCAGTGCGCGGCTGGAAGATACCCGGCCACGGCGAGATCAACTCGCAGGACGAACTCAACCTCTTCGAGAGCGTGCGCACCTCGGCGGAGAAGATCATCGAAGGTAAGGGCGCGACGAACTACGCCATCGGTCTGGCCGTCGCGGCGATCCTTGAGGCAATTCTATGGGACGAGGGCCGCGTCCTGCCCATCAGTTCCCTGCTCACCGACTATCGCGGCATCAGCAACGTATGCCTCTCCGTTCCGTCGATCGTAGGCCGTCGCGGCGTGGAGGGCGTTCTGCCCATCCCGATGAACGCAGCGGAAGAGGCCGGACTGAACGCCAGCGCCGCAGCCATCCGACACGTTCTGGGCAGCCTCGGCTTCTGATGCGGTTTGGCGCGGGAAGCCGCTACGGTTCGTATGAGAAGAAAATCCCCTCTTCTCATACGTTGTTCAATCAACGGCGATCTGGCCTATACTGTCCTACATGGCATCCGATAACAGCTTCGATGTAGTCAGCAAAGTGGACCTCGCAGAGGTCAAGAACGCGGTCGATCAGGCGACCAAGGAAGTCAACGCGCGCTTCGACCTGAAGGACTCGAAGTCCAAGATCACGATCGAGGGCACCGACACCATCCAGCTCGCCTCGCAGGACGAGTACAAGCTGGAGGCGGTCGTCGAGATCCTCTCGCAGAAGCTGGTCAAGCGCGGTGTCTCGCTGAAGAATCTGGAGTTCGAGAAGATCGAACCCGCAGCCAACTCCAGCATTCGCCAGAAGATCAAGCTGGTGCAGGGCATTGCCTCGGACAAGGCCAAGATCATCGTCGCGGCGATCAAGGACTCCAAGCTGAAGGCGCAGGCCAGCATTCAGGGCGACACCGTGCGCGTCGTCAGCAAGGATCGCGACGTGCTACAGCAGATCATCGCGCTGCTCCGCGGCAAGGACATCGGCGTAGACCTACAGTTCACCAACATGCGCTCCAATTAGAGCGGGCAATGCATGGTGCCGCCGATGCCTGCGCGCATCGGCGGCTATTTTGTCTCGGGCGATGCGTGAGCCGAAACCGCCGTCTGTGCAGCGATCCATAGATCGACCTGTTTTTCCAGCACGTCGAGCGGCAACGCCCCAGAACTCAGCACCACGTCGTGAAATCCCTTGAGATCGAACTTCGGCCCGAGAGCGGTCTTGGCGCGCTCGCGTAGCTCCAGAATCTTGAGCTGGCCCATCTTGTAGCCCAACGCCTGCGCGGGCCACGCGATGTAGCGATCCACCTCGGCCTGCGTGTTGGTCTCGTCCAGCCCTGAATACTGGTGGAAGTAGTCGACCATCTGCTGGCGCGTCCAATGCTGCGAGTGGACGCCGGTGTCAACCACCAGACGAATCGCCCGCCACATGTCGGCCTCCAGCCGCCCGTAGTCGGAGTAAGGATTCTGATAGAAGCCGATCTCCTTGCCCAGTCGCTCGCTGTAGAGAGCCCAGCCTTCGGTGTAGGCGGTGTAGTAGGACTGCTTCTGGAACTCCGGCAGTCCGGTCAACTCCTGCTGAATGGAGATCTGCAAGTGGTGGCCGGGAATGCCCTCGTGGTACGCAACGGCCTCAACGTCCGTCAGCGAGCGATCGGCAAAGTGGTAGGTATTGATGTTCACCTGACCGGGCCGCTTGCCATCGGGAGTTCCCTGATCGTAGTAGGCCTCGGCCTGCGTCGGGGCCATGTAGTCGGGAATGGCGACGACCTCCAGTTTCGCCTTGGGCAACGTGCCGAACAGCTCTGGCAGACGCGGCTGCATCTGCGCAATGTAGTGCCGATAGGCATCAAGCAGAGCTTCAGCAGACGCCGGATGCTGCTTCGGATCGGCCTTCAGCGCGGCATTGAAGGTCTTCTGGTCGGTAAAGCCCAGCTTGTGGACGATGGCCAGCATCTCGGCCTGATCGCGCGCCACCTCGGCCAATCCGATCTGGTGAATCTCTGCTGCGGACTTGGTCAGCGTGGTCGACTGGCGGATGCGGAAGGCGTAGTAAGCCTCGCCATCAGGCAAAGCCCACAGTCCAGGCTCAGTGCGGCAGTTTGGAATGTAGGTGACCGCAAGAAACTTGGCGAAGCGTTGGTAGGACGGCAGCACGTCATTGGCGATGGCCTCTAACACAGCCGTGCGAATACGCTTCTGATCCTCCGGCGAGACGCTGGCCGGAAAGTGCTTCAGCGGAAGCGCAAAGGGGCTGTCTTCCGGCTTCTGCGCAGCGATGGCCTGCGTCTGCTCCAGCGCCTTCTGCATCAGCATCTGCGGCGGCGTGCGATGGTCGTCCAGTCCGGACTGCAGGTTGGTCATCGTCTGCGCAAAGGCTCGCGGAACCTTGCTCAAGCGCGAGATGTAGTGGTCGTAGTCGTCCGTGTTGTCGAAGCTGGTGTGCGCGGCAAGCTGCGGTAGATCGAGATGAATGCCGTCGTACTGATTCACCGCCAGCTCCCACTCCTTGAACGGCGCGGCCTCCTGATCCTCGATCAGCGATCGCAGCATCAGCTCCGCCGAGAGCTGCTCGCGATGCGAGAGTCCGCTGGGATCAATCGCCGAGAGCCGCTCGATGAAGCCTCGCCCGCGAGTCAGCGAATCGTTGAACGCGCGCGGAGATAGGTCGGCGAGCTGATCGTCGTATCGTTTGTCGCCGAGGTAGGTCGCGTACTCGGGCTGATGACGCAGCTTGTCCTGCCAGATCTCGTCGAACAACCGCGCCAGCTCTCGCGAACGAGCGGCGCGATCCTGATTCAATCCCTGCGCGGGAACAGCAGCGCTCGCGGCTGGAGAGCCGGCATGAATCTGGGCGCGCAGCGGAGAAGTAACGGAGGCGCAGAGCAAAAATACAGCGGAGAGCTTCTTCATTCGACTTGATCCTTTAGATAAACCTGCATTACTTTCCCATACCTAACGCGTGCAGCACGTTCTGGTCGACCACGATTCCATCGCGTCCTTTGGTAGCCAGCCCGAAGTTCTCATCGTAGTCCCACATAGCCCAGCCGATCTGTTTCGACTCCAGTGCCGTGCGCATATCACTGATCCAGGTCGCCCGCGACTTCGCATCGGAGTAGGCTCTGTACACACCAAACTCTCCGCAGTAGACCGGAACTCCACGCCTCTGGGCCCAATCAGCCACTGTAGCAATCTCGGCTCCAATCCGCGACGCATCCCACCGCTCTAACCCGTATCGTTCCACCTGCAACCGAGTCCGTTCGTCCGGCTCCTGAGCCAAAACGGGCTGAATGTTCTCTGGCGTCGCAGGATAAGGAACACCATGGAGAAACGCCCAGCCATCAGTTCCCCAAGTCGCGCCCTGATGAGTAAACCACATCGGCGCGTAGTCGTGAAACGAATAGATAACATTCTCGTCGCGGACAGGCTCAGTCAACATCAACCCGTCCTGTCCACCCCATTGCGCCGCCGTCGCAATCACTGTATGCCTTGGCGCAACGCGCCGAATAGCTGCCACAACATGCGTCTGAATTCCCTGCCAGCGATACAGGTCGTTCATCGATGGTTCGTTCATCACCTCGAAGACAACTCGCTCTGGATCACTTTTGGCGAAGTATTCTGCAAATTGCCCCCAGAATGCGCACAGTCGCGACGGGCCATCGTCTCCACGCGTCATCGCGGCCTTCCAGTCCTCCTCCGCGTGGATGTCGAGAATCACATTCAGTCCCGCTTCGGTCAACTGCGCCACCGTCTTATCCAACCGCGCCATCGGCTCTGCCCGCAACGCTCCCGTCTGCGCATTGGCAATCAGCGGAGCCGGATCAATGCTCAGCCGAACGTGGTCGAACCCCATGGTCTTCAGCGCCTGCATATCAGCCGTAGACATATAGCCATCCAGCCGAGCCTCCGAAAAATCCTGCGTTTGCGCATAGAATCCGCTCAGGTTGATACCCCGCCGCAGATGCTGAGCGCGATGAAACGCCAAGCTCGTACCCATCTGCGCCTGCGCCCCGCAAACCATTCCCAACAACACCAATCCCACAACTAAACGTTTCATCCAGATCATCATCCGTCCGCTCCATTACTCCTCAAACCCGCGATTCCACCGGCGAATCAAGCGCGTCTCCTTCTCAAATCCCAACACGCACACGCTTCCCGTTCCCAGCGCGAAGCGACGTCCCTCGTTTGCCTCCAGCCCGATCCACCGAGCCGCCAGAATCCGCAGAATATGCCCATGCGCAAACAGTGCCACTCGCACCACCTCATCGGTCTCCGGCCCAGCCGCCGCCAACGCCCGCGCAATCACGCCATCGGCCCGCTCGCCCACCTGCTCCACCGATTCACCTCCAACGATGACGGCCTCCCACACCGACCAGCCCGGAATCTCCGCCCGAATCTCCGGCCCCGTGCGCCCCTCAAAAACTCCATAGTCCCACTCGTGCAGCCCCTCGTCCACCACGGCCACATCGCCGAATCCAGCGATCTCGCAGGTCTCCCGCGCCCGCCGCATCGGACTGCGCAGCACCGCCTGGAACTTCGTCTCCGCCAGAAACTTCCCCAACTCCGCAGCGTGCCCGCGCCCAGCTTCCGTCAGCGGAATGTCGGTCCGCCCCGTGTGCTGCCCGCTCATGCTCCACTCCGTCTGCCCATGCCGCACCAACCAAAGCTCCGTCACACGTCCTCCAGTACTGCTACCCCGAATACCTTATCCTATAAGAATGGACTTTCAGCTAGCCACGACCTACACGCCACAAGGAGACCAGCCCCGAGCCATCAGCGAGTTGGTCACGGGCCTCGCCGCTGGCGAGAAGGATCAAGTCCTGCTCGGCGTCACCGGCTCCGGCAAGACCTTCACCATGGCCAAGGTCATCGAAGAGGTGCAACGCCCAGCCCTCATTCTGGCGCACAACAAGACCCTCGCCGCCCAACTCTACCACGAGTTCAAATCCTTTTTCCCCAACAATGCCGTCGAATACTTCGTCTCCTACTACGACTATTATCAGCCCGAAGCTTATATTCCTGCTGGCGATCTGTTTATAGAAAAAGAAGCAACCATTAATGAAGAATTAGATAAACTCCGTCTCTCCGCCACTCGTAGTCTATTCGAGCGACGCGACTGCATTATTGTCTCCTCAGTAAGCTGCATCTATGGACTCGGTTCGCCCGAGGCCTACTTCGGCATGCTTCTTCTACTGGAACGCGGCCAGAAGATCAAGCGTGAAGACATCACCCGCCGCCTGGTAGAAATCCTCTACGACCGCAACGACGTTGACTTCCGCCGAGGCACCTTTCGCGTTCGCGGAGACATCATCGAGGTCTACCCAACCTACGACGAAAACGCCTACCGCATTGAGTTATTCGGCGACGAGATCGACTCGCTCTCCCAGATCGATCCGCTCTTCGGAACCGTTCGGCAAAAGTATTCACGCCTACCCATCTATCCCAAGTCCCACTATGTAGTCCAACCCGAACGCAAGCGCGCCGCCAGCGATTCCATTCTGGCGGAGTTGGAAGTATGGGAAAAAGAATTAGAGCAGCAAGGTCGCTTAGTCGAATCGCAAAGAATTCATCAGCGAACTAGATTCGACCTTGAAATGATTAAATCCGTAGGCTACTGCCACGGCATCGAAAACTACTCGCGCCACTTCTCCGGCAGACTGGCAGGCG
Organism: Acidobacteriaceae bacterium; assembly: GCA_031296325.1. Classification (GTDB taxonomy): domain Bacteria; phylum Acidobacteriota; class Terriglobia; order Terriglobales; family Acidobacteriaceae; genus Edaphobacter. Next base: position 3,047 of record JARLFY010000028.1, on the reverse strand, counting down.
AGCCGCCTCCGACCCTGCTGGATTACTTTCCCCGCGACTTCCTGCTCTTTATCGATGAGTCCCACGTTACTGTACCGCAGATCCATGGCATGTGGCACGGCGACCGCTCGCGCAAGCAGAATCTGGTTGACTACGGCTTCCGCCTTCCCTCGGCAATGGACAATCGTCCGCTGAAGTTCGACGAATTTGAAGGGCGCACCGGGCAGATCATCTACGTCTCCGCCACCCCCGGCCCCTACGAACTGACTAAGTCCGGCGGCGTAGTCGTAGAACAAATCATTCGCCCAACCGGGTTAATTGATCCGCAGGTAGAGATTCGTCCGGTCAAAGGACAGATCGACGATTTATTAGCCGAAATTCGCGAGCGAACAAAATTAAATCAGCGCGTATTAGTAACTACCCTAACTAAACGCATGTCCGAGGACTTAGCCAACTACTACACCGAAGTCGGCGTTCGCTGCCGCTACATGCACTCCGAAATAGAAACTCTGGAGCGGATTAAACTACTTCGCGACCTGCGCAAGGGAGAGTACGACGTACTCATCGGAATTAATTTATTGCGCGAGGGATTAGACCTACCCGAAGTCTCGCTGGTAGCCATCCTCGACGCCGACAAGGAAGGCTTCCTGCGTTCACAGGGATCTCTCATTCAGACCATTGGCCGCGCCGCACGCCACGTTGAAGGCCGCGCCATTCTCTATGCAGACAAGATGACCGACTCCATGCGTCGAGCCATCGACGAGACCGACCGTCGCCGCGTAAAGCAGGTCGCCTACAACGAAGAACACGACATCACGCCAATGTCCATCCTGCGTCCGCTGGAGATGGGCCTTGCTGGAATCCTGAAGGCCGACTACGCCGATCTCACCGACGAGGCCGAAGGCATCCCCGACTTCGCCACCCAGAATGAACTGGAGACCTACATCGGCAAGCTGGAATCCGACATGCGCGAGGCCGCCAAGAAATTCGAGTTTGAAAAGGCCGCCAAACTACGCGACACCGTAAAAGAACTCCGCACAAAAGAATTCTTGTTTAGCTAGGCGGTATCGACATATAGCTCATTTGTAATTGCAGTTGTCCTTGCCTGTTTTTGTTTGTCATTCCGCAGCGCAGGAATCTGCTTTGTTGTTCGCGCCACGGAAATCTATCCCCTTGGAGAAAAGACTATAAAGACAACCGCAACGGCAAAAGCAGATTTCTGCGCTTCGCTACGGAATGACAAGCAAAATGGCTACGGAAATTGGTCTATATATAGCAATTCCTAAAACCGACTAAATAACCGCGAAGATTACCGACCGAGATATTGCTTGTACTCGGTTTCAACTACGCCGGTATTACGAGCCAGCGTGAGTTTGGCCTGATTGAACCGGAACTCGGTGGCAACCAGACGACTCTGCGCGGCGGCCAGCGTGGCCTGCGCCTCAACCACTGGAAGATCGTCGTCCACTCCAGCAGTAAAACGATCGCGCGTATCGGCAAGCGCCTCGGTGGCCAGATCCACGTTGCTTCGCGCCACCTTGACCAGTTCGGCGGAGGACTCGACGTCCAGACGACTGGCGCGAATCTGAGCGTCGATGCTGACGCGCAGTGACGCGATCTGCCGCCACAGCGAGAGTTCCTGCGCGGCAGCGATCTCGCTCTCGCCACGCAAACGGCCCTCTTCAAAGAGTGGAATCTTCAACGTTCCCTCGGCGGTAAAGACGCCGTGGTAAAGTCCGCGAGTCACGCCCATCACGCCGTAGTCGCTGTTGAAGGCGAGCGAGGGCAACCGCTCGTACTTCACCGCCTTCTGCGCCCGTTCGGCGACCTCGAGTTGCGCCTCCAGCGCAAGCAGATCCTTGCGTCGCTCAAACGCCAGCGCCTTGGTCTGCTCAAGCGGCATCTGCACCAGATCCGCATAGGGAACCGCGTCTACCAGCGTCAACTCCTGCTCGGCGGGCAGGCCGATCAACCGATTCAGCGCGATCTTGTCCTTGGCGAAGGAGTCTTCGGCGCGCACCAGAGCCTGCTGCTCAGACTGCAATTGCACTTGCGAGCGCAGCACGTCGAGATTGATTCCGACGCCCGCCTCGTGCATCAACGTAGCTTGCCGCAGCACCTCTTGGTCTGCGGTCACGCGAGCGCGGGTGTTAGCAATCTGCGCCTGATCGGCCAGTGCAGCCAGATACTGTGTGCCGACTGCATCGACCACACCTCCGCGCACATTCAGGCGATTCATCTCCACGACGTCGCCTGCCTTACGCGCCGCCGCATAGAGATAAACGTCCGTCAGATTGAACAGAACCTGATCGGCGCTGAGTTGTACCCCGGTTGTGTCAACCTTCGTAATCTCGTGGATCGATCCGGGCGCAAATCCAAAAGCAGCAAACGATGCGGGCTTAAAGCCCATCGCCGCCAGATTGATCTCGGATGCACCGGTAAAAGCGGTCGCGCGCACGTTTGGCAGCAGCGCGAAGTAGACCGTCGAGATCTCTCCATGCACCGAACGCTCACTCTGGTTCGCCAGCAGAATCTGTAGATTGTGCTTCAGTCCGCGATCGATGGCGTCATCAAGGCCAAGCGGCAGAGCCTCTGCCGTAGCCTTCTCCACCGTAACGCCTCCGGCAAAACGAATCGTCGAGCCAGCCATTGTCGGGCTGTCGTATGGCCGGACCGGCCTATGGACAGCGGGCAGCGTAGCCGACTGCGCACCAGGCGCCATCGGCAAAACCGCGCTCTCCTGTGCCTGCGCCGTGGCGAAGCAGGCCAGAGCCAGCAGCAACACGCCCGCGCCTAGCGAATCGCGCCGCCGCTCTTGCTTTCCAGCCCGCAGAGAATTCAATTGGAAGAAAATTTCCACTGTCCCTCTTCAGTCTAGTGCCTATCGGACTCTTGTGGGGTACCCAGTTCGCCGATATCTAGCGAATAATGACCTTGCCCTCAGAATGCGTATCCCATAAGTGCTGGGTTGATTGATTTCATCCCGTCGTCGTCGAGGCTGTGGGAGTGTGGGAATCGCGCAGCGATTTCCATACTTCCATAGCCTTTTTCATGCAGCAGCTTTGAGT
>JARLFY010000027.1 GCA_031296325.1 Acidobacteriaceae bacterium | reverse complement strand
GGGTGGCTGGAGCGAGGTGATCGGCGCAATTTCCAGGCAACGCTCCATCTGCGAGGTCGAGAAGTTCGAGACGCCGATGTGGCGGACCTTGCCTTCGCGCTTCAGGTCGGCCATGGTGCTCCAGCCCTCTTCGATGTCTCTGTCTTCGACCGGCCAGTGAATCTGATAGAGGTCGATCGCCTCGACCTGTAGACGGCGCAGACTCTCATCAACCTCGCGACGAATCTCCAGCAGAGTGCGGCGAATCTCGTGATTGCTGTTCCAAACCATGCCGCATTTGGTGAAGACAAACGGCTTTGTGGAAGACTCCTTGACCGCACGACCAACCACCTCTTCCGAGTGACCGAGTCCGTAGATCGCCGCCGTGTCGATCCAGTTCACGCCCAGATCGATCGCCTTGTGGATCGCCGCAATCGAGTCCTTGTCGTCCTGCGGCCCCCAGGAATACTCCCAATCGCCGCCGCCCACGGCCCATGCACCAAAACCAATCGGGGTGAGCCACATATCCGAATTTCCAAGCTGCTTGATTTTCATGATCTACCCACCTGTAGGGTCTAGCTCGCTGTAGTTCAGATGCAGACTCAGTTACGACGCAACATCTTCCCTGCCCGCATTCTACCGCCTCAGGCTGGAAGCTTGGAATGCGGCTTTCAGACCAAGGACTCACCCCGCACTAAGCGGTATCGAATATTTAGTGCAAGGCCTGCTTACCTCGCACAGTCTCAAACATTGCCACGAGTGGCGGAGAGACTGAATCCGGCGATGCTAACAGACAAGTAGCTGTATTTACAACATCATGCTGACGATTCAGATTCCTGACGTTACTGTTGTGGCACTATTTTCACCTCGAAGGAGGTGAGGATGGCCAACAAAGCATCCTCGGATACAGATATGCATTGATAAGTTCAAACAAGTGTTTTACTCTTGCGCTTGAATATGGACAAGAACCCATCCTCGCGCAGTTTGAAGACGGCGAAGCGTCCCCGTCGACCAGCAGAGGCTGATCCGACCCGCAACAAACTGCTGAATGTAGCCGGCAGAATCTTCGCCCACCGGGGCTATCAGGCCGCCACCATTCGCGAGATCTCCATCGCCGCGTCGGTCAATGTTGCCGCCGTCAACTATCACTTCGGCGACAAGCTGGGTCTGTACACCGAGGCCGTTCAGCAATCGTTGCAGGCGGCTGAGATCGAGGCCGTGCAAAATGCTCTGGAGCAATCGGCTCCGCTGGAAGACATTCTGCGAGCTGTGATTCATGCCCGCCTGCGCAGCATCTGCCGGGGAGACCGTCCCGATTGGCACTTTCGAATCCTCGCCCACGAGTTGGCGCAACCAACCCCGGCGCTGCAACAACTTATCGACGAAGTCGGACGCCCGCTCTTTACCCGCTTACTCGAACTCATCGGAAAGATGATTGGCCTGCCAGCCAACGACGAAAAAACCAGACTTTGCACCATCAGCGTGATGGGCCAGATCGTTGTATACGTCTTTGCATCCCCATTGTTGCAGGGTGCATGGCCCGAGTTGAAGATGACTCCCAAACAGGTGGAACGCATCGCCGATCACATCGCCGATTTCTCCCTCTCTTACATTCAGGGTTACCGCACAATGATTTCGGTTCAAAGCATCAAAGCAACCAAGCGAGCAGTAAAACCGAGGGCAAGTAAATGAGCGCATCCATACCACCCAGTTCGCCGCAGCAGGCCGAGACGGCAGCGCAGCCAGACACCGCAGACGCCACGAATCTCGCTGCGTTGCAACGTCGCCGCAGCATACGACGAGTCATCGGCATTCTCTTGCTGATTGGGCTAGCCTTTGTCGTTTGGCGCGTCTTCTTCGCCACTCCCGCTCTTCCCGACAGCATCGTCGCGGTCAGCGGGCGCATCGAGGGCGACGACTCCGCCGTTGCCTCCAAGACCACCGGGCGCATCCTCGAACTGCGCGTGCGCGAGGGCGACAGCGTCAATGCGGGAGACATCATTGCCATCCTCGACGATGCGCAGATTCGTGCGCGCGAGGATCAGTCCAGGGCTGCACTCGCCGCCGCCGAAGCGAAGGGCGATGCCGCACGCCAGCAGATCGCCGTTCTTCAGCAGGAGTTGAATCAGAGCCGACTTCAGGTTGGTCAATCGAAGTTCGACAGCGAAGGCCACGTCAAGCAAGCGCAGGCCGAGCTAGCCGCCGCAGAGTCTGACCTTGCGCAACAGCAGGCCGCCTATCAGATCGCCGCCTTCGACAAAGAAGCCTACACGCGCCTGGCAAAGTCCGGCGCCGTCTCGGAGCGTCAGGGCCTACAGGCCGCCACCGCCGCCGATCAGCAGGCCGCCGCAGTCGCCGCCGCAAAGCGCCGTGTAGAAGCGGCGCAGGCCGAGTTGACGACCGCGCGGGCGACGCTGACCAATCCCAACCTCCGCGAGTCACAGGTCGCGCTGGTGCAAAGACAGATGGACGCGCAGCAGGCTGAGGTCGCCAGCGCAACGGCGCAGACGCAACAGGCTCGCGCCCAACTCGCCGAGGCCGAAGACAATCGCAACGACCTCACCATACGCGCGCCCTTCAGCGGCACCGTGGTCACCCGCGCCGCCGAACCCGGCGAGGTCATCCCCGCCGGAACCGCCCTCATCACGCTGCTCGACCTCAGCAAAGTCTATCTGCGCGGCTTCGTGCCAGAGGGGCAGATCGGCAAAGTAAAGATCGGTCAGTCCGCGCGCGTTTATCTTGATTCAAACCCCAAGCAGCCGATTGACGCGACCGTCTCGCGCATCGATCCGCAGGCCACCTTTACCCCGGAGAATACCTACTTCCGCGACGACCGCATCAAGCAGGTCGTCGGCATCAAGCTGCAATTGAAGTCGGGCTTCGGATTTGCCAAGCCGGGAATGCCCGCCGATGGCGAAGTCCTCGTCAGTGGCGACACATGGCCGAAGGGCACACACAAGTGATTGCCGCAACTCCAGTCCGCGAGGTCGATCGCGACGCAGCAGAGGGTCTTGCCGCGACGCCAGCCATCGACGCGCGCGATCTGACCAAACGCTACGGCAAAGTCGAGGCCGTGCGAGGAATCAAGCTGGAGGTTCGTCCACGCGAGATCTTCGGCCTCATCGGACCCGACGGCGCGGGCAAGACCTCGACCTTCCAGATCCTTGCCGGAGTGATGGAGGCGACCTCCGGCGTCGCCAACATCTTTGGCAGTCCGGCGCGCGAGATGCGCTCACAGACTGGCTATCTCACACAGAGCTTCAGCCTCTACCCCGACCTAACGGTTGCGGAAAACATTCGCTACTGCGGCGATCTGCGCCGCATTTCTCCACAGCAAATCGTCGCGCGCGGCCAGCAGTACCTTCGCATGTTCGACATGGATCGCTTTGCCGACCGCCTCGCCGGAAAGTTGAGCGGAGGCATGCGGCAGAAGCTCTCACTCATCTGCGCGTTGGTTCCGCAGCCGCGCATTCTTCTGCTCGACGAGCCGACGACCGGCGTCGATCCCGTCTCACGCCGCGAGTTCTGGGACGCGCTCGCGCATCTCTCCGCCGATGGCCTCACCATCCTCGTCGCCACGCCCTACCTCGACGAGGCCGAGCGTTGTCACCGCATCGCCTTCATGCATCAGGGACAGATTCTACAGATCGGCAGTTCCACGGAACTCTGCGCCAGCCTCAACGCAAAGCGCATTGAGCTGCGCACGCCAGACCTGCGCAAGACGGAGAGCATTCTCGCTTCGCATTCCGGCCCAGACGACGACATCCTCGACGTGCAGCGCTTCGGCGACCGTCTTGACCTGCTCGTCCGCGATCCAGATCAGGCGCAGCAGCAAGTCACAGAGGAACTCACGCGCGCAGGAGTTTCGATCGAAGAGATGCACGTCGATCAGCCCACGCTGGAGAATACCTTCGTCGCCCGCCTGCGTGCGTTGGGACAGGATCTGCATTCCTCCGAGTTCCCTTCGCGACACAATCACAGCTCTCTGCGCGGGCAAATCGCAATCGACGCGAAGAGCCTCCTCAAAGATTTTGACGGATTCACCGCGGTCAAGAACGTCAGCCTACAGATTCGCAACGGCGAGGTCTACGGCCTGTTGGGAGCTAACGGAGCGGGCAAGACGACCACCATCCGCATGCTCTGCGGCCTGCTCGAACCCACCGGCGGCAGCATGGAGTTGGCTGGTGCCACGGGTAATCTGCGCAGCGAGGCGGTTCGCAAGCGCATCGGCTACATGTCGCAAAAGTTCTCCCTCTACGACGATCTCTCGATCCGCCAGAACCTCGACTTCTTCGCCGGAGTCTATGGCGTCCCCGACGCGGAGCGCGAAGAAAAAATTCGCTGGGTTCTCTCCTTCTCTGGACTTGAAGGCAAGCAGGATCAGCTGACCGGCAGCCTTCCCGGAGGATGGAAACAGCGCGTCGCCTTTGGCGCGGCCATTCTGCACGAGCCCGACATTCTCTTCCTCGACGAACCGACCTCCGGCGTCGATCCTCTTGCCCGCCGCGCCTTTTGGACGATGATCAACCGACTGGCGGACACCGGCGCAGCCATCCTCGTCACCACGCACTACCTCGAAGAGGCGGAACAGTGCAATCGTCTCGGCATGATGGTCGCCGGGGAACTCGTTGCGGAGGGAACGCCCAGCGGCATCAAGAGTCGGCAGACCGGACACCTGTTGCAACTCATCGTCGATCAGCCACAGCGCGCCGTGGATCTGCTCAAACACACAACCGAAGGCTGGCGCGTCTCCCTCTTCGGAGAACGTCTTCACCTCATCACCGAAGACGCTCCCGAGATTGCAATCCAACAGACCACGCAACAACTCGAAGCCGCTGGCCTGCGTGTTTTCAGCGCGCGAGAAGATCGCTTCTCGCTGGAAGACGTCTTCATCTCCATCGTCGAAAAGGCTCGTCTCGAAGGCAAGGTGTCGCTTGAAAAATAGTCGAGAGCAGCGAAGTATCCGGGAGCAGCGATGAGACGCATCCTCGCACAGTCGCGCAAAGAGCTTACCCAGATCGTTCGAGACTGGCGCACGTTGGCGCTCGCCCTGGCACTGCCTCTCGTCATGCTTCTGCTGATGAGTGCTGCTCTCTCGCTCACCGTCTACGATCTCCCCATCATCGTGCAGGACTTCGACGGTTCCTCCGCCTCCAACCATTTCATCGATGTCTTCCGCGCCTCAATCACCTTTCATGTAATTGCGTGGCCCGTCGACAAACCCGCCGAAGCGGCTCTTGCCTCGAACGCCGCGCGAGCCGTGCTAATTATCCCGCCCCACTTCGGTCGCGATCAGGCGAGTGGCGTCAACTCTCCCGTGCAACTCATCGTCGACGCATCCGACGCCAACACCGCCAAGCTCGTCTCCGGCGACGCCCTTCAGATCGCCAACGCCTACAACCAGCAGATCGCTGCGCCCGCGCCCGTGCAGGCTGCCTTTCGCCTGTGGTTCAATCCCGGCCTCTCGTCGAAAAAGTTCTACGGCCCCGGAGTCTTCGTCCTTGCCCTCTCCATGTTTCCGCCGCTTCTTGCTGGCCTTGCCATGGCCAGAGAGAGCGAGCAGAAGACCATCCTTCAGGTCTATGTGTCGAGCATCTCCGCGCATGAGTTTCTTCTCGGCAAGATCTTCGCCTTCATGGTCGTCGCGCTCGGCGAAGCCGTCGTCATGTCGGCGTTTCTCTTCACCTACTTCGGACTAACCTTCGCCGGCGACCCCACGCCTGTCTTTGTCGCCACCATTCTCTACACCTTCTGCGTGGCCTCGTTCGGAACCATGATCGGCGTCAAAATTCCCAACCAGACCGCAGCGATGCAGGTCGTCGCGCTGGGCGGCTTTCTCCTCGTCTTCCTGCTCTCCGGTCTGATGTTTCCGGTGCAGAACATCCCCATTGGCCTGCGTTGGATCTCCAACTTCGTCTGGGGCCGTTACTTCATCGAGATCGTTCGCGACGCGCTGTTGCAAGGCGGAGGTTGGCCCGCCGTCTGGTACAAAGTGATCTTCATCGGCATCATCGGCTCCATCTTTTACCTGCTTGCGTGGAACGGTATGAGAAAGATGCAGGTGAAGTCATGACTCTGACCGGACTCTTCCGCCATCTCTTCAGCTATCGCATGCGCGCTCTGGTCAAAAAGGAGTTCAACCAGATTCGCCGCGACCGGCGCCTACAGATCTCTCTGGTGCTTCCGCCAATTCTGCAACTCACGCTCTTCGGCTTTGCGCTCAGTTCCAACGTCTCCGATCTCCGCCTCGCCGTGGTCGATGACAACCGCACGCCAGAGAGTCGCGAGTTGATCTCGACGCTCACCGAGAGCAAGAGTTTTCGCCTCGCCGGTTACTACGCCTCCGTCGATCAGCTCGGCGACGCGGTCAGCCGTGGCGACGCCGACGCCGGTCTCGTCGTCCCCTACGACTATGCGCGCGATCTCGCTCGCCAGCGGCCCACCACCGTACAACTCCTGCTGAACGCCACCAACGCCAACACCGCCACCATCAGTCGCGCCTATGCGCAGGGCGTTCTCCAGAGCTACAACGTCAACCTGCGCCAAAATGGAATCCATCTTCAGGTCCAGCCGACCGTCGCACCGAACCTCGCCCGACGCGGCCAGATTCAGCTTCAGCCCGCCTTCCTCTTCAACCCCGGTCTGGTCGATTCCTGGTTCATCGTCACCGGAGTTCTCGGCCTATTGCTCATCCTCAACAGCACTATGGTCGCGTCTGCATCGATGGTCCGCGAACGCGAGGCCGGAACCATCGAGCAACTCCTCATGTCTCCGGCCAGCACCACCGAGATCATCGTCGCCAAGATCGCCCCGCTCTTCTTCCTCCTCTCGTTGATGATGCTCGCCGCCATTGCGGTTCTCCGCCTTGTCTTTTCTGTTCCCTTCCGTGGCAGTCTTCTTCTTCTGATCTGCGCAGGATGCCTCTGCATCCTCTCCGGCATCAGCATCGGCACGGTGATCGCCACCTTCAGCCGGTCGGCGCAGCAGGCGCAGCTCACCAGCTTCTTCCTCAATCCGCCGCTCGCGTCCTTGTCGGGAGCGCTCAATCCCATCGAAGCGATGCCAAAGTGGCTACAGCCTCTCACCGTGCTGAACCCGGTTCATCACTTCGCGGCCATTGTCCGCGGAACCATGCTCAAGGGAGGTGGATTTGCCGACGTATGGCCAAATTTCCTCGGCCTCTTCCTCTTCACTCTCGTTCTGGTCTCGCTCAGCGTCCGGCGATTCCGCAAGCAACTCAGCTAGGCCGTATCGACATATAGCTCTTTTGTAATTGCAGTTGTCCTTGCCTGTTTTGTTTGTCATTCCGCAGCGTAGCGGAATGACAAACAAAAACGCGTCACCCTCCCAACCAGCGGAGAATTATTCCGGCTTGCTGCTCTTTTGCCGCATCTCGCGGACGATCTCCGGCAAGCGGTGGAAGATTGCGACCGAGCGCAGCCACTTGCGGTTGTCAATCGCCGGGTAGCCGCTGACCGTGGTTCCCGCAGCGACATCCGATGGAATTCCGGTCTGCGCCGTAGCAATCGCCCCATCGCCGATGGTGAGGTGTCCTGCGACACCGACCTGTCCGGCCAGAATCACGTTCTTGCCCACATGGGTCGAGCCGGAGAGTCCCACCTGGGAGCAGAGCATCGTATTGTCGCCCACCGACGAGCCATGCCCGACCATGACGAGGTTGTCGATCTTCGCCCCGACGTGGATGCGCGTCTCGCCGATCGAGGCGCGATCTACAGTCGAATTGGCCTGAATCTCCACATAGTCTTCGAGGACGGCAATGCCCGTCTGAGGAATCTTGTGCCACGCCGGCTCGCCGGACTGGGGTGCGGAGTAGTGCGCAAAGCCGAAGCCGTCCGCCCCAAGAATCGCGCCGTTCTGTAGCGTGACGTGGTCGCCAACGCGGCAGTATTCGCGCACAATCGCATGTGCGTGAGCCAAAAAGTGACTGCCAATCTGCGCATGCGGATAGATCACCACATGAGGCAGCAGGGTGGCGTTATCGCCAATCACAACCTGTTCGCCAACCACGACATACGCGCCAATATGAGCATTCGCACCAACCGTCGCGGTGGGATCAATGACCGCCGTGGGATGAATTCCCGGTGCATAGACAGGAAGTTGATAGAGCAGTTCCAGAGCGCGCGCAAAGGCCAGATACGGGTTTGCAATGCGCAGCGTCGCAGCGGAGACCGGCCCAAAGTTCGGCTCAACCAGAATCGCCGTGGCCCGCGTGGTGCGCGCCAGCGGCGTGTACTTGGGGTTGGCGACAAAGGTAATCTGGCCGGGATGCGCGTCCTCCAGACCAGCGGCAGAGGTGACTTCAGCGTCGGGATCGCCATCGAGGGTTGCGCCAAGTCGGGCGGCAAGTTCAGAGAGCTTCATGAAAAGATTGTAGCTCTCCTGTGAATGGCTTTCCTCCTGCAACCAACCTCAGGGCAGAACCATTGTCGAAAATCATCCTGATTCCCAAAGAAACCAGCATTTAAAAAGGAAACCCACGCAGCGCGGTGGGGGCTGTTGCGTGGGTATTCCGTTAAAGCAACGAAGTGGGTGGACTTCGTTGTGACTGACTCAACCCGAAGGGAGTCTAGTCACTTGCTAAGAGTAGTCGGGAATGATAAATGAGTCAAGAAAAAATATAGCGAAAAAAACGGCTAAATTCGCATAAAGTTCTATATTGAAACAATCTAAACCTCAAGCGTCCGACAGAGGGGTTTGGGAGCCGGGTGCCCCGTCCATCGCGGTTTCATCAGCGATGGATGAGAAAAATACAGTTCGCACCACAAACCGCGGCTGCTGCTGTTGCCTCTCTTCTGGATGTCATTCCGCTGCCTTTTGTCTGTCATTCCGCTGCGCTGCGGAATGACAAACAAATACAGGCAAGGACAACTGCAATTACAAAAGAGCCGCTACGTCTCCTCGCCTTCCGATCCGCACTTCGCTTGTCCACAGCTCAGATTCCCTCTCCCATGCTCACGTGATCGGTGCGCGTAGCCTGCTCGCTTCGATACTGGGCGCGCTCCTCTTCCTCCACTACAAGCGCGCTGGCTGGCTCCTGCCGTTGCTCCCCGTCCAGCCGCCGCAAACGATCTTTCAGGCGATTCACCTCGTCGGAGAGAGCAATAATCACGTCGGAGAGAGGATCGCTGACCTCGTGCGGATCGGTAATCAAAACGCGCTTGCCGTCCTGATAGACGATGTGCGCCGGAACGCCGACGACGGTTGAATCCGGAGGCACGTCACGCACAACCACCGAGCCAGCACCCACACGCGAGTTCTCGCCAATCGTAATATTGCCGAGAATATTGGCATTATTGCCCACAAAAACGCCGTTCAGCAAGGTCGGATGGCGCTTGCCAACGTCCTTTCCGGTTCCTCCCAGAGTCACGCCCTGATAGAGCGTCACGTCGTCGCCAACGATGGCCGTCTCTCCGATGACCACACCCATTCCGTGGTCGATGAAGACGCGTCGCCCCAGCCGCGCGCCGGGATGAATCTCCACTCCGGTCCAGAAGCGCGTGATCTGCGAGAGCAATCTTGCCAGCAGACGCAAGTCCTTGCACCACAGCCAATGCTGCACGCGATGCGCCCAGATGGCCTGTAGCCCCGGATAACACAGCAGCACCATTGCCTGCGATGAGGCGGCCGGGTCGCGCTCGAAGACGCAGCGAATGTCTTCGCGGATGGATGTAATCAAATTCATGAAGCGATCGTCGCCGTGGGTGTATTCAGAGCCTGATGGCGTAGCTCGTCGAAGAGTCCGGTCGAGAGATAGCGCTCGCCAAAGTCCGGCAGAATCACCACAATCAGCTTGCCCGCATGTTTGGCCTCGTGCGCCAGCTTTACCGCCGCATGAACCGCCGCACCGCCGGAGATTCCCACCAGCAGGCCCTCTTCGCGAGGCAGCCGCCGCGCCATGGCGAAGGCCTCGTCGTTGGTTACGGGAATGACCTCGTCGATCAGCTCGGTCTTCAGAACCGAAGGAACAAAGCCCGCGCCAATGCCCTGAATCTTGTGCGGGCCGGGAGCGCCGCCGGAGAGAACCGGGCTATCGGTCGGCTCGACCGCCACCGTCCAGAAGCTGGGCTTGCGCGCCTTGATGTACTGGCTGACGCCGGTCAACGTGCCGCCCGTGCCGACGCCCGAGACCAGAATGTCCGCCGTGCCGTCGGTATCGTTCCAGATCTCCGGCCCAGTCGTCTCCAGGTGAATCTGCGGGTTCGCAGGATTGTCGAACTGTTGCGGAACGAAGCTATCCGGCGTCTCGCGCTGTATCTCCAGAGCCTTTGCGATGGCTCCCTTCATGCCGTTTGCCCCCGGCGTCAGAACGATCTTCGCACCATAGGCGAGCAGCAGAATCCTCCGCTCCACGCTCATCGTATCCGGCATGGTCAGAATAATGCTGTATCCCTTGACCGCCGCAGCAAAAGCCAGCCCAATACCAGTGTTTCCACTGGTCGGCTCGATCAACAGGGTCTTGCCGGGAGCGATCTTGCCTGCGCGTTCTGCGGCCTCGATCATCGCCAACCCGATGCGATCCTTCACGCTGCTGGCCGGGTTGCGACTCTCCAACTTGACCACAACACGCGCGCCGCAACCCTCGGTAACCCGATTCAGTTGCACCAGCGGAGTCGCACCAATCAGTTCCGTTACCTTTGCCGCAATCTTCATTCTTTTCCCTCTAAGACGTTATGTAGAAGAGCATACCGCTTTTCCCTGCTGGGAGTTACCGCAATCCTCTAGCTACTTTGCATCGGACACAGCGGCGTATCCTCGCTCACGCATCCATTTGATGAGCATCTCGGTCCAGGGACTCAACTGCGGATTCGTCGGAGCAAGCCCCGATCCATGCCCTCCGTGCTGGAAGATGTGCATCTCCGCCGGAACGCCCGCCTTCACCAGCGCCTCGTAGAACATCACGCTGTTCAGCACTGGAACCGTGCGGTCGTCGGTGGTAGAGAAGAGAAAGGTTGGCGGCGTCTGCGCGGTCACATGCAACTCAGCCGACAATGCATCGACCTCGGCCTGCTCCGGCGTCTGTCCTAGCAGATACAGCCTCGATCCCTTGTGAACATAGGGAGCCTCCAGCGTAATTACGGGATAGGCAAGAATCAGAAAGTCCGGGCGGCTGCTCTGCTGCTCGATTGCGTCCGGCGAGGCGGTATCGCCTGCGTCGAAGTGCGTTCCCGCCGAAGCCGTCAGATGACCTCCCGCCGAAAAGCCCCACATTCCGATGTGATCCGGCGCAACGCCATAATCCGCAGCTCGCGCCCGAACGGTGCGGATCGCCCGCTGCGCGTCCTCCAACTCAATGGGGTTGTGATACTTCATCCCCAGACGATACTTCAGCACGAAGGCGGCGACGCCACGCGCGTTCAACCACGCCGCAACTTCCGATCCCTCATGCACCATCGACAGGTGCTGATAGCCGCCTCCCGGCGCAATCACCACCGCAGTCCGGGTCGGATTCGACGCTGGCAGATAGACCGTCAGCGTTGGCTTGTCCTCGTCCGCTGAGCCCTGTGCACCCGGCGCGCCACCCGGCCACAGCAGCATGGGAGCGGGAGCGGTCGTCACTGTTGCACTAGACTGCGGTGCATTCCCCTGCGGAACCGGCGGCGCGACTATATTCCCCTGCGCCATCCCCATCGCTCCACACATCACAAACGCAATTACAACCCAAAAGCCACTACGCCGCATCATTCCTCCCGATTCAAACTCCGCGCACCATCCTACGCCATCCGACTCATCCGACGGCTCACCGTCCGCAATCACGCATAGCTACAGGCGGGAGCGAAGCAGCGCACAAACGAAGCCCCCACCGCACTCTTCACCCGAACCGAGCCATTCTCTACCGGCAGAACGACTGCTTGCCCAGCCAGCAGATCGACGGTCTCGCCGCCCTCGCTCTGGACAACGGCCTCGCCGCCCAGCCCCACCAAAGTTCCGGCTCCGTCGGATGGCACAACCGTCTCGCCGCCTGCGGGAAGATCGTAGCGATCCACCACAAAGTATTTTTGCTCGATCAGGCGGGTAAACCCATCCATCGCCCGAGGCTTCATCTTGCCCGCCGCCGTCTTCGTCCGCATCGCGCGCAGACCCAGCTCCAGATGCAGCTCGCGCGGACGTCCGTAGTCGTACAGGCGAAAGGTAATGTCGCAGGTCTGCTGCGTCTCCAGCATCACCAGTCCCGGCCCAATCGCGTGAATCGTTCCCGCGTCGACGAAGATCATCTCTCCCACCGAGACCGGAACCTGCTGCATCAGGTTCTCCATCGTCCCGGACGCAATCGCCTTCCGCACATCCTCCACCGTCACCCCGTCGCGCACACCCAGCGCAATCGTCGCTCCCGGTTCGGCCTCCAGCACATACCAACACTCGGTCTTGCCCCGCGCATGGCCCATCTCCTGCGCCATCTCGTCGTTTGGATGCACCTGTAGCGAAAGTTTATCGCTGGGAAAGAGCAGCTTCACCAACAGGGGAAAATCCTTGCAACCGCACTCCCCTGCTCCGACCGCACCGAGCAATCTTTCGCCCAGTTCGGCGGCAACCGCCGTCAGCGTCTGCCCCGCCAGTGCGCCCGTCGCTACGATGCACTGCGGCCCGGTCAGCCAGGCCTCGCCCACCAACGCATCGGTTCCGGTCGAATCGTACCAGGGGCGCAGGTCGTGCCGTCCCCACACGCGCTCGCTGAACCACGGATTCAGACGGAACGGCGCGCACTTCGTATTCTCACTCGTCATACAGATCTCTCGTGGCCTACTTCCACCCTAAACAAAACAGGCGTGGAGCGCCATTACAAAACTCTTACACCGCCGCCGAGCCTTCGACTGCTAGCTTTGAATCAAACAGGCACATCAGTAATTTTTAGAGGCAACAAACTATTATGAACCCAACGCTGCTGAACCCTGAAGTCGCCGCTCCTGAGACTCGCACTCCTGTTGCCTTACGCACCTCGATTACGGCGCACATCGCCACTCATCCCCTTGCCGCTGCAAGTACTGCGGACACCAGCCGTCTGACCTCCGACGTCGCCCGCCAGATCAAGCAGGATCTGCGCATGGGCCGCAAGTACCAGCAGGGCCGCATCAACTGGATCACCACCATCGTCATGGCTCTCTTTCACGTTGGAGCCATCGCCGCGCTCTTCTGCTTCTCGTGGAAGAATCTCGCCGCCTTCGCCGTGATGTACTATCTGGCCATCAACGTCGGCATCGGCATGACCTATCACCGCCTGCTGACCCATCGCGGATACCGCATCCCCAAGTGGCTCGAATACCTCTTTACCGCTTGCGGAACCATGGCGCTGGAGGGTGGGCCGATCTTCTGGGTCGCCACCCACCGCGTCCATCACCAGAACTCCGACCACGAGGGAGACCCGCACACTCCGCGCGAAGGCACTTGGTGGTCCCACGCCGGGTGGATTATCTCCGGTCGCGCACTGCACTCCGAGACGGCGCTGCTGGGCCGCTACGCCCCCGACCTTACCCGCGACCGAGGCCACGTCTGGCTCAGCCGCTTCCACTGGCTCCCGCTCACCCTCAGCGGTCTGGCGCAACTGGCCATCGGAGCCGCTCTTGCGCCCGCTGGCCACGCCGTCTACGGCGGAGTCTCCATGGTTCTCTGGGGAACCTTCCTGCGCGTCACCCTCGGCCTGCACGCCACCTGGCTGGTCAACTCCGCAACCCACCTGTTCGGCACACGCCGCTTCCCGACCAAGGACGACTCGCGCAATAGCTGGTGGGTCGCTCTGCTCACCGGCGGCGAGGGATGGCACAACAACCACCACGCCCATCCGGTCAGCGCGCGCCACGGCCTCGTCTGGTACGAGTTCGACGTGAACTACTACGGCATCTGGCTGCTGGAGAAGATTGGTCTGGCGAAAAAGATTCAGGTCGCCCACTACGACAAGTCCAACCCCAAGCCCGCCGGATCCCTCTGAGATCCATCCAAATACTTTGTTTCCAAAATCTCCGAGTTGTCATTCTGAGCGAAGTGAAGAAGCCCCGCATTTCGCTCGCAGCGCGATGGTCTGCGCCACTGGCTAAAATGCCCTGTGCGGCAGGTTTCGAGCAATCGTAAATAGGACGGCGGCGGCGAGCGTCGCATAAAGAACGGCGGCAGGAGGCTGAGGCCAGCGAAAGATCTCTGGTCGCAAGGCTCGGCGATAGCTCACCGCCGCTCCCAGCAACGCAAAAGGCAGAAGCAGCACAAACAGCGCGTTCAGCCGCAAGGCCTCACGCAGATGGCCGTGCAGCAACGCGGCAACGGCGCGCGTACTTCCACAGCCGGGACACTCCAAATGGAGGTACTGATGGATAGGACAGGTGGGATAGATGCTCACCCGCGAAGGCGGATAGAACCAGAGCGCGACACAGAGAACGACCGCAGCGGCGAGAAGCCCATGGGCAAAAATACGGCGACGCATCAGAGCGCTGGTCACGCTGAAGTCCTCTACAAGTGTCCTGAGAGATAGTCGGGTGCCCCATCCATCGCAGCAACATCGCGGTGGGTGGGATGAATACATCGCGCATTACGAGCCGTTGCCGTTGCCGTTGTCTGGCGAGGGCCAAAGGCCCGTCCTATACCAGCCTAGGCCGAAGGCCTAGGTAAATGTTCAGCATAAAAACTGAGGACTGAAGGCCCGACCTATTCTTCGAGAAACTTCAGCCTCAGGACAATAACTTCAACCTTCGCAAACCCCGCGTCTGACGCGATGCGCATTAGATCACCGCGCCACGGAAGCGGGCTGCCAGCTTCAACTCGTTGATGCGGTTGAGGTGGTACTGAAAGTAAAGTCCTCCGAAGAAGAACGTCATCACGCCGTTGAGCGAGAGTCCAATCGGTTCAACGGTATTGAAGTGCTCCTCCAGATCGGCGCGCAGGGTAAAACGTGCCGCCAGACGAACGATCCAGATCGCAATGGGAGCAAGAACGCTTCGGACAAGATGCGCCTGATAGGAAGGCCAGATCCCATGCCAACCGAGCTCAAAGTGCATCAGCACATGAGGTCGAAAGACAATTTGCAGGGTGGAAAGAACAGCGGCGGCAATGTAATAGAAGATCGCCCTGCTATTGGGCTGCACACGCTTCATCCATGAAGAAACCACCAGATTCCAGATGAACATGAAGAAGCCGCAGGTAAAGAAGGAAAAGAGCAGAACCAGTCCCCAGGAGAGATTCGGCGCGTCGGGATAGAGAGCGACCACCTGCGGCATACCGCCCGGATACGCCGAAACCTGCGGTTGTTGATACGCCTGCGGAGCGGGCATGCCCAGAACCTGCCAGACCGGAGCCGCCTCCGTCATCTCCTCGCTCTTGGCGAGATCGCTGGGGAGAACATTGCCGCTGGCGACGTACTTTTGCAGATCTTCAAGCGAGTAGGGGCCATAGCTCTGGCCGTTCCGCGTGATGAAATACAACATGGAGTTGCTCCTTGCGACCACTTTGGGCCGAAACAGAATGCAGAGTCGTTGCAGGATCAGGAAGATAAGAACACGTGGAAGGTTACATGCACAACCCTATTCTTGCGGCGACGTCTTCTACCCGGCCTGAACGAGGCGACCGGAACGGCTGACAATGGAGAGTCGCTCAGTGCTGAGAATGCTGCGGGCCTGCGCCTTGGCGTGGTTGGCCCACGGGCCGACCGGATCCAGCCGCACATAGGTGAGCCAGTGGCGCAGCGAGCGGCGACGTTGTCCCTGGCGCTCATAGGCAAGGGCGAGATTGTAGTGCGCGTCAGCATACTGCGGCACCAGAGCGATGGCGCGTTGGTAGGCGGCGACAGCGTCCGACAGGCACTTCATCTCATCGAGTACATTGCCCAGATCGAAGAAGGCCAGAGCGTACTCCGGATCGGCCTCGGTGGCGTGACGGTAGAACTTCTCGGCCAAACTGAACTCGCTCTGGTTGTAGTGAATCGTGCCGAGATTGATGGCTGCGGCAGCATATCCGGGATGCAGCGTGAGGATGTGGCGATAGAGTTCGGCGGCCTTGGCAATCGTCGCGGAGTCCTCCTCCAGCCGCACCGCGCGTTGAAAAAGCTCCTGTACGTCCGGCTCGCGAGCCTCGACGGCCGCGCCCACAATGCTCAACTGTCGCTTGGTTCCAGCCTCGAAGTCGAAGGAGAGCTGCTTGGTGAGCGGATCGACCAGTGCGCCGTTGTGGCGGAAGGCGAGGTGCGACCCGCGTCCCACGGCGCTGGCCTCGTTCAGCGGATTTCCCATGCCGGCGACCCGGCGCATGGCATCGACCGACTCGCGAATGCTCTTCGCCGTGATGCGCGTCGCCCGCAGCGTTCGCAGGGTGCGCAACTGGGAGAGATCTTCAAACGAGTAGTTATCGTTGGGAGAAATCAGTCCTGCCTGCTCCCACGCCGTTAGCTGGCGGGCACGCAGGTGGAGAATTCGCAGTACGTCTTGACGGCTGTATCGGGTCATGTATTTATCTCGACAAAAACCGTACACTTTCTTCTGTTGCGAGTATGCGTCGTACATTCGCGTCAGGCAAGGGGTTTTACCGTCTCTTCATCAAAAACTCGTGGATAACGTGTACCAAATATGATTCCAGAGCGATTCAGACTGAAATACAGAGTCCGCGACTCTCCGCATTGCATCCCCTTCGCAAAAAAACAATAGAATGGCTGAATGCGTTTGCACGACGAAGAGAACCGGAGAGGAATCGCATGAGGCGTGTCTGGCGATTGCTGCACTACATCCGTCCCTATGCGCTTTACTCGCTGATTTCGATGGTTTTGATGGCCATCGTCGGCGCCATGCAGGCTCTGCGCGTCTTTCTGGTCAAGCCCATCTTCGACAAGGTGCTGCGCCCGGACGACCAGAGTCCCAACTTCCTCACCTTCCGCGTTCCCTTCATCGAGCGCACGGTCGACATGCACTTTCTGGTGCCGAACCACTTTCACAACGCCTGGTCGGTGGTGGCCTATGTCCTCATCACCTCGGCGGTGCTGAAGTCAGTCTGCGACTATGTAGGGACGTATCTGGTGAACTACGCAGGCTTCGGCATGATTACCGACCTGCGCAACGACCTCTACGACGCCATTCTGCGCCGCTCGGTCGCGTTCTTCCAGAAGCACTCGACCGGAGTCCTGCTCTCGACGATCATCAACGACATTGAGCGCGTGCAACTAGCCATGTCGTCGATCATGGCGGATTTCCTGCAACAGTTCTTCACCTTCGTCTTTCTTCTCTGCGTCGCCATCAGCTACGGCAGAAAGATGGCTTGGGTGCTGCTGCTTTTCCTGCCTGTCGTGGTCTCCTCGGCGCGGCGTATTGGCAAGAGTGTGCGCACAACCACGCGCAAGGGTCAGGACAAACTGGCCGAGATTCAGAACATTCTGCACGAGACGATCACCGGCAATGGCATCGTCAAAGCCTTTGGCATGGAACACTGGGAGACAGCGCGTTTTCGCAAGGCCGCAGGCCGACTCTTCCACGCCAACCTGCGCTCGGTCAGCGTGCAGGCGATCAGTTCGCCGCTGATGGACGCCATCGGAGCCGTCGGCATCGCGCTTCTGCTTCTTCTTGGACGCGACCGAATTCTGCATAACGTGATGACCACCGGATCGTTCATCGCCTTCATCATGGCGGTCTTCATGTTGTACGATCCGGTGCGCAAGTTCGCTCTCTTCTACAACAGCTTCCAGCAAGCGCTGGGCGCCAGCGTCGAGATCTTCCGTTTCATGGACGCCGAAGACGATGTGATCGAAAAAAAGCGAGCCTTTGTACTGAAGGGCTTCAAGGATTCGGTGCGCTTCGAGCAGGTTGACTTTGCCTACCAGAGCGAAGGCGAGATGAAGCAGGTTCTACATGGCATCGACCTCGACGTGCAGCGCGGCGAGGTGATTGCCATCGTCGGCCCCAGCGGAGCGGGGAAATCCTCGCTGGTGAACCTGATCCCGCGCTTCTTCGACGTTACCGGAGGACGCATCACCATCGACGGACACGACCTGCGCGACGTAACCATCGCCAGCCTGCGCAAACAGATCGGCAAAGTCACGCAGGAGACGATTCTCTTCAACGACACGGTGCGCAACAACATCGCCTACGGCCAGCCCGACGTGCCGCAGAGCCGCGTCGAAGAGGCCGCGCGCATGGCTCTGGCGCACGACTTCATCCTGAACATGCCGGAGGGTTACGACACCATGATCGGCGAGAAGGGTGTGCGATTGTCGGGCGGAGAGCGGCAGCGGCTGGCCATCGCGCGCGCCATCCTGCGCAACGCTCCGATCCTGATTCTGGACGAGGCAACCTCCGCGCTGGACACCGAGAGCGAGGCCTTCGTGCAGGCCGCGCTCTCCAACCTGATGCAGGATCGCACGGTCTTCGTCATCGCGCATCGCATGTCAACCGTGCGCAAGGCTACGCGCACCATCGTCCTTGAGGACGGTCGCATCACCGAGAGCGGAACCCACGACGAGTTGATGCAGTTGTCGGGAACCTATCGCCGACTCTACGATCTACAATTCGACGCCTTGGACTTGGAGCAGCTTACAGCAACCGACTCCGCCGAAGCAGAGGTTTTGGAAGGAAATCAGTGAACGAGACGCAAGTTATGACGAACCAATCGCACCCCATCTGTTCGATGACCGGCTTTGCCAGCGCACAGTCCGCCACCGAGGACGACCTCGCCTTCACCCTGACGCTGAAGAGCGTGAACCATCGCTTTCTCGATCTGGGCCTACGCCTTCCCGGCGACTGCGACGGGCTGGAAGTCGCGCTGCGACGGCTCATCAAGGAGCGCGTCAAGCGTGGCCATGTCGACGTTACGCTCTACATGGATCGCCGCGCGAAAGAATCGACACATACGATCAAGCTCAACAAGGAGTTGCTCGCCGCACACGTCAACGCCTTCCACGAGGCGGCCAAGCTACACCACTTCAACGTGGAGCCGGATCTAAACCAGCTTCTAATGATGCCGGGAGTCCTGACGACCGAGGCCGCTGCGGCGACGCTGGATGAAACGCGCGGTTCCGCGCTACAGACCGCCGTGTTGATGCTTGCGGCCACTCTGCTCGATCGCTTGAACGCCGTCCGCGCAGCCGAAGGAGCAGCGCTGGCGGCGGAGTTGCGCGCCTCGATGCTGCGCCTGCGCGATCTGGCCGAGGAGGCCGCAGTCCTGCGCGCCGGAGCACGAGAGGCTCACTACGAACGCCTGCGCACACGCATCGGCGAGTTGCTGCGCGGAGATGCAGCAAGCAGCGAGACTGGCACTAGAGCGGCCGATTCGCGTCTGCTGGCCGAGGCCGCGCTGCTGGTCGAACGCTCGGATATTGAGGAGGAGTTGGTCCGTCTGCGCGCACACATCGAGAGCTTCCTCGCAATGCTGGATGCGGGCGGCGAGTTAGGCAAGCGGCTGGACTTTCTGCTGCAAGAGCTGAATCGCGAGGCCAACACCCTGCTCTCCAAGACCACCGGAGGCGATCCCGGAATCGGCCTGCGCCTCACCACGCTCGGCCTGGAGATGAAGTCCGAGATCGAGCGCGCCCGCGAACAGGTACAAAATCTGGAGTAGGGCAAAAGTATCGCACTACTTGAAAATTGCAGGGATTCTTCCCTTTCCCTTCGGTCGGCTGTCAGGATCACAGTTCGCAGGGCAGAATGCGCTTTCGTGTTAAGCTCCTGCGAATGTAGGATTTGGTTGCGTGAATGAGACGACGATTGCGCGCATGGGGTGGCGATGAACGGGAACATTGCGGTGGAGACGGCGAACGAGGTGGGGCGGCTTGGCTGGATGGCGCTAATGCTGACGCCGGAGATGGGGCCGACGCGCATCGGGAGAGCGATGGAGCGGCTGGCGGCGGATGACGCTGCTGAAGTGCGGCCCTTTAGCGGTGCGGAGCGCGTCTTTGAAGCCTCGTTGACCGAGTTGGAGGCGGCGGGAATGCCCGCCAAGGCGGCGCAGTTTGTGGCCGATGGCAGGGCGCGGGCGGCGGCGGAGGATGAGGCCAAGCGCGTCGTCGAGGCTGGGGGATTCTTTCTGACCCGCGAGGACGCAGAGTATCCCGCGAGGCTGCTGAATATCTACGATCCGCCAGCCGTGTTGTGGGGACGCGGGGACGCGTCTCTGCTGGATCGTCCCGGAATTGCGGTGGTGGGAACGCGGCATCCCTCGCCCTATGGGGCTGGGATGGCGGAGATGCTGTCGCGCGATCTGGCCAATCGGCGGATGGTGATTCTGAGCGGGATGGCGCGGGGCATCGACTCGGCGGCGCATAAGGGAGCGCTCGCCGCCGGGGGGAAGACTATCGCGGTCTGGGGGACGGGGATCGACGTAGTCTATCCCAAGGAGAATAAAAAACTGGCCGAGCAGATTGTGGAGTCAGGCGGCGCAATCCTCAGCGAGTACCCGCTGGGAACCTTTCCCGCGCCGCAGAACTTTCCGCTGCGCAACCGCATCATCAGCGGGATGAGCGTGGGCGTTTTGGTCGTCGAGGGCGGCGAGTACAGCGGCACGCGCATCACGGCTCGCTGCGCCATGGAGCAGAATCGCGACGTCTACGCCGTGCCGGGGAATGTGACCAACAAAAACTCCTGGGGGCCTAACACGCTGATAAAACAGGGTGCAAGGCTGACCGCTACATGGGAGGACATCTGGGAAGACCTGCCTGCGCAGGTACGGCTACAGCTCGAAGAAGAGATGGAGGCCGCAGGCGGTGGTGAATCGAAGCCGGGTGGGAGCGCATCTCTATTTGACGACGACAAGCCGCTGGCGGAGCATGAGCAGTTGGTCATCGATAAGCTGCGCAGGGACGAGGCCGTGCAACTCGACGAACTGATCGAAGGGCTGGAGGGAACGCTGGGTTCGGCGGAGATCTTTACCGCTCTCTTTGAACTGGAGTTGAGCGGACGGGTGAAGCAGATGCCGGGGAAAAATTATCTGCGGTGTTTTTGAGACAAAGACCGACCACGAATCAGTGCGGATCAACACGGATTAATTACAGGCAATGGCACGGGGAAAAGCAGATTCCATCGCTTCGCTACGGAATGACAATATGGAATTTGGACGCATCATTAATAGAGGCTTGGGCGGGATGGAAATAGTGTCTGGAGTGTGACGGATTTGTGGTTGGGGAGTCTATGGGTGTAGATTCTCGACTGGCCCCAGAGAATTTCTCGGGGACGACCGGTTCGCACCTTTGGGCGCTTCCGTGTTAGGTTCGCTAGTGGAACAGACGATAAAGACGAAGGCTGCCCTATGCAGCCAGTTTTGGATTGAAGGGAACGAATGGCAAAGTCACTGGTGATCGTTGAGTCGCCCGCAAAGGCTAAGACGATCAATAAATATCTCGGCGAGGAGTACGTGGTGGAGGCCTCGATCGGCCACATCATGGATCTGCCGAAGAACGACATCGGCGTGGAACTGGATCGACGCACCTTTGAGCCGACCCTGATCGTCTCCCCCGGAAAAGAGAAGGTCGTCGAGCGGCTGAAGAAGCTGGCGGCCAAGGCGAACTTCGTCTATCTGGCGCCCGATCCCGATCGCGAGGGCGAGGCGATTGCCGCGCATCTGGCGATGCAACTGCTTCCGGTGATGAAGGACAAGAGCAAGCTGCGCCGCGTCACCTTCAACGAGATCACCAAGAAGGCTGTCAAAGCTGCCTTTGAACACGCCCGCGATGTGGACGAGAACCTCGTCGATGCGCAGCAGACGCGTCGCGTGCTGGATCGTCTGGTGGGCTATCAGATCTCTCCCTTGCTTTGGGACAAGGTTCGCCGCGGGCTGAGCGCAGGCCGGGTGCAGACCGTCGCGCTGCGCCTGATCGTCGAGCGCGAGCAGGAGATCAACGACTTCGTTCCGGTCGAGTACTGGAACATCGACGCCAAGCTGAAGACGGCGCGCAACGAGCAGTTCTCGGCGAAGTTTGTCGGCGTGGACGGCGTTGCATCTCGTGTCTCGAACGGCGTGGACGCCGACGGCAAGGAGCAGTTCATCGCCAATGCGTTGCCCGATGGCGAGGCGGTCGAAGAGATTCTGTCCGCGCTCGACAAGGCCGCCTGGTCGGTGCGCGGGGTCGAAAAGAAGGAACGTCGGGCGAATCCGACGGCTCCCTACACGACCAGCAAACTACAGCAGGATGCGTCGAGTCGGCTTGGCTTCAACGTGCGCCGCACGATGGGCGTGGCGCAGCGGCTCTACGAGGGCGTGGAGATCGGCAAGGAAGGCACCATCGGACTCATTACTTACATGAGAACCGATTCGACGCGCGTCTCGCCGGACGCAATCGTCGATGCGCGCGCGTACATCGCCAAGCTGGGCAGCCAGTATCTGCCAGCCAAGCCGAACGAGTTTCTGGGCAAGAAGCAGGCGCAGGTTCAGGCGCAGGATGCGCATGAGGCGATCCGTCCCACGCGCGTGGATCTGACCCCGGACTCGATTCGCGCCAGCCTGAGCGAGGAGCAGTACAAGCTCTACAAGCTGGTCTGGCAGAAGTTCGTATCAAGCCAGATGACGGCGGCGATCTTCGACCAGACCGTGGTCGACATTGCAGCCAAGGCCGACCGCACCTACGACTTCCGCGTCAACGGTAGCGTGCAAAAGTTCGATGGATTCCTGAAGGTCTGGGACGGAGGATCGGAGGACACGATTCTGCCCGAGCTGACGGCTGCGCAGGCTTTGGAGAAGGTCGCCATCGACAGCGAGCAGAAGTTCACCCAGCCGCCGCCGCGCTTCAACGAAGCCAGTCTGGTGAAGACGCTCGAAGAACGCGGCATCGGTCGTCCTTCGACCTATGCATCCATCATTAATACCATTCAGGATCGCGACTATGTGAAGAAGATCCAGAAGAAGTTTGTGCCCACCGAGATTGGAACGGTTGTCACAGGACTGCTGGTGAAGAACTTCCCCTACATCTTCGACCCGCTGTACACGGCCAAGCTGGAGAGCGAGCTGGATGCGGTCGAAGAGGGGCAGGAGCGCTGGACCGACCTGCTGAACGGCTTCTACGACCATTTTGAGAAGGAGCTGGTCGTCGCGGGCCGTAACATGGAAGACATCAAGCGCATGGAACACGCGACCGACGAGGTCTGCGAGAAGTGCGGCAGCAAGCTGATTCTGAAGTGGGGCAAGTTCGGCAGCTTCTACTCCTGCTCGAACTTCACCAAGCTGAAGCCCATCACGGTTGCGGCTGGGCCATGGAAGAAGGACGCCAAGGCCGTGACGAAGAAGATCACGACCGCGCTCAACTTTCCCATGACAGTGAAGGCAATGATCGGCGACATGACCGAGTTCTCGCAAGAAGTTGCGAACACCAGTGAGATGACGAAGGCCATCGAACTGGCGCAGCGCGCAGGCAAGAAGGTGACGGTCGAGCAGGTAAGCTGCGACTTCACCAAGGAGAACTTCGCCGCCAAACCCGACCTCAGCGCGCCGGGAGCAGACGACGTTCCCGAGGAGGAGTTCTGCGACAACTGCGGCCGCGTGATGGTTCTGCGCAATGGTCCGTGGGGACCGTTCATGAGCTGTCCGGGCTACTCGGAAGACCCACCCTGCAAGACCATTCGCAAGCTGACCCAGAAGGTGCAGCAGAAGCCTCCAGTGGTGTTGGAGGAGATGTGTCCCAAGTGCGGCAAGCCTCTGCTCCAGCGCGACGGCCAGTACGGCGAGTTCATCGCCTGTAGCGGATACCCCAAGTGCAAGTATGTGAAACAGGAGCTGTTAGAGGTTCCATGCCCCAAGTGCGGAGGCGACGTTGCGGTGCGCAAGACAAAGCGCGGCGACACCTTCTACGGCTGTGTGAACTATCCCAAGTGCGATTTCTCCAGCAATCAGAAGATGGTCAACGAGGTCTGTCCGAAGTGCGATAGCGCCTATCTACTGGAACTCACCAACGCCAAGGGAACCTTTCTGGTCTGCCCCAACAATCGCGAGGCTCTGCCCAAGCGGCGTCCGAAGAAGGGAGCGAAGGTGGAGGAGCCAACGACGCCGGAGTGCAGCTATCAGAAGAAGATCGCGGACGTTGCGATGTTGGAACTTCCCGATCCAGAGAAGACCCGCGCGGTAGTCGAGAGCGTGGCCTAAACGAATGTCGAAGGCAGGAGTAATTGCGGGCATCCTTCGGGGTGTCCGCTTTGTCTTTAATGATGCGACGAAAGGGTGAACTTTCGCTTTTTTGTAATTTCTGTTACAAAGGCGGGGGTAACAACTTGGGCCAAGGGCTCACGGCGAAGTGCGGGAGAAACTTCCGCAATGTCGTATCCTTTTGAAAAGAATGCGAGTTTCTATGGCTAAGGCAATATGGAACGGTCAAACCGTCGCCGAGAGTGAGACTTTTGAGACGTTTGACGGCAATATTTACTTTCCCGACGCATCAGTGAAGCGGGAGTTCTTCCGGGCCAGTTCGACGACCTCCAGCAGTCCGTGGGGGCAGGCGCGGTACTATACGTTGCTGATCGATGGGCAGGAGAACCCGGATGCGGCCTGGTATTACCCCGATCCGAAGCCCACAGCGCGCAGCATCAAGCATCATGTGGCCTTCTGGCGCGGAGTGGACATCACAACCTAGGACAAAGGCCTTGGCGCATAAGCTTTGCGCCAGATAACCTGTCCGTTCTTCGCCTTGGGAGACCGCGATCACAACACTGCGCACACTTTCTCGCATACACTGGTAGCCGTTGCTTTTTAATTATCTTTAGAGGAGATCCCTTGCCCGCCTCACCACGACCGCTCGATCTGGTTCCGCACCGCCGCTATAACCCTCTTCTTCGCGAATGGATTCTCGTCTCGCCGCAGCGCACACAGCGTCCGTGGCAGGGGGAGACCAGCAAGCAGGCCGTCAGCGCCGGACTCTCCTACGATCCGAGCTGCTATCTGTGCCCGACCAACGCGCGTTCCGGCGGGGTGAAGAATCCCGGCTACACCAGCGTCTACGCCTTCGACAATGACTTTCCCTCGCTTCTGCCGGTGAATACGGCCGCCGCACAGGACAGTGGTTCGCCGCTGTTGGTGGCAGAGCCGGAGCGCGGTTGTAGCCGAGTGATCTGCTTCCATCCCGACCACTCGCTGACCATGGCGCGCATGAATGTGCCGGACATTACCTCCGTGATCGATGCGTGGGCCGACGAGACCGCCACGCTGGGCAAGCTGCCCTACGTCAATCATGTACAGATCTTCGAAAATCGCGGCGCGATGATGGGTTCCAGCAACCCGCATCCGCACTGCCAGATCTGGGCGACCGAGCATGTTCCCAACGATCCGCAGCGCGAGTTGGATGCGCAGCAGGCGTACCAGGACGAGCATCACTCCTGCCTGCTCTGCGACTACGTGGCGACCGAGGTTGCGCGCGCCGAGCGAATCGTAGTGGAGAACGAGCTATTCGTCGCCATTGTTCCCTACTGGGCGATCTGGCCCTTCGAGACCATTGTTCTGCCGAAGCGCCATCTGGGTAGCTTTACCGATCTCACCGCCGCCGAACGCACGGCTCTGGCTGCGATTCTCAAGGCGGTAACCACGCGCTACGACAACCTCTTCGAGGTCAGCTTCCCCTACACCATGGGCTTCCACCAGAGGCCGACCGATGGCGCGGCGCACGACTCGATGCACTTCCACGCACACTTCTATCCCCCCCTGCTACGCTCGGCGGAGATTCGCAAGTTCATGGTCGGCTTCGAGATGCTGGGAATGCCCCAGCGCGACCTGACCCCAGAGACCGCCGCAAGCCGACTTCGCGCCCTGCCCGAAGTTCACTACGCCGACCGATAGATCTGTGCAGAAAAATTGCAGTTCCGAAAATATCAAGGAGCCTCATGCTGACTCACGCTGAAATTGCCGCCCTGCACCTTGCCTCCTACTCTGCCCCCGCCGCGCTGTATGCCGCTCCCGGACGCGTCAACCTGATCGGCGAACACACCGACTACTCGGACGGCCTTGTGATGCCGGCGGCGATCGACTTCGCCACCGTCGTCGCCATCTCGCCGCGCACCGACGGACGCATTCTGATCCATTCGGTGAACTACGACGAGCGCATCGACAAGTCCCAGAAAGAGCTGCTGGACGATAACTTTGCCACGCTGCGCGCCGGACGCGAGCTTCACTGGTCGGATTACCCGGCGGGTGTTCTCTGGGTGATGCGCGAACAGGGCGTCGCCATCGACAAGGGATTCTCGATGACGATTGCGGGCAATGTTCCTCTCGGTGCAGGACTTAGTTCGTCGGCCTCAATCGAGGTTGCCACCGCGATTGCCGTGCTGGGCGCGACGGGCGTCAAACTGCCGCTGAGCAAGATTGCTCTGCTCTGTCAGCGCGCCGAGAACGCCTATGTCGGAGCAAACTGCGGCATTATGGATCAGTTCGTCAGCTGTTGCGGACAGCAGGATCACGCCGTAATGATCGATTGCCGCTCGCTGGAGTACAAGTTGGCACCGATTCCGTCCAATGTGCGCATCGTCATCTGCAACTCCATGGTGAAGCACTCGGTCGCCGCCGGAGAGTACAACTCACGTCGCGCGCAGATCGAAAAAGGGACGGAGATTCTGCAAAGTCATCGTTCAGAGATCAAGGCGCTACGCGACGCAACGGTGGACGACCTCGCACAATGGGGTTCTGAAATGTCCCCGGTCGTGCTCAAGCGCTGCCGCCACGTCATCACCGAAAACGCTCGCGTCATGGCGGCCGTCGAGGCCTTCAGCGCCTCCGATCTCACCCTCTTCGGCGAGCTGATGCGGCAGGCTCACAATAGCCTGCGCGACGACTTCGAGGCCTCTTGCAAGGAGATCGACATTCTGGTCGAGCTGGCCGTCAAGCAGCCCGGCTGCTTCGGAGCGCGCCTGACCGGAGGTGGATTCGGCGGATGCACGGTCAATCTGGTCGACGTCAACTGCGTCGAGGCCTTCACTAAGGCAATGAGCGAGGGCTATCTGTCCGCCACCGGAATCGAGGCGGAGATCTACACCAGCCGCGCCTCGGACGGAGCACACGCCATCGTGCTGTAGCAGCTCATTCGACGTTTCCCTTCACCGCTCTCCCTTGATTCTCGCAATCAAGGGAGAGTTCTATTTTGAAGAGGCTGTAGTTCATTTACGGTTACCGTAATGCCGGGTGCCCCATCCATCGCGGTTTCATCAGCGATGGGTGGGAGAAATACCGTTTGCCCCACAAGCCGCTGCTGTTGTCGTTGTCTATTACTTGTCATTCCGCAGCGTAGCGGAATGACAAAAAAGTTGCTCATCGCAATAGTAAAAAGGCTCTAAGATGCCCAGACATCTACAGTAACGAAACGCGTCGCCGACGCTGTCTCCGAAGGCCGCAGACGCTCGGTCAACAGTTGATCGACGGCGCGCACCGTATCCATGCGCGGAATTCCCATGGCCAGATGACCGCCATCGTGCAGCAGAAGGTTCGAACCCTGCCCATGTCGCCGATTGTGCGCAATGCCGCCGTCCAGATTGGCGAGAATGCCCGCGACGCCGATGGGATCCCAGTCGTGGCCAGTGACGTTCCACAGCACCGGCGTAAGGCCCAGTCCACGCGCCGCGCGCATCACATAGGGACGTCGCGCGCCGAAGGGTGGGCGGAAGAACCTGACCGCCTCGCCGGTGATGTCTTCGAGCAGAGCGTTGCAGTCGGCCAGCTCCTGACGCACCCGCGCCGGCGATTGCGTGGAGAGGTAGGGATGGCTCATGGTATGGTTGCCGACGATGTGTCCCGCCGCGAGAACCTGCCGCGTGAGATCTGGCCGCAACCGCGCGAAGTTGCCCACGTTGAAGAAGGTCGCATGAACGCCGTGTCGCGCCAACACCTCAAGAAGCTGCGGAGTAGCTGCATCGTTCGGCCCATCGTCGAAGGTAAGTGCAATCTCCTCGGCGTTCGTACCAGCTATCAGCGCACGACCAGCGATCTGCGAGGTCGGCCAGAGCGAGGTATACGCAATTCCTCCCGCCGCCAGTCCCAGCGCCGTCGTTGCAGCCGCTACTTCTGCGATGATTCCCGGCATGACTACTTCTTCCCTGCGGACGCCGCTTTGCTCGACTTCAGCAGATCGAAGACCGCCTCGGCGTGGCCTGCGGGTGTGACCTTGGGGAAGACGTGCAGCAGACGCTGGCCGGAGCCTGCGTCCGGCGAGATGACGTAGGTCGTGCGCTCGACTCCGGTCACCGGCTTGCCGTACATCTTCTTCTCTTTGAGCAGGTCGTAGCGCTTGATGAGATGCATCTCGGGATCGGCCAGCAGGTCGTAGGGCAGTTCGTATTTCTGCTGGAACTTCTTTTGCTTGGCCACGGTATCGCGCGAGATTCCCAGCACGACGATTCCCGCCTTCTTGAACTTGGCAAAGATGTCGCGAAAGCCACACGACTCCAGCGTGCATCCCGGCGTATCGGCGCGCGGGAAGAAGAAGAGTACAACGGGGCTGGCCGCAAAGTCATGCAACGAGACGCTGACCCCATCCTGATTCTGGAGGGTAAAGTCTTCGACAAGATCGCCAACCTGCATCTGCATTCTCCTTGCGTTCTGAGTCTATAGCGTTTTCATATTGCTATAGAGAAATAAGGGCTGTCATTCTGAGCGGAGCGAAGAATCTCCGCATTTTGCTCGCAACGCGATTCATTACCCCATCGCCGAAATATTAAAAACAAGAGCGGAAATCCCGACCTATTCTGGCACTAATTCTATTACAGAAAGAACACTGGCGAGCTTTGGGGGTTGCGCCCCTCCACTCGCCAGCTTTCTCAATGCTTACTGAAATTTTCTCTATGCGAGTACGGCAACTGGCTCGCACAACGCAGCCAGAGTCTTGTCCAGCGAGGCCGAGTCCTCCACATGCAGCGCGTGCGTGGGGTGGTCGTAGCCTCCGTCCGGGTTGGCATGAATCTGCTTCTTCAGTCCGGTGAGTACGCGGCCCGGACCGACCTCGATGAAGTGAGTCGTACCCAGGTCCGTCAACAGTTCGACGCACTCAACCCAGCGAACAGCTCCGGTGACCTGCGCGATGAGAGCCTTGCGGGCGACCGCTCCGGTCTTCACCAAAGCGGCATCGATGTTGGCTGCAATCGGGAACGATGGGTTGTGGAATTTGAGCGCGGCGAGATCCTGCGCAAGACGATCCTGCGCGGGCTGCATCAGCGCGCAATGGAAGGGTGCGGAGACGTGCAGGATGACGGCGCGCTTGGCTCCGGCCTCCTTGCACAGATCTGCGGCATGCAGCACAGCGGCCGCGGCTCCCGAGATCACCGTCTGTCCGGGCGAGTTGAGGTTCGCCGCCGAGACCACCGCAAGCTTGGGGTCGAAGTTGGCCGCCTCAGGCGACTTGGGCAGGGGCGTCAACTTGTCGGCAACCTGGTCGCAGATGACTCCGACCAAAGCCGGATCGAGGCCGAGAATCGCGGCCATCGCTCCCTCGCCCGCCGGAACGGCCTCCTGCATATAACGTCCGCGCAGGCGCACAGCGCGCACAGCGTCGGCGAAGCTGAGCGTTCCGGCAGCGACGTGCGCCGAGTACTCGCCCAGCGAGTGGCCAGCGGCCAGAGTCGGCTTGAGGCCGAGCGGAGCCAGCGCCTCGGTCAGCACCCGCGCAGCGGCGGTGGAGACGGTCAGGATCGCAGGCTGGGTGTGTTCGGTCAGCTTGAGTTGATCCTCCGGCCCCTCGAAGATCAGCTTCGAGAGCGAGAATCCGAGGGCCTCATCGGCCTCGTCAAAGACCGCGCGAGCAGTGGGAAAGCGGTCGTAGAGATCGCGGCCCATGCCCACATACTGCGAGCCTTGGCCAGGAAAGAGAAATGTAATTGCGGAGTCTTCAGGCATCTTTATCATGTTACCTCAGGCGAGGCCATTAATTCACGAGGTATTTACACCTCGGCGCGCCAATTTCTCGCCTCATCCTCGGATCAGCCGTGCGCAGCTATCTTCTCCGACTTCACCGCGAACTCTCATCCAACCTTGTCAACAGCAAGCTGCGGGTAAACATAGATCTCCCGCGCCATAGCGTCGCTACTTATATGCCGACAGGAAAGTCCGCGTCGGGCAACTCGTCGCCGGAGTGGGCATACAGATCGTAGGGCGTGCGCCGGTTGAACTTGTACCGCTGGCGAATCTCCCGACCAACG
Organism: Acidobacteriaceae bacterium; assembly: GCA_031296325.1. Taxonomy (GTDB): domain Bacteria; phylum Acidobacteriota; class Terriglobia; order Terriglobales; family Acidobacteriaceae; genus Edaphobacter. The sequence goes on along the minus strand of JARLFY010000027.1, from coordinate 10,638 downwards.
ATCAGCCCAATCGCCACCGCCCCGAATGCAGCCGAGACCCAGCCGACCGTCTTCAGTAGATTGGATTCCGCAGAAAACTCCGGCCCCGCGCAGGAGCCATCAAGATGCTCACCCTGCGAAGCGCTGACATCTCCGCTCGCTTCCAGATCGGAATCGCGGGAGGACCTATTGCAATAGCAATTTCTGGTGAGAAAGCTCATGCCAAAATGATAGCGCAAGCGGCTTGGGAATTGTGAACGAAATGATCCGCCCCCATGTACCTATTAAGGTCACCGCTTCCCTGCACGGGCTAATTGACGTCGACGTGCTCGAAGCCCTGCGAATAGAGCAGCAAGGCGACGCTGGCCCGTGCGTTCTTGCGCGCGGAATCGAGAATCCCCTCGGCCAGCGCGGTCTGCTGAATCTGATCCTGTGCCTTGGCGCGCGTCGCCGCCTCCAGAGCCTGATTCGACGGAACCAGCAGCCCGGTAGAGCGAATCATGATCTTCGTCCGCCGTGTGTCCAACGTGGTGACGAAGAGCTGCGCGGGCGGCAGTGTGACGTGAATGCCATGCGTAACGGAGTCGATGCGTACGTCCTCGGGCTTGAGCTGCGCAAGATCGATTCCAGCGCTCGAATCGCCATGAACCAGCAGCAACATGCGTCCCGTAGTTGGAGTCTCGGAGTCAGCCGAGACCATCCGCCCACCCTCGACCGCCGCGTCCAGCGAGTAGACGACGGTCTCCATACGACTGAGCCGCTGAATCCTCTCCGCCACCGCTGGAGCAGAGTTGTCATTACTGGCCGCACGACCCGTAATAAGCGTTACGAAGCGGCCCGACGCGCCCTTCGTTGCATGATGAATAAAGAGTGCGAACCCAAGCGCGCCCAGAACCATCGCCAACACGAAGCTAATGAATCTGCCGCTATAGGTTGGCCCGGAATAGTACTGCGTCGTCATCGTCGCTCCAATCTCTTCCATCATAGCTTGTCGCCCTGTCCAGCGACTCGCCTGAGGGTCTGAATTATGATCGCAGCGACGAGACCAGACTACATCTGACCGGCAAGCCCCGCCCCGACAGTGAGAGTGATTGGCGTCGTTTGCACCAGACCGTTAGGCCCGGTTACAGTGACCGTCACGGTGTAGCTGCCCACCGGAGTCAGACCGACAGGCCCAACAGCGCTGGTGCATCCGGTCAGCACCGATGCGCTGCCCGCGAGCAGGGCGAAGAGAGCAAGCCCTGCAAACAGGCGAGAGTTGCGCAAACGCTTGCGGAAGCCAAGAAGCGCAGTAAAGCCGCCCAGCAACATGGGCCATCCAAGAACACCGGCCAGCATCGAGTTGCTATGTGACGTGTTACTCGCAGAGTTGACGTTTGGATTGACATCCGTCCAGAGAGTGACGGTGACAGATGGCGGCAAGGCTGGCGCTGGAGCAGCAATGGCTCCGCCTACGAGGGTCGCTCCGGGAATGGTGGTTCCCGGTACGGACGATCCCGCTACCGGGGTGAACACGAGGGTCGAACCCGCAGCCTGAGTCGGAGAGACTGTCGCGCTGAAGGTGCAGACCGAGTTGGCGGGCAGTCCAGAGCAGGAGAAGCTGAGTGTTCCGTTGAGCGTATTCGACGGGATGACATAGACCGTTGCGGTTGCCGTCGAACCCTGCGCCGTGCCGACGACACTCGGCGCACACCCGGAGGTGGTGTTATAGGTGATGCACTGGGCGACGGCAAAGCCCTGCGGGTCGGCGGTAATCGTCAGTGAAACTCCGGCGGAGGTGGAGGTTGCGTAGTTGCTGTCTCCGCTATAAACAGCGGTGAGGTTGTACGCTCCCGCCGTCAGGCCGAAGCTCTGCGGAACGCTTATGATGTTGCCCTTCTTGTCCGTGGCGAAGACGTCCTGAATGGAGGCGACTCCAGTCGAGGTGTCAATGCTGCTGCTGCCTAGCAGCGTGGTTCCCGCGTAAAACGTAATGCTTCCCGTTGGAATCGTGCTGGTCGCAGACGTGACATGCGCGCTCAGAACGAGGTTGGTGAACTGTGCGCTGCTGGCGGGAGCGGCCGTCGCAACCGTAAGAGTTGCCCCCTGCGCGACTGCGACCGTGAGAGTAGAGGCCGAGCTACTGGCGTAGTAGGTGTCTCCGCTGTAGACGGCGCTGACGACGTGGCTGCCGACGCTCAACCCGCTGATGGTTGCTGTAGCGGTAACAACATTGTTGGAGGTGGTGCTGGTATTGTTGACGGCGACCGGCAATCCGACCTGAGTGCCATCGACGTAGAAGGTGATGGTGCCAGCGACCGAGCAGTTGGGCGCTGTCGGATCGCAGGCCGCAGGCAGCAGGGTCGCAGTGACGACAAACGGAATCGAGTACTGCGGGCTGCCGGTTGCAGGAGTTGTGACTGCGCTGGAGAGCGTGGTCTTGGTCAACACAGCACCAGTTCCAGCAAGCGCGACAAAGGGAGATGGAGAGTTGAGCGTAGTGGCGTTGGATTCGGTGTAGGTTGCACTAAGCGCGCCGAGCGCCGTGGGAGTGAACTGCGCGCTCAGATTGCAGAACGCGCCCGGAGCCAGAGTCTGCGGCGACGATGAACTGGAGCTGCACCCACTGGAACCGCTTCCGGTCAAAGTCAGGACGGCGGTGCTTCCCGTAGAGCTGAAGAGTGGGTACCCGAGCGCGGCGGTGGAGGAGCCGGTGCTGGTCTCCTGAATGGCTGTGGCGGGGCTGGAGTAGCCAAGGTTGGTACGACCGAAGTTCAGCGACACGCTGCCACGATCGACCGAAAGAACACGCTTGTTTCCGGCATCGAGAACAGAGAGCTTGCCCATGCCGGAGGAGACAACGGCTGTTGGCAGGTTCAGCAGAACGCCGGAGGCTATGCCGGGAACCGTGCCTGTACCGTTGGATCCGAGTGTGCCGACCACTGTGCTGATGTCGCCCGAGGCGTTGACCACGCGGACGACGTGATTGCCCGTATCCGCGATGTAGAGGTTTGCGGCGGCATCCAGAGCGATGCCGGTGGGAGCGTTGACCTGGGCGGCGGTGGCCAGTCCTCCGTTGCCCGAGTAGCCAGACTGTCCGGTTCCGGCGACAGCGCTGACCAGATTTGTCGCAAAGGTAATCTTGCGAACCTCGTTGTTCCCCGTGTCGGCGATGTAGAGGTTACGAGCAAGATCGAGTTGTAAAGCGGTGGGAGACTTGAAGATGGCCTGAGTGGGAGCACAGCCGTCGCCGAATGCGTCGGTTGAGCCAGAGAGGTAGTTGCCGTTTGTGTCGTTAACTCGCGGGCAAATAGCTGTGGCACCTCCGGCGACGAAAAAGACGTAGCCCGAGGTGCTGATCTCGCGGATCAGGTTGTTGCCCGCGTCGGAGACGTAAAGATTGCCGATGGAGTCGCTGACGATGCCAGCGGGAGCGGAAAAGATAGATTGCGTGGCGGGGCAGCCGTCGCCGTATGAATCATACGCAATGTTGGACGCGCAGATCGAACTCGCCCCTCCTGCGAAGGTGGAGATATAGCCGGTGATGGGATCGATGCGGCGAATGACATTATTGCCAGTGTCGGCAATATAGATCGCTCCGTCGGGAGTGACGGCGACGGCCATGGGCGCGGAGAGCTTTGCGGCGGTTGCGGCGGCTCCATCACCCGAGTAGCCGGAGGTTCCCGTGCCTGCGATTACCGTGGAGGTCGTGTAGTTGATGACGCGATTGTTTGCCGTGTCGGCGACGTAAATATTGCCCGCGCCACCCGACACCATTCCACTCGACGCACTGCTGATTGGCGTACTGAGAGAGCTGGCAACCAGAGTCGTATTGCCGGGATCGAGCGCCACAGAGGACGCGGTTCCGGTTCCGTTGAGTTCAAACTGCGAGGTCAGGCCAAGCGCGGATTTGACGGTAAAACTGGCGACGTCAACGCCGGGACGGGTGGGGGTAAAGAGGATCGAGACGGAGCAGTCGGTCGTCGTGTCGACGTTGAGGGTGCAGGAGGGCGTGCCGCTGATGGCGAAGTCCGAACTGCCGGTGAGGACGTAGGGCGTGGTTGCTGCCGCAGTGTCCCCGACGGCAAAGTGAACGAACAGCGTCTGCGTGGCGGAGTTGCCCGAGACGACCGCAGGGAAACTGGTGTTGAGCGCGACCTTGCGCAGGCGGGCATCGCCGGAGTCGGAGACATACACGTCTCCCTGTGGTCCCAGGCCCACGCCCATATTGGAGGCGGCGTTGAGGGTCGCAAGAGTCGCAGCGCAGCCATCGCCGTATGCGTCGGTTGTGGTGCAGGTTGAGCCTGTGGTTGCACCGAATTTTCCAGCGAGGACGCGCATGTAGCCGGTGCTGCCATCGACAAACCAGATGACGTTGTTCCCGTTGTCTGCAATATAGAGGTTGCCGCTGGGATCAACCGACAGTTTGCGCGGGTTGCCGATGGTCAGGCTGGTGGCCAGCATCATGCTCCCGGCCGTGTATGTCCCCGTGGCTGGAACTGTGCCGACAACGGTGTAGATGTCGCCGACCTGCGCGACTGCCCCGCTATTGGTCAACGCAATCAGCTTCGCGACCTGTGTGCCACCGGCGTAGATCACGCGTACCCGATTATTGGTCGAGTCGCCGATAAAAACATTGCCATTGGCATCAATCTCTACGTCCTCGGGAACGTCGAGCGTGGTGGCGGATGAAGCGGCCGGACCGCCATCGCCGTTGGTCGCGCTGCCAGCGGGACTGGTGGCCGGAGCGTTGGTGTTGCTGCCCGGATACGCACCAGCAATCGTGCTGATCTTCCCCGTGGAGGCCGAGACCATGCGGATCACGTTGTTGCCGGAGTCGGCAATATAGATGTTTCCCGCGGCATCGACGGCCACGCCGCGCGGACTATTGAGTTCGGCGCTGGTGGCAAGGCCTCCGTCTCCGGTGTATCCTTTGGTGCTTCCGTTCTTGGGGCCAGCGGTCGCAATGTAGCCCGCGACCACGGTCATCACGCCGGTAGAGGCGCTGATCTTGTGAATGAGCGAGTTGGTGTAGTCGGCGATGTAGACGTCGCCGTTCTTGGCGACGGCCATGCCTCGCGAAGATCCGCTCAACGAGGTGTACGCGCCGCCGACATTGCCCTTGCCGTCGTTCGCAGGGCAGCCATCTCCATACTTGTCCGTGGCCGAGGAGCATACCGTCGTCAGAGACGGCGTTCCCGCAAGAACATTAATGATGCCGGAGTGCGGATCGATCCTGCGCACAACCGTGTTGGTACCAATGTCGATCATGTAAACGCCGCCGATCGGATCCACGCCAACATCGTGGATATTAGTGCCCTGCATGACGACCGAGGAAGAGGTCACTGGACAGCCGTCGCCAAGGGCGTCCTCAGCAGTGAACGTGGTTGCCCCAGCACAAGCTGCGCCAACCGTCGGCGCCGTGCCTCCGCCCGCAACGACGCCGATGGTATAGGGAAGCAGATAGGGGGCCTGAGCCTGTGCGCCGGTTGAGCCGAAGCTCCAGAAAAGAACGACGAGACTGGCGGTGAATAGGCTGAACCTGCTGGCTTGGTTTCCCTTGACTATCATTGTGCAACTCTCCGTTGAATCAGAACTTGAAGCGGAATATCTGGTGAGACCCCTTGAAAACGACCCCTTGGCTGGGCGGCTGACTGCCTGACACAATCGTATGGAGAAGAGGCAAGGTAAGACCACTTACATGCGACAAGGCGTAATAGCAGCGAACCGCCCGAAATATATCCTTCCCAATATAGAGCTGTCAACCGGAATATAAACGCGATTGCGTAGATAAATTTAGATGGTTTTGTCGAGAACAATTCAGCTTGACAGTCGCATTACAAAATAGGCATACTTCTCCCGACTGTCGTGGTCAGACCAGTATTTTCAAACAATCTCATCGCGTCTTTAAATGATTCCTTGTGTCAGGGGAGCGTTTAAATTCGATGGAGCAGGCATGGATAGCATCCGATCTCTCGTATACCCGCAGGTTGACGTCGCAGTCGACAAGGGCGCAACAGCAAGCAAACGCGGCGTAGCTGCTAATCTGGCAAGCTCTCTGCGGTGGGTCGCCGGAGCACTGCTCTTTGTCATAATGTTGCTGGGTTCGCAGCGGGCCAGCGCGCAGAATACCGGAACCATCTTCGGCAGCGTGCAGGATCCGACCGGCGCGGTGATTCCGGGCGCAAGCGTTGTCGTCGCCGATGCAACGCACGGCGTATCGCGTACGGTGACGAGCAACGGTGCGGGCGAGTATACGGTGTCGCAGTTGCCGATCGGCGTCTATACCCTGACGGTGAGTTCGCCGCAATTTGAATCGCAGTTGCTGACCAACATTGTGGTCGATGCCAACTCGAATATTAAAGAACTGGTGATCCTGCAGGTAGGCCCGTCAACCCAGACGGTAACGGTGACGGACAGTAGCAGCTCGGCCATCGACGCCAACTCTCCCACGCTGGGAACGCTGATCGATACCAAATTGATCGAAGACCTGCCCATCGACGGACACAACGCAGTGGCACTCTCCGCGCTGCTTCCCGGCGTGGTGGATGTGACCGCACCGACCACCACCACCGGCGATACCTCAGGCCCAACCTACAGCGCATCGGGTTCGCGCAACACGCAGAACCTGATGCTCTTCGACGGACTGATGTGGAACAACCTGTTCTACAACACGGGCATCAACTATCCTCCGCCAAACGCGCTACAGGAGGTCTCGGTTCTGCTGAACAACTACAAGGCGGAGTACGGGCGCAACGCAGGATCGGTCTTCAATGTGGTTACCCGGTCTGGATCGAACTCCATCCACGGCGCGGTCTGGGACTATATCGAGAACTCGTACTTCAACGCAGCGGACTACCTCTCCAAGGTGAACCCGAAGGACAATATCGACCAGTGGGGATTCACCATCGGTGCGCCGATCGTCAAAGACAAGCTCTTCGTCTTCGGAGCGTTTCAGGATCTGATCGGTCGCCTGCAGACCTCCGGCGCAATCTTTCCCATCGGCTATGCCGAGCGTGGCCTGCAACCCGATGGGGTCACGCCAAGACCATGCACCACTCCGGGGCCGTTTTCCGGAATGAATTGCGCCAGCTTTGCGGCGGATGTAACCACCGCGACTGCGGGTCTGGGCAAGTTCGTCAACCCGCTGGACGTGACCGGAAACAGCAACGGAGCAACGATTTCCAATGCTACGAGTATGTTGAACGCGGCATGGCAGCAGGCCGGCGGCTCTGGACAATCGCCATGCATCGCGCTTCTGAATCAGGCTGCGGTGTATGCAGCGGGAACCCCTTACGGAAGCAATCCGACCAAGATTCAGCCGACCTACATGCCCAACGCCGAGATTCCAGTGCAGTGCCTGAATCCGGTGATGCTGAATGTGATGAACACCTACGCCCCAGCGCAACAGAACTCCGACAACGGCTTGATCGCGGAGACCACCTCCCCGGCTCCGACCACCGATCAGAACGCTCTGGTACGCATGGACTACATATTCAATCCGCATCATAGCTTCGATGCACGCTACAACCTGATTCACTCGACTGCAGTAACCGTTCCGGGAGTCAACAGCTCTTCGACCGGTGTGGCTACCTATGGAATGCTGAACAGTAGTTCGCTGAGCAACTTCGGCAACGTGGGCTGGACGTGGGTCATGACGCCGAATATGGTGAACGTCATGCGCGTTGGTTACAAGCGCTTCGAGAGCAAGCAGAACCCGACGGATCACCATACACTGAACGACTTTGGCGGCAATCTGGTTGTACCCGGAATTCCCACCATGCCGATGTTCAACTTCTCCAACGCCTTTGCGCTGGGAAGCACCTCGCAGGGCTATCAGGATCACATCAACGAGAACGTCGAGTTGAATGAAGCTCTCTCCTGGACCAAGGGCAATCACAGCATCAAGGGCGGCTTCCAGTTTCTGCGTCTACAGTACCTACAGCGTGCCGATAATCCGGGAGAACTCTCGTTCAGCACAACGTTTACCGGAGTCAGTATTGCGGACGGCATGATGGGGCTGGCGAACTCGATTCAAGCCCAGAACCGGCTGATCCAGGGCGGAATTCAGCACAGCGTCTTCACCTACATTCAGGACGACTGGCGCGCAACTCCAAAGATGACGCTCAACTACGGACTGCGCTACGAACTCCCCTTCCAGTGGTTCGAGCCACATGGGCAATCTGCGACCTTCGTTCCCGGAATCCAGTCGACAGTCTTCCCCTCGGCTCCCGGCGGCCTCGGCTTTCCCGGAGACAAGGGAGTTCTGCCCTCGCTGGTTCCTACCGACTTTCACGGAATCGCTCCGCGCGTGGGCTTTGCCTATGACACAACGGGAGCGGGCAACCTGCTGATCCGTGGAGGCTTTGGCATCTTCTTCGATGCCGTCAACGCCAACGTCATCGGCGTGGGCGAGCCGTATCACTTCATGCTCAACAATCTGTTACCTCCCGGCGGTGCGTCCGTTCCGCTGCTGACGTCAACTGGCACCGTGGAGCAGATTCCCGGAGCCTTCGATCCGGCAAATCCGCAGTTCATCGCTCCGTACTCCATCTTCTTCCCGGACAAAAACTTCCGCACGCCCTATGTCGAAGCGGTGAACTTCGGATTCCAGTGGCACATCAAACACGCCGGAACTCTGGAGACCAACTACGTGAGCAAGATGGCACGCAAGCTGACCGTTCCACTCGATCTGAATCCGGCGATCTACGACTGTAGCGGAGGTTACTTTCAATCGAATCCTTCGGTCTATTGCACCAACGCTAGCTCCAACGCAATCTCGACCAAACAGCGTTTACGCTACTCCACGTTCAACTATGGCGGACAGGGCATTGTGGACATCCTCAGCGCCGGAACCTCCAACTACAACGCATTGCAACAGCAGTACACTCAGCGCGGCGGAAAGTATCTGACCATCTTCGAGTCCTACACCTACTCGCGCTCGCTGGACATCCAGTCCAACGGCCAGACGACCTCCAACACCGTGCCCGATGTCTTCAACCTCAACTCGGACTATGGCCTATCGGACAACAACGCCAAACACATTCTGACGCTGGGCTGGGTAGCGCACTTCCCCAAGATGACGACTGGCTACGCGCCGCTGCGTAAAGTGGTCAACGATTGGGTATTCAGTGGAAAGTATCTGGCCCACACCGGGCGTCCCTATAGCGTGACCATCAACAACGATACGGCGCTCGTCGGGGAGAGCCATCAACGGGCGGCGATCGTTGCCGGAGCAAATCCGCTGTTGCCAGCGAGCCGGCACCGCGCAGACAAGGTAGACAAATACTTCAACATCGACGCCTTCACCTATCCGAAGATTGGAACCTTCAGCAACGTCTCTCGCAACGCCTTTATCGGGCCGGGATACATCATGACCGACATGGCTCTGGCTCGCGAATTTCCTCTGGCAAATCTGCGCAGGGGAATGCGACTGAACGTCCGGGCCGAGGCGTTCAACGTCTTCAACACTCCTAACCTCGCCAACCCGAGTGCGCAGTTTGCCTGCTCTTCGACGTCGATCAGTACCACCACCAGCCCTGGCACCTCTTGCGAAAATGGCACCAGCACCGCTGGAACCTATCCCGTGATTCCGGGGACAACCGAGACGTCGTTCGGTCGAATTCTGTCCACCTACGGCAACAATAACAACACCTCAACCAACGGCCGCAAGATGCAGTTCTCGCTCACAGTCTTCTACTAGAACAGTTTCTGAAGTACTGTGGACCGATTCATTTGTCATTCCGCAGCGAAGCGGAGGAATCTGCTCTTTGTTCGTTCGGCAACGGCACACACTGCGGCAAACAGGGCAAGCAAAACGCCTTTCAAGAGGCACAACCATAGCGAGGCGTTCGAGGAGGTTTGATGAAGCAGGCAAGCTGGCTGGTACTACTGATCTTCGTTGCATTGTTGGGACAGGGCAGATCGGCGCAGGCGCAGATCGCTCTATACGGCGCGGCCTCGGCAAACTATCTTAACAACGGTCCCTACACCGACTTCCTCGAAGGAGGCTCGGCGGGAATTCTGGTCGATCTGGGGAAGACCTGGCACAGCCGTATCACGCTCTCCGCCGACCTTCAGGGCGACTTCGTCTACAACAACTCGCAGGCGAACCCGCCGATCCCTGGCTTTACTGCGGGAGAGATGTACGACGCCGTCACCATTGGCCCACGCCTCACGCTGGCCCCTCGCTTCTACAAGCTCTCCCCCTACGTGCAGGGCAATCTTGGCTTCGCGCGCTACCACGATCCGGTCACACGCAGCATCACCGACAACCTCGTCGGAGCGCAGGCCGGAGTGACCCGACAGATCACCTCTCGCTTCGATGCGCTCGTCGATTACAGCTACTCCTACTATGGGTACAACTTCGGCTTCTACCACCCGCAGACCTTCAGCATCGGAGCAATGTATCACCTCACTAAACGCTAGGCCGTATCGACATATACACGTTGCTTTGCGACGCTGCTGTTGTTGTTGCCTGTTTTTGTTTGGGTTTGCGGGGGGGGGGGGGGGGGGGGGGGGGGGGGGGGGGGGGGGGGGGGGGGGGGGGGGCGGGGGGGGGGGGGGGGGGGGGGGGGGGGGGGGGGGGGGCGCGCAGGCGGCGGCGGGGCGCGTCGGGGGATGGTATCTCCTCACTTCACGGTAGGCGGTATGGACATATACACGTTGGTTTGCGACGGG